>NZ_JABDWC010000050.1:0-7037 GCF_019685155.1 Rhizobium sp. NZLR1b
GCAAATCATCACTGAAAGCTCGGGTCATTTTACCTCCGACCAAATCACCAGTCGGAGCGATGGAATCAGAGTTTAGCCTTTAAGGAAACCCTCAACCTGATTCCGCGTTCAACGGACGCGCTCTAGTGCTCGGCGAGCTACGCTAGGCCATCAATCTCTTGCCCGATCCGGTAATCTTCGATCCGATGGGGATATGCCGCAGATAACCGATGGCCGTCTCCGTTGGAGCCAAGCTTGGCGGATGGATGTATCGCCGGGTATTTCTTTGCTCGCCGTGCCGTCTTGGCGGTAGCGCAGGACGCTCTGGCTGACGGCGATGATACTTATGCCGTTTTTCCTCGCGCCTAATATCGTCCAGCGCGTCGAAGATATCCATGCCGTTATCGAAGGCATACTGCTCGGCCCGCTTCAGTCGCTCTGGATCGACCATCGCCAGCACCTGGGCTTGATGGTCGTGCTTCCACTTTCAGGTGTCTCCGACGACGTCGCGCCAAGTGATGCATCCAATCCGCCGCCCGAGGCCCAACATCGTGTCGATATTGCTCTGGAAGTGCCGCCTTCGGTTCCATCTGAAGACGAACTCGTTGGCGTAGATGTCGATATGCTTGTCCCTCAATCCGTGAAATGTTCCGTAGCTCCATCGCTTGAAGTTCGAAAAGACCCGATGAACCCACGGCAAAACCACATGGGCGGGCGGCGCGTCGACGGCGAAGCTCAAGGCGCGAGACGCCCGCCGCAAGATTGACCCCAGTGCCGGTTTCGGCGCTGAGGGGCTGCACCAGTGCTCCCTCCGCGTTCCGATAAAGAGCGCCTTACAGCGCATCTGGGGAAACCTTGCGTGGCTTGCTCGGGGCGGTCTTTTCAGCACGCTGCCGCGCCGGTCCTCCCGCGCTGACCAGGTTGTGCGCGGTGTTAATCAGGCCGATGTGCGAAAAAGCCTGAGGGAAATTGCCGAGAAGGCGCCGACCGACGACGTCGAACTCTTCTGAGAGTAGGCCTAGGTCGTTACGAAGACTGAGCAAGTGGTCGAACAAGTTCTGCGCATCCCGCCGCCGCCCAGTGAGCACATAAGCATCAACCAGCCAGAAGCTGCAGGCCAGAAATGCTCCTTCCCTGCCACCGACACCGTCGTCGGTCCGGTTCGTCGAATAGCGCATGACCAGGCCGCCCTGCAGGAGCTCCCGCTCAACTGCAGCGATTGTACCAATGATGCGCGGGTCGTCGGCTGGTAAAAAGCCCACCTGGGGCATCAGCAGCAGGCTCGCATCTAGCGTGTCACCGCCGTAATATTGGACAAAGCTGTTCTTTTTCTCATCGAAGCCGCTGGCGCAAATTTCCTCATGAATTTGTTGGCGCACCTCACGCCACTTCGCCACCGGGCCTTCAAGCCCGTACCGCTCCGTGCAGATGACGGCGCGGTCGAATGCCACCCAGGCCATCATGCGCGAGTGGGTGAATGCGCGCGCTGGCCCACGCACTTCCCAAATTCCGTGATCCGGCGTCTGCCAAGCAGTCACCAAGTGAGCAAGAAGTACCTTTTGCAGCCGCCAGGCCTCCTCTTGCGACTGCAGCTCGGCATCGCGCGCTGCGTTGAGGGTATCGATGAGTTCGCCATAGACGTCGATTTGCACCTGACTGGCAGCGGCGTTGCCGATCCTGACCGGAATGCTTCCCTCATATCCTTTGAGCCACGACACTTCGAACTCGGGGAGCCAACGCTCCCCCGCGATCCCGTACATGATCTGAAGCTGTTCCGGAGCACCCGCAACTGCGCGCAGCAGCCATTTCCGCCAATCCTCTGCCTCTTGGCGATATCCCGAATTTAGCAACGCATAAAGCGTCAGTGCTGAATCGCGCAGCCAGCAGTAACGATAGTCCCAATTTCGTGTCCCTCCGATCTTCTCGGGAAGCGAGGTGGTCGGCGCAGCGACAATCCCGCCCGTCGGGGCATAAATCAGCATCTTGAGCGTGATGAGCGAGCGGACCACCGGCGCGCGCCAGACTTCCGGCATATCTTCAAAGCTGCCGTGCTTCACCCATTCCCGCCACCAGGTTGTCGCTCGATCGAGTTCCTCGTGGCGATCGCGGACAAAGTGTGGCTGGTCGCTGGAAGGATGATACGACATCGTCAACGGCACCGCGTCGCCGGCCGCAACGGAGAAGCGGGCGTAGGTCTTCATGTTGCGGCCCTTGAGCTTCAGATCAGTATGAAGTTCCACTGCGTTGGGGCCGGCGATCGCGCTCAGGCCGTAGTCCTTGCGCCGCACCCACGGCACAGCCTGCCCGTTTTCGAACCGGAGCACGAGTTCCATCTCCATGTCGACAGTGCCCGAAACACCGGTCACGATGCGGACCACATCCACATGGCGGTCGCCTTCATTGATCGGCATAAAATCAGTGAGCGTAACGACGCCGGTCGCCGTTTCGAACCGGGTTTCCAAAATTGCAGTGTCGGGAACGTAGCGCCGGCTTGTTTTCCTTCTACCCACTGGCGCGATCTTCCAGCGGCCGTTATCGGCGGTGCCGAGAAGTGCGGCGAAGCAAGCAGGTGAATCGAAACGCGGCAGGCATAACCAGTCGATCGATCCATCCTTACTCACAAGCGCGGCGGACAGCATATTTCCAATTAGCCCGTAGTCTTCGATGCGCCCGGCCATGTCCCTATCACCCGCCATGCGCAAAGGAGGGGTAGTCGGTCATGCCGCCATCCACAAAGATCGTCGTCGCGGTGACGTAGCTGGCGGCATCAGAAGCCAGCATGATGGCGATGTTTGCAACATCCTCGGGCTCGCCTATACGGCCCAGTGGGATCTTCGTAAGCAAATCCCTATAACCCTGGGCATCCTGCCAGACTGCCTGATTGATTGGCGTACGGATCGCCCCCGGCGCGATGCAAAGAACGCGAACCCCATGCGGCGCCGCTTCCTGCGCCAGCGATTTGGACATCATAGAGACACCCGCCTTGCTAGCCGTATAGGCGCTATAGCCGGCCCAGGCGATCACCTCATGAACGCTTGTGGTGTTGAGTACCACACCCGACTTTTGAGCGACCATGCGTTTCAGGGCTTCGCGCGCGCACAAATATGTTCCCATCAAGTTGATCTCGACGACCTTGCTCCAGGCATCTGTATCGGCTTCCCAGCCGAGCGCGCGTTCGCCGTCGATGCCGGCATTGTTTACCAGTATGTCGAGACCGCCCCAGGTATCGTCGATGGCAGCGAACATTGCCTCGACCGCTTTGGGGTCGCTGATATCGGCCCTCAGTTGACGAGCCTCGCCACCTTCGACGGTGACTTCCTCGACGAACATATCGGCTTGTTTTGGGTTGACCAGATAGTTGATCGCAACTCGTGCCCCCTCGGCAGCGAATGCCTTCGCGATCGCAGCGCCCAGACCGGAATTGCCTCCTGTTACGAGGACACGCTTATTGGTCAGCCCGAGATCCATTATTGCCGCTCCATATGCCACGACCCGGTAACGTCGGAAGAAAGTGCGTTGTTCCAGGGCAGCGGACCGGCTCAGCCGAGCGGTGGAACAAACGAGACCGCCAGCGATTTATTTGCACCGAGCCGGCGGCAGAACCGCTTGAGACGGCGTGGGATATTATGAGGCCGCTGTGAGCGAACATCGTATAGACGAAAGAAGCGCCGCCCCTGAACCTTCGAAATCACGCCTGCTTGAAATCCTGGGACCTGGCCTCATTACAGGCGCATCGGACGACGACCCAAGCGGAATAGCAACATATTCCCAGGGAGGGGCACAGTTCGGTTATGTTACGAACTGGACTTTGCTGTTGACGTATCCGTTAATGGTCGCCGTCCAGATGATCAGCGCGCGGATCGGAAGGACCACGGGACGCGGATTGGCAGGAAGCATTGTGCGCTGCTACCCGCCATGGGTGGGGATCGCGATTACCGGGCCGCTATTAGTTGCCAATATCATCAACATCGGTGCGGACCTCGGCGCCATGGGAGATGCGGCGCATCTGCTTTTGGGAGGGTATGCGCTTATCTACGTCGTCGCATTCGGCACCACATGCATCCTTCTCCAGGTATTCGTTAAATATGAACGTTACGTCGCCTTCCTCAAATGGCTGAGCCTGGCATTGCTTTCCTACATCGCCACGCTTTTCGTCGTCCATATCGACTGGGCAAGCTTTGCGCGAGGTTTGTTCATCCCAAGTTTCACGTCCGGCCCAAAATACTGGTCGGTGATCGTCGCGATCTTTGGGACGACGATAAGTCCCTATCTGTTTTTTTGGCAGGCCTCTCAGGAGGCGGAAGACTTGAAGGAAAAGCCTGACGCAGAACCATTGATCGAACATCCGCGGGAAGCGAAGGCAGCCAATGAACGCATTACGCTGGACACGCTGATCGGCATGGCTGCATCGAATATCGTCGCGCTCGCCATCATGACAACGACCGCTGCGACCCTGAACAAGGCTGGCGTGACGAACATCGAGAACTCCGTCGACGCCGCGAAGGCCATCGAACCACTGGCGGGGAAGTTCGCCGAAGTCATCTTTGCGACTGGCATCATTGGAACCGGACTACTGGCCGTGCCTGTCCTTGCCGGGTCGGCAGCGTACGCCGTAAGCGAAGTGGCGCATTGGAAGGTTGGCCTTTCTCGTGAGCCTCGCGAGGCAAAGGCCTTCTATACCACCGTCGCGGTGGCTACGATTGTCGGCATGGTGCTTAACTTTACGCCGATACAACCAATGACGGCGCTGTTTTGGAGCGCGGTCATAAACGGCGTTGTTGCCGTTCCAGTCATGGTCGTCCTGATGCTGATCGCCTCGGACCAAACGATCATGAAACAGTTTGTGATTGGCAAGATTTTGAAAATTCTCGGATGGGCGACCTGCCTTGCGATGTGTGGCGCCGTAGTCGGCATGGCAGGGACGGCCTTTCTTTAGGCCAACCCCGAGGCGGCGACGGGTGACGGGCACCATGCACAAAAGGCTGACGCCAAGGTGGCCTCTTGAATGCTTTGATTGCAGACGAACCCTTCATCGCTGTCGGCGACCTGTTGCTCATCCCGGTGGCGAAGAACTCCACGAAGGCTGACTCGGGAATGTCCGACGTCCTCGCATCCGAATGCCCAAAGGAGACGCCGCGGCTACGCCGTCACCTGATGCGACTGACTGCGGTGGATGCGACGCTGAGTTCAACTCTTAGCCCCGAGCGAATCGCGTTTGAGACGAAGGTGGAATGACTGGGGAACCGCGAGCCTGAAGCAGGCCCGCGATTCTTTCAAGTTACTGGTAGACTTCGATTACCGCGCGGGTCTTCGGATTGACGAGCACACGCTTCTTGTTGACGACCACATAACCGTAATCAGGTTGATCAGGGATTGTGTGGATCTCGACTGTGTCAGGAAGCGCCGTACCGACTGCAACGTCACCTTCAAACGTGGCGGATGGCGTTTCCTGTTTCATGACATAGGTTTTGACCTCGCCAGGGACGACGACCGTCGTCGTCTGCGCGACCGCCGCTCCCCCAAGTGACAGAAACAGCGATGCGGCAGAGATGACCAGTATTTTCATGTTATCCTCCCAGGATCTTGAGTGTCCCGGCAAAACGCTACCGATAAGATATAGTTCCTCCGCTGCACGGAATGACTGCGGGCATGTTCGAATAGTCTCGTCCGCCTCTGTTTGCCGGGGAGACCATACTTACGGGAACATCACGGCTTCGATGGTAATGCGGCAGTGTCCGGTATAGTATTAAGGTCACCCGCTCGTGGCTTGATGGATACGGCGCAATATGGTCAAGACCCCCTTTTCCAATTCCAGTCGCGCCAGGGAACGCTTCCTCGAAGCCATCCTCCAGAGTGCCATCGAATATGCGATCATCTCCGTGGATCTCGATCACAGGGTGACCACATGGAATGAGGGAGCCCGCAGGATCCTCGGATGGGACGACACTGAAATCATTGGCCAGCCCGTCGGCGCAATTTTCACGCAGGCAGACCGCGAGGCTGGGGTTCCCCAGCGGGAAATGACCGCTGCTTTGACCGCGGGCCACGGAGACGATGAACGATGGCACGTCCGAAAGGACGGCTCGTTATTCTGGGCATCAGGCCAGCTCATGGCGCTGAGGTCGGATGATGGCGAACTCGAAGGTTTCGTGAAGATTCTCAGGGATCGAACTGAGCAGCGAGAAAATGAGCAGCGACAACGCGTCCTTATGCACGAGCTCTCGCATCGCATCAAGAATACGCTGGCCGTCGTCCAGGCCATTATCAGCCAGTCGTTCAGAAGCGCCGTCGGCATGGAGGATGCGGAGCAGTCGATATCGGCGCGCATCAACGCCTATGCCCACGCGCATGACATTTTGCTGCAGAAGAACTGGCTGTCAGCGACCATGGACACGATCGTCGAGGCGACCGCAGTCAATCTCGGACTTGGGCCGGACCGTCTCAAAGCAAGTGGTCCCACAGTCACGCTGACCCCCCAGGCGGTGTTAGCGTTCTCTCTCGTGCTGCACGAGCTTGTCACGAACGCGACGAAATACGGGGCCCTGTCGGTTGATACCGGAGTGATCGAAATCGAGTGGTCTCTGCGTCAGGAAGCGGGCGCCGACCACCTCGACCTCCGTTGGCGAGAGCGCGGCGGTCCGACTGTGGAAGCTCCGAAAAGGAGGGGCTTCGGCTCCCGGCTCATCAATTCCAGCCTGTCTGCGTTCGGAAAAGTCTCTGTTGATTATGCCCCGACAGGCCTGACCCTCAGCCTCGACGCGTCGCTCCAGAGCCTGCAAGATCAAAATTGCTCCGACTCTCCAATTTAGGTGCGGCGCCTACCTTGCAAATATTTGCTCCGCGCACGCGAGAACGATGACGCCGACCACCGAAGCCTCCGAGGGCCGGTCATGGCGCCTGGTATCGCTCGCTGATGCACCACACAGACGTCGCTACGGCCTGATCGTGCCTTGATGGAAAAACATTTGCCACTTGAGCCCGTCGTGTTTCCAGACGGAGCTTCGCAGCACACGCCGCTTTGAACCATTTGGATAAGAGCGCTCTGTCTCGTAGGTCAG
>NZ_JABDWC010000051.1:2500-5000 GCF_019685155.1 Rhizobium sp. NZLR1b
CGAGCCCAGTTCTGTTGATCCTATGGATGGCCTAGCCGGCCGGATATAGGGGAAGGACTGGAGTAGGTAGGAAGCTTGTCGCTCTGGGTCGTTGTTGTTTGGTCATCTTTAGGGGTGAGCATCTGACGGACGACTTGATTACCGTTGCCTGACCGCGCGGTATCGGATCCAATCTCGAGAAGCTGGTCTTAAGACAGGCTGCAAGTGGGCTGCTCGGCGTAGCTCCAATAAAGCAGACCTGTCGAACACGTCGATGGCATCATGAAATGATCCGGTTGTAAAAGGTAACCGGATTTTGGACTGACTGCACGGCAATCGCAAGGTTGTCCGGATGGTCAGATTTGGAACCCCTCTGAGCGCAAGCGAAGAGGATAGGAATTCCAAATCCAAATATGGATGAGCATTGGCAATGAGAACGATTAAGTGTCGTAAGGGCATTTGGTGGATGCCTTGGCATGCACAGGCGATGAAGGACGTGATACGCTGCGAAAAGCCGTGGGGAGCTGCGAATGAGCTTTGATCCATGGATCTCCGAATGGGGAAACCCACCTTAAATGCTTGGGAAATCGAGCGTGCCGTTGGCACGTTAGTGATTAGAAATTAGTGATGAGTGAGCAGTGAAAACTACTCACTATGGACTACCGACTAATTGCTGCGCGTCTCGACGCGCTCGGTTTCCAAGCATTGTGATAAGGTATCTACACCTGAATACATAGGGTGTAAGAAGCGAACGCAGGGAACTGAAACATCTAAGTACCTGCAGGAAAGGACATCAACCGAGACTCCGCAAGTAGTGGCGAGCGAACGCGGACCAGGCCAGTGGCAATTGTGATTAAAGTGGAACGCTCTGGAAAGTGCGGCCGTAGTGGGTGACAGCCCCGTACGCGTAGATATCATGATTGTCCTAGAGTAGGGCGGGACACGAGAAATCCTGTCTGAACATGGGGAGACCACTCTCCAAGCCTAAGTACTCGTGCATGACCGATAGCGAACAAGTACCGTGAGGGAAAGGTGAAAAGCACCCCGACAAGGGGAGTGAAATAGAACCTGAAACCGGATGCCTACAAACAGTCGGAGCCCGCAAGGGTGACGGCGTACCTTTTGTATAATGGGTCAACGACTTAGTGTAACGAGCAAGCTTAAGCCGGTAGGTGTAGGCGAAGCGAAAGCGAGTCTGAATAGGGCGTCATAGTTCGTTGCATTAGACCCGAAACCGAGTGATCTAGCCATGAGCAGGTTGAAGGTTGGGTAACACCAACTGGAGGACCGAACCCGCATCTGTTGCAATAGATTGGGATGACTTGTGGCTAGGGGTGAAAGGCCAATCAAACTCGGAAATAGCTGGTTCTCCGCGAAATCTATTTAGGTAGAGCGTCGAGCGAATACCCCCGGGGGTAGAGCACTGGATGGGCTATGGGGACTCACCGTCTTACTGATCCTAACCAAACTCCGAATACCGGGGAGTACTACTCGGCAGACACACGGCGGGTGCTAACGTCCGTCGTGAAAAGGGCAACAACCCTAACCTCCAGCTAAGGTCCCCAAGTCATGGCTAAGTGGGAAAGGATGTGAGGATCCCAAAACAACCAGGATGTTGGCTTAGAAGCAGCCATCATTTAAAGAAAGCGTAACAGCTCACTGGTCTAAATAAGGGTCTTTGCGCCGAAAATGTAACGGGGCTGAAGCCATGCACCGAAGCTGAGGATGTGTAGCAATACACGTGGTAGCGGAGCGTTCCGTAAGCTGATGAAGGGAGACCCGTGAGGGCTCCTGGAGGTATCGGAAGTGCGAATGTTGACATGAGTAACGATAAAGAGGGTGAGAGACCCTCTCGCCGAAAGACCAAGGGTTCCTGCTTAAAGTTAATCTGAGCAGGGTTAGCCGGCCCCTAAGGCGAGGCAGAAATGCGTAGTCGATGGGAACCACGTTAATATTCGTGGGCCTGGTGGTAGTGACGGATTGCACAAGTTGTTCATTCTAATTGGATTGGATGGGCAGCGGAGCGGTTCCAGGAAATAGCTCCACCGTATAGACCGTACCCGAAACCGACACAGGTGGTCAGGTAGAGTATACCAAGGCGCTTGAGAGAACTATGTTGAAGGAACTCGGCAAATTGCACGCGTAACTTCGGAAGAAGCGTGACCCCATTCTACGCAAGTATGATGGGGTGGCACAGACCAGGGGGTAGCGACTGTTTATCAAAAACACAGGGCTCTGCGAAGTCGCAAGACGACGTATAGGGTCTGACGCCTGCCCGGTGCTGGAAGGTTAAGAGGAGAGGTGCAAGCTTTGAATCGAAGCCCCAGTAAACGGCGGCCGTAACTATAACGGTCCTAAGGTAGCGAAATTCCTTGTCGGGTAAGTTCCGACCTGCACGAATGGCGTAACGACTTCCCCGCTGTCTCCAACATAGACTCAGTGAAATTGAATTCCCCGTGAAGATGCGGGGTTCCTGCGGTCAGACGGAAAGACCCCGTGCACCTTTACTATAGCTTTACAC
>NZ_JABDWC010000052.1:0-4633 GCF_019685155.1 Rhizobium sp. NZLR1b
AACCGGCTCCAACGCTGCGCAAGATGAAAGCTTCGCGTTTCCGCCGGTTGCTCACACCGCGCCACTTGGCGTATTCAAAACCCCCGAGGCTCCAATCGCAGCTGGATGAAAGTTCAGTGGCAGGTCACCGGTCGAAGCCGACGCTCGAGCGGAACAGCGGTGCGTAGTCGTAAGATGTTGCCATAGCCATATCCTCCTTGAAGCAACATGGGTACGGGAGCGCCGAAAGACGGCGCTCCCAGCAAGGCCAGCCCTTCATCAGCGACTGGCGGAAATTGATTTGGTTTTTGACATTTCTGGATTCAAGAGGGCTCGCAGAAAAAAATTGCCCTGCCTTCGCTCCTGCTGTGCGTCTCAATCGAGCGCATAAACTGCGGCACTATCCTGGACCTCGCACAGGCCCTTGTAGGATATATGACGCAAATTGCCGTCGTCTGTCTATCGTGGAACTCGATCGCGGCGATCAGTGTCGGCTGGCTGGGCGAAGACGTAGTTCTGCTGTTCAGTGGCATGACTGGTGACATGCTGCCGCCGGGGATGAAGCGGCTGACGCGGATCGAGGACGAGAATGCGCGACTGAAGCCGTCTGGTTCCTTTCGGACAGAGGATATTCTGCTGTCAGATCAGCAGCCGGACCAAGGCATCCTCGTGTCGATCCATGTCAGACATCGCTTCTTAGGAGAACAAGGGCGGCTATCCCTGCAGACGGTCGGTATAATGGATTGGCATAGAAGCGAAGATTTCGCCCCTCTCATGCTTGTGATGAGCGCGGCAGTAAAAATGCCTGGATGCCATCCAGGGCAATCTAGTTCTGTCTCTTGGATTACCCACAATGCGGCCCCAATCTATGAAGACACCGTTGGCGAGACACAACGGGTAATACGGTTGCGTTGACAATGAAGGACTCATGTCCTTGTGGCATTTCCTCCATAGTGCCGCATTATCGCTTCGTGATAGCTCGGGCCAGTGCCTTCGCCTCTCTGCTCGCACTATAGAAGTAGCTCACCAGCCCTGGGGTCATTCCCGCAAACCAGAATCCGGCTATTCCACTGTCAGCACCGTTCTTGCCGATTAGAGGATTTCCTCGTTCATCGAGAACATCGAGGTCCGACAACATCTTCTTTAGGCCCGATGAGTATCCGGTTGCTGTAATCAAGTAGTCTGGCTCGGCCATTCCGCCATCGGCGAATAGCACCTTTCCGCCGGCAATGCGCACGACCTCGCCGACAATTTCCGTCCGACCATCCTTTAACGATTGGATCGCTCCGTCATCAACGGGAATGGCAACGTGCTCACGACGGAGCCTTGTCGCCGCACCAACGGCAGGCTCTGGCAGACCGAGCTTCCGTATGTCGCCGAATGCGAGCCGCTCCGTGATCTTGATAGCGAGATCGGAAGCCGAAGAAGGCAGCAGGTCCATCAACGGCGAGAGCCGATGAACTGCAATTCCCTTGAGCCGCTTGGGAAGGATGGCCGAACCTGAGCGCACCGACAGCCATATCTGGGCGGTTGGAACGCGGCAAAGGTGATTGACGACGTCGAACCCCGAGTTTCCGCCTCCGACTACGAGGACGCGCTTGCCACGATATTGTTTTGCATCGCCAAAAGCTGCGGCGTGCAAGCGTATCCCACTGAAAGTCTCACTGCCTTGAATGGCTGGCTCGACAGGCTCTCTATCTCTCCCAGTGGCAACGATAACGTTCGCCGCCTTGATAATGTCTCCGCTCACACTGATTTCGAAATTTCCATCAGACTGCCGTATCGAAGTGACATCCGCGCCGTAGTTTATTCTAAACGCGTGATGGCGGGCAAAATCGTCAAGATGACGTACCACGTCATCCCGCTTCGGGAAGGCGGGCGTCATCGGAGGAAATTTCAATCCAGGCAAATGCGAGACGCTGCGATGTGTGTTCAATGTGAGTTGAGGGTGGCGAGCACGCCAAGAACTTCCCAAGGCTTCGCCGCGATCCAATAGCAACGCGTTAACCCCCCGCTGCTTCAGGTGATACGCCACCGCAAGACCTGCCAGGCCCGCACCGACGATGACTGCCCGCTCGATCTGCGACAATGATTCCATGTGGCGACCATGGGCAAAGTCGGGTGTCCTGGCAACACCTACCCGAAGGCTATACAAAAGAGCGGGCTAATATTCGCTTTCCGTTAGATAACGAATCGAAAATATGAGCATGTAGTTGCTCAACCTGCCGGGGATAGACGTGCCGAACATCCGACGACTCTTCGACGAGATTATGGATCGTCGCCTGACAGCCATCCCGAACACCAGTGTTTCTGCTGATAAGAGGCTGGAACTGTGCCGCAAGCACGGAGATTTCGCGGTCGCCTACTCTACTGCCGTCCAGCGTGATCTCAAGCATTTCGGGGACGAGCAGGGCTATCTCGCGTATGCCACGAAGATGGGGCATACCTTCGTTCTTGGCGACCCCGTTGCGTGCAAACAGGATCGTGAGCGATATATCAGAGACTTCGTTTCCGCCGCTGCGAACCCATGTTTTGTGCAGATCGGCAGGGAAACGGCAACCGTCCTGGCGGAGCTCGGATACCGGGTGAACCATATGGGTGTCGATACCCACCTTTCGTTTGATACCCATAGTTTTGCTGGAAAGAAGAATGAAACGGTCCGTTATTCGGAGCGCTGGTTGATCAAACAGGGTTATGCGATCATCGAATGCGACGGGACCAGAACGCAGGCGGATCAGATCAAAGCGGTCTCGGACAACTGGCGTGCAGGACGGATAGTCAGCCGGCGGGAAATGCGCTTCCTGAACCGACCCTTCTTCCCGGAACTGTCGCCTCATATGCGCCGCTTCGTCATATTGGACCCGAAGGGCGCTCCCATTGCCCTCCTCGATTTCGATCCAATCTTTGAAGGTGGTGTCGTAAAGGGCTACACAGCGGCGTTCAAACGCAAGCTGGCGGGGACAACGCCTCATGCGGAGGTCGGTCTCACCAAGTTCGCCGCAGACCGCTTTCGAGAGGAGGGTCACGCACGCGTGACGCTAGGCTTGTCGCCACTTGCCGCCATTGCTGAAAGCGGATTTTCAGAGAGCCGCTTCTGGCGGGCGCTTTTCGAACGAGCGTTCCGCTCTGACAGGGTCAATACGCATATCTTTAATCTTCGGGGCCAAGCGGCTTTCAAGCGGCGATTTCACGGGGAGGAGGTGCCAACTTACATCGCCTTCAAGAGGAGGACTCCGATGGAGATGGTCGCCCTGCTTCGCCTTCTAAAGACGCTCTGAAGTCCGCTCGGCGTTTCTATCACGGGCAGTTAGCCAAGTGCGACCACGGGTGGGATTGCTCTTTAACACCGATTCCAAGGAAGAAGTTCGTTGCGAGTGGGACTGTCGCGATGCTTGGCGATGATGCCTTTCAACCCATTGGAACGGGCGTTCGCCAATAATTCGTCGCCATCACCCTGGACTGCCTCGGAGAGCTGGATCGCGCGTCGACAAGGTTCCGTCCCTCGGGATGTGTAGCCAACTCGGTCTTCGACGCAGTCATGGCGTCGGCCTCCGGTCGAGCTTCTTCAGGGCGTCGACGATATTCCGATAGCGGACTGCGGGAAGTTGCGGCGGATGGCCAAGCTGCGGAATGGACTCGACGGCGTATCGGTCGGACGCCCAGGAGGCGAGGATGGACCGCTTCTCGCGCGCGTCGAGCAAGTCGCATCTGAGTATGTCTTCAGGATGCGCGAGGTGATCATGGAGGATGTGGGTCGCGGATATCACGTCGTCCAGCGGGTCGTGCGTAAACTCTCTTTCGTTTGGGGCCATTGTTCGATCTCCAGAAACCTATCGGCCGTGCGGCATTCGCGGGCAGCCCTCCGGAATGATCTGTTATCGCGATTTTTCGGTTTCAAGAAAGCGTCGACAAAATATTGTCTCTCTCGACTGCGAAGCGCCAGAAGCCTCTTGAAGCTGTCGAAATGACAACTTCCTCGACATGGCGAGGGCTCTCGACAGAAGCGATGGTCGAACGCAATCGGAAGTTCGCGCAGTTCTCAAAAAGCATGGGGGAAGCAATCTGCGTCAACGCCGGCGAACTTGGGCGCGACGAGGCCAAGACTGCCACCACATGGTCAGCGCCAGTTCGAGACCCATCATCCGCCCGCGGTCCACCAGGGCCGCGGGAGCCGCCACCCTACGGCTCGATGCGCTTGATCGTAACCGCCCATCCGTGTGGCGACTTGTGAAAGCGCGTCTCGCGATAGCGCTCCGACTGCCGTTTCCAAGGGTAAAGCATTGCAAATTAATCCCTGGAACCTCTGGCTTTTCGGCGTGTTTTTATTCCACCCAACTGGAGAAAACACCAATGAAGAAAATCGTCATCCTTTCTGCCGGCCTGCTTCTCGCTGCATCCGGCGCATTCGCCCAGAGTGAAAAGCCGACGACGTCGCAGACGACCCCGGCGGTCAAAACCGAGCCCAATCCCGCTGCCCCGGTCGCGGGCAAGAACAGCTTCACGGAAGCGCAGGCGAAGTCCCGCATCGAAGAGGCCGGCTACGCGGACGTGGCCGGACTGAAGCTCGACGATCAGGGCATCTGGCGCGCGACGGCGTCGAAGGACGGCAAGCCGGCGAATGTCTCCCTGGACTTCCAAGGCAACGTAACGCTCG
>NZ_JABDWC010000053.1:0-4079 GCF_019685155.1 Rhizobium sp. NZLR1b
CCTGCCTCGTGCTCCTTCAATATGCCGATGATCTGTTCGTCTGTGAAACGATTGCGCTTCATCCTCTGGTCCTCTCAAATGGGCCAGAGCTTACTTCAAAATGGATTATTTCAACGGGGCAAGGTCAGATGGTCACCGTATGCCGCCGCCCTCTCCATCGCGGTAGTGATCGAGGCAGATTGCGACACGACATGTCCGCACCCTTACAAAACACCCTCGGTATAGCGACAATAAACATGTGCAATGTCGCAGGGTTACCGGCTCAACCTGATTGGCATGAGAAGTGCTCAGAGTAAGCGGGGCCCTACAGTCCAAGTCCGATTGGGAGCTTAAACGACTATGCACATCGTGGTCTGTATCAAACAGGTGCCGGACATTGAGGCCTGATATCGTCTTGATCGGGAAGCGGACAATTGACGGCGACACAGCCCCCGTCGGACGCGGAATCGCAAAGAGGCTGAACCTCCAGCAACTGTCTTACCTAGCAAAGATTGTTTTCATTGATCCCATTTCTCGCGAGCTCGTGGTTGAGCGGCGCGCGCAACGTGGCGCTTTGGCCATCTCGGCATCGGTCTCCACAACAGGAATATTAGCAAGCCATGGCAACTTTGAATGAGTATCTCCGACAGAAGCACGAAGCACTACTCGATTGGCGGGCGCGCGTCAGAAAGGGGGATCTGAGTGCGGTCACATTTGAGGCCAGTGCAAGCGCTGAAGGCCGCAGCGGCGTGCGACGTATCCGAATTCGAGATTTCCAGGTCATTTCCGACAGCCCGCCCGAGTTCGCAGGCTATAATCTGGGTCCGTCGTCTCCAGAACTGCTGCTCGGTGCGCTTGCGAGCTGCCTGACCCATACTTTTCTGATCCACGCTTCCGATCAGGGCGTGCCGCTGGAATCGCTGCATGCGGAAGTCTCCGCCACGATCGATCCGCGTGCAGGTGCAGAAGGATATCAAGACGTTCCCGTCTATCCCCAGGACATCAACTACCTGGTCACACTAGTATCTCCCGCAAGTACCGCGGACGTCGCCAGACTGCGGGCGACCGTGGAAAAGCTCTGTCCAATCCTCAATCTCCTGAAGCGCGGAAACGAGGTGCGCGGGCAGTTGGATCACCAGCAACCCTGACCACTATATAGGGAGCGCCGACTGATGACCGTGTACGTCATGTGTCAGCACGTGTTCTCGACTTCGTCTCGTGTAGGAACCCGTCGAATGTCGCTTGCTGCATAAGTTCCCAAATTGGTATCGACTGAAGGATCAAATCATGCGCGGCATTCGAAATGCGCCTGCGGCACGGCGACAAAGGGTGCTCCGCTAGGGGCGACCTGGCGCGCCCATAGACTTGTATCGTCCGATGGCCATTTCGACCAGCGAACGTTTGCCGTGGCCTTCGGAGACCTGCATTCCATCCAGCCCCTTAAAGCCGTGAAATCAATATATGTATGTATATAAGCAATAATATATCCTACAGCTCACAGAAGTTTATAATGCAATTTGTATTTTTTGCGGCGATGAACGATATACTATAAAATATATCCGGCTCATCTGTTGCGTTGCTGATGGTTTTCATGAACTGTCCCAACTAAGAGCTGCGATAGCGCACCACAGGAATATCGTTTCCTATGAATGCTGAAAACTTGCCGGCGACATCATCGTCGGGAGGCTCGCACAAGGAGCACGATGACATGCACCACAAAAAGCAATCAGACAAGCACCCTGGCTACTCGCATCTGCGGTTGGCAACCATCGATGGCGCGTCGCTGCCTGGTCTGCAATTGTCAATCGACCGGCAGGAGGGCTCCCGGTCGACGAAGAAGACTTTTTTCAAACAATGGCTTCTGGATTTTGCTTTCGGTTGCGAGCTATTTTATCCGATCCAGCTATATGAACATCTCGCAACAAGCGAGGGCGAAGACAAAGGCGTTGAACCTTTGAGTGAGAGTTACGAATATAGAATTGGGAGAATTCGGGCCGGCCGCCAGGTTTCTCATTTGAAATCCACGTCTCTCGGGTTTCCAAATTCCAGAATGGAAGCGCCGGCTCAGTCGCCAACGCTTTCAAATTCGAAAGATGGTAAGAAAGTCTTCAGAAACCTGGCCATCGTGCGGTACACGCGAGCCGCAGTTCAAACCCTGCTGCCGCTATCATATACGCGGACAACGGTCGCCCGTCGGCAAAAATCAAGGATATTTGACCCGCAAGGTTTGCCCAATTATACTACAGAAAGGATTTCATTCTCCATGTCATTATGTCCTGCGAAATGCATTCGCATCGCCGCACTTGCAGCGGCCGCCATCTTGCTGGGCACCCAGATCGCAGTTGCGCAAGAGCCTTCTATAGAATCTCAGTGGCTGAACACGCCGGCATCTCGAGTGGAAGCGCTTGCGATCCTCCAGACCTTGAATGCAAATCTCCTGAGTAACGCCAGTGCCACGTTTACCCTTGACCGCTGGTGCGCCGCGCATAAGCTCGCACCGGAAGGTTCAAAGATCGTAGCTCAGCGTGTGGGCGGGCAAGGCAAACCGGCCGATGAGCACATCCGTGATCTTCTGAGCGTCGGACCCGGTGAGTTGATCGCCTATCGCCGCGTCCGACTGGTCTGCGGCGAACGCGTCTTGTCCGAAGCCGACAACTGGTATGTACCTGCAAAATTAACTGCAGAGATGAATCAGGCGTTGAATACCAGCGATATCGCGTTTGGCAGAGCCGTTCAGGCTCTCAATTTCACTCGCACAAACCTGTCTGCCAAGTTGCTCTGGTCCCCTCTATCCGAAGGCTGGGACATGGACGGCTTAACAGCGCATGAAACAAGTTCCCCCGGCCTGCCGGCGTTCCTGCTCGAACATCGAGCCGTATTGAAACTTCCAGACGGCACGCCGTTTAGCGCCCTGGTCGAAAGCTACACGGAAAAAGTACTAGACTTTCCAGTTCCGCGCCTGCTTTCTCAATAGCGCTTCGGTATCTCGTGCATGCGACAAGGGCGCTTGTCTTGCGGAAGCGTGCCGGCCGGACGATTGCCCTTGTCCATCGTTTAACAGCGGCGACACGCACGATATCCTGTGTGTAACCTAACCCCGAGCCATCGCAGATTGTCGCTTGACAGTCCCCTCGGCAAGCCTCTACCCTTTTTGCATTCACCAGGGGGGTCCCGGCAAGGGGCTGAGATACTGCTGGACAATACGGCTTTGCCGATTGTGGCGCAGTGACCCGTTGAACCTGATCCAGTTCATACTGGCGTAGGGACGGTGCAAGCGCTCGAAGCAGTGGATTCACGCGCGGAATCCGTGCCGGCGTCTTTTCATCATTCCGGCTGAGGACTGGGTCTCCAATCGAAAACTTGGAGCCTCAAACCATGAAAATTGCCGCGAAGACCATCACCCCCACAGTCACCAAAGGCCCGCTGCCGGCGTCGCGGAAGATTTACATCCCGGGAGACATACACGCCGACATCCGTGTGCCGATGCGCGAGATCAGCGTTCATCCGACATCGGGCGAGCCGCCTGTTGTCGTCTATGATTCCTCCGGTCCCTATACGATCGAGGGTGCTGATATCCGCATCGAGCAGGGCCTGTCGCAGCTCCGCCGCGACTGGGTGCTCGCGCGCGGCGATGTCGAAGCCTATCAGGGCCGCCATATCCGCCCCGAAGACAACGGCTTTGCCAGCGGCGAAAGGCTGACGCCCGAATTTCCCACTAAACGTCAGCCGCTACGAGCCAGGGATGGCAAGGCGGTCACCCAGCTCGCCTATGCGCGATCAGGCATCATCACGCCCGAGATGGAATTCATAGCCATCCGCGAAAACCTTGGTCGCAAGGCGCAGGCGGATGCCATGGTCCGCGACGGCGAAAGCTTCGGCGCCCATATTCCGGACCATGTGACGGCGGAATTCGTCCGGCAGGAAGTGGCGGCGGGTCGGGCGATCATCCCCGCCAACATCAATCATCCGGAATCCGAGCCGATGATCATCGGCCGGAATTTCCTGGTGAAGATCAACGCCAATATTGGCAATTCTGCTGTCACCTCGTCCATGACGGAAGAGGTCGAGAAAATGGTCTGGGCGGCCCGCTGGGGCGCCGA
>NZ_JABDWC010000054.1:0-3199 GCF_019685155.1 Rhizobium sp. NZLR1b
GTAACCATCCGAGCAGCCCCGCGGCATTAGCACGCGTGAGGTACGTCAAATCGCCTACACTGATGAGGTTGGTTCAAAGTGGAATGCTTGGCGTAGCGGGGGTCAGTTTTTCCGGCGTGATCTACGCGCCCATTTCGCAGCCAGGTTTTCCACGGCTCTGTTGAGATCAGCGAAGGCTGCATTGTTTGGGTCGAAGTCTTTGGCGCCCCACCATTCGGTAAGCTCGGCGTGCCGTTCATGAGCGGGATCGGCGAGCGCCTCGCGGAATTCCTGATATCCCCACGGACCGCCGACGTCTTCAGGCGGGCAGCGCCCCGTTGCCTCGATCAGCATTGGATCTGCAAGCGCGACGATGGGGAACGTGCGCTCGATCTTGATGCTGTGCGTCCAGCCGTCGCCGAAGTCGTAGTGGTATTTGAAGGATTTCGCACCGGTGTCCTGGATTGCCGACAAGAGCGAGACCTTGCGTGCATCGAGCGGACCATCCCCCCATTCCTGGTCGGGCAAACCAAAGCCAATGTCACGGATCTGGAATTCGTAGAGGTGGGTGTTCGTCCACCCCATCGCGGCCTGCAATACCTCATGCAACCGGCTGAGCCGGATGCGCCACGGCACGACAATGCGCCGCATCACAATCGGTTCGACATGATCAAGGGTGACCTTCAGACGGACCAGAGAAGCTGCCATTGTCAAGCTGCCAGCATGAGGGCGGAGCTTTCGGCCTGGCGTATCCGCTTCCACTCCCAGGGAAGCAGTTCCGGCAGACGCGAGGCCGGCAGGTCGGCGATGCGAGCAAGGGCATTGGCGAGCCAAGCTTTGGGGTCTACGTCGTTCAGCCGTGCGGTCATGATCAGGGTGAGCATGATGGCAGCGCGATCTGCGCCGCGGTCGGAACCGGCGAAGAGCCAAGCTTTTCTTCCGCAAGCCACACCGCGCAGCGCTCTTTCCGCGGCGTTGTTCGTCATGCAGGTTCTGCCGTCGTCGGCATAGCGGGCAAAGTCAGCCCAGCGCGACAGCATATAGTCGATCGGTCCGGCCACCGGCGATGAGCGCGATAGGCTGGCCCGCTCGGTGCGCAACCATTCCTCCATATCGCCCAGTAGCGGCTTGCTCCTCTCCTGCCGGACCGCAAGCCGCTCGGCCGCGCTCAGGCCGTTGATGTCGCGCTCGATGGCAAACAGGGCATCGATGCGCTTCACGGCCTCGAGGGCTACCGGCGAGATCGGCTTGGCACCTTTGCCGCGCCGAGCGTTGCGAGCGACATCGGCCAGCTCGAAGAACTTCCGGCGCGCATGGGCGAAGCAGAACGCGGGCGTTGCCGGCATCTGCTTCCTCGTCCGGTCGAACAGCGGATTGAAGCCGTTGTAGCAATCAGCCTGAAGGATGCCGCTGAAGTCGGCCAGATGCCTTTGCGGGTGCTCGCCGCGCCGATCGCTGGAGGCGTAGAAGACCGCCGCCGGCGGCGCAGGACCGGCGAACGGCTGATCGTCGCGCACGTAAACCCATATTCGCCCGGTCGTGCATTGGCCCTTGGCCAGGACCGGGATCGTCGTATCGTCGCCATGAAGCCGCTCGGCCTGGAACACATGTGCCTCGATCAGGTCGAAGACCGGCTTGAGGGCGAAGGTGACGTGCCCGACCTGATCGGCCAGGGTCTGGGTCGACAGATCGATGCCCTCACATTTGAACCGCGTGCTCTGGCGGTTCAGCGGGATGTGCTGCCCGAACTTGTCGAACACGATCGTCGCCAGCAACTGAGGGCCGATGAAGCCGCGCGGCGTGGCATGGAACGGTGCGGGAGCCTGACTGATCGCCTCGCAATCGCGGCAGGTAAACTTCTCGCGCACCGTCTCGATCACCTTGAAGCGGCGCGGGATCTCCTCCAGCGTTTCCGTCACGTCCTCGCCCAGCTTCGACAGCCGTGAGCCGCCACAGCAGGCACATACCGTCGGCGCTTCAATGACGATGCGTTCGCGCTCGACGTCTTCGGGCCACGGCTTGCGCACCGGACGCTTGCGGGCGAAGGCGCGTACGGACTGTGTTTTGGCCGCGGCCTCTTGGGCGCCCAGTTCGTCCTCGGCGGCCGACGCCACGAGTTCTTCGAGCTGCAATTCCAATTGATCGATCAGCCGCTGCGTGCGCTCGCGACGCGGCCCGTGCTTCTCGCGCTCCAGCTTGCCGATCAGCAACTGCAAATGCACGTTCAGCGCCTCGATGCTCGACAGCCGCGCCTTCGCGTTGGCAGCTTCCGCCTCGGCCTGGAGCCGCGCGGCGCGTTCGGCCAGCAGCGCCGCATGGGCGCTGGCAAGGTCCGATGGTAGGGAAAGCGTCGGCAATGTCATGACGACATTGAAGCAGATTTCTCAACAATCTCAATGCAAAAATGCAGTCAGACCCGGCTAGGGCGCCAGGTTTCCTGCGGTGCGCGCCAGTCAATTCCGGACAGCAGATAGGAAAGCTGCGCCGACGAGATTGCCACCGCCCCACCTTCGGCGGAAGGCCAGATAAACTTTCCTCGTTCCAATTTTTTCGTGAACAGGCAGGCCCCCTGACCATCATGCCAGATCAATTTTATCAGATCGCCGCGGCGGCCTCGGAAGCAGAACAGATGACCGCCCACAGGATCATGCTTCAGCACCTCCTGCACACGCAGTGCCAGCGACGGGAATCCGCACCGCATGTCCGTGTAGCCCGTCGCCAACCAAACCCGAACGCCTGCCGAAATCGGGATCATCGCAGAGCCTCAAGACCCTGGATGATGCGCAGCAAGGCATCGACGTCGACATTGCGGTCGACAATGACGCGACGCCCATTTGCGCTAAGTACCTCCATGCGCCCGTCCGCCGACAAACTTGGCGAGACAGGCGTCGGCACGGGCGACTCCGGCACGACAAGCGCAGACACGAAGCCATCAAAATCACTGCCGGCAAGTCGACCTTCCCGATATGCGCGCCGCCACGTATTCAACAGCGAGCGCGAAAGCCCGTATTTGCGCGCCGTCGCCGACCCAAGTCGCGGAGCTGAGTAGCTTTCCTCGACAATCCGCAGCCGCGCCGCATCCGTAAATTCGCGCCGCCGACCAAGCTCGATGATGTCTAACCGGCTCACATCTGGCCGGCAATTGTCCTTATATACGTCCATAAGGACAATCGGCCACATTCAAATCAAACCGACAAGGCGGCCCACGCCGGATGCGTAC
>NZ_JABDWC010000006.1:0-314144 GCF_019685155.1 Rhizobium sp. NZLR1b
TGTTGCAAGCGGCGCGGCAGGTATGGGACACCAGTCGGGCAGGTCGTAACTACATTCCAGCCGCAGGAGTGCGCCAACTACTTCAAATCCTGCGGATATGACCCCGAGTAAAGTGGACGCGCTCTAGGAGCAGGGATTGCGAAGTCCGGTGACTTGCAGTTCGACGTCGGCTCCCAACCTCAGGACGGTGCCACGAGGAAGCGCCAGAAGATCGACGCCGCGCGTCGTCACGTTCTCGCCGAGGTCGGCCGGGGCGACATCGAACCCTTGTCGGCAAGCTCGTCCAGCAGCTCCGGTTGGATCAGATGGACCTGTCTGAGATTTGGCTGGCTCGGGTCGGCTCGTACTCGAGAACGGTGCTTGACCGTCACGCCCAGATGCGCGTCGCCCTCGACGCCGACCCGTCAGGATTCGGATTTCCTTCACTGACCTCTTCGAGAACCGGTGCCGGTCGTCGGTTGCGACTGCGATAACTGTCCGCCTTCCGTAGGAGCCTCCGCGCGTATCATCGACGCGTCTCCATAGCGTCAAGCGCTCGCAAGGGGAACTGACAATGCCGCTTAGAAGGCCGCATCATGATGTCATCGACGCTTTCCCTACGCGTCCGCTATCAACGCCGCCTCCGAGCCGGGAAGGTCGACGCGCCGGAGCCGGAAGAAGTACCGCCGGTCGTCGCCTTCGACGACCATCATGCCTGCAAGTTCGTCGTCACCAATTCGTCGAAAGTAGTCGACGATGGGCTGCCGGTCGTAGACCATCGCGGCCGTCTCTTCGACGTCGACGGCCTGCAGCTTTACCGACGCTGTCGTTCCCCGTGCGCGGAAAGCTTTCTGAAGATATGAAAACCAGTTGCGGGCGACGAACGAGCGCCCAAACCTCGCCAGACGGAGCGATAGCCTGATCGGAAAGAATGACGGCTCTATCGGAACGAGACGGCCGGGCCGCCACTGGAAGAGAAGGGCGTCCGCCCTTAGGTCAGGGTGAAACCTTTTGCCGAACCACTGCAGGTTTTCGAGCACGCCGTCGAGCGGATGTCCGGACGGTATGCCTTCGCCGCGCCAGAGGCCGACCATTTCGGCTGGAAGCACGGGCGGCAGACCGTCGAACCAGGCGATCCTCGTCGATGGCTGATCGTCGGTCATCCTTACTCCAGATGAAAAAGGGGTTGAGGCGATACCGGACAGGTGGGGCGCTCGACTGCCGTTTCGTTGGCCGCAGGGAGAAACCGGAAAAATCGCTGCGTTCACCATCCCTGTCGCGTCCGGTTGACACGGCCCGCGCTCGGAAAAAGGAATGCCGATCAAACGAGATGGTTCCGATTGTCTCTTCCACTAACGAGGAACAAGCAGGGAGTTGCCGAGGTTACCTGTTATCCAACAGGGAGATTTAACGATGGGAATTGACAAACCACAGGACGGTGCTCCGGGCACCACCGACCAGTCGCCACGCTGGGAAGGTCCGCAGGAGAACACGCCGCGCGGCTACATGCCTGCAAAAGATGATCCCGACAGAACGAAGGACGCCAACGGCGAAACCAACGCCGACCCGCAGGTAAAGAAGATCTCAGACGGCCTGAAGCAGAAGGGCGAATGACATGTCAGACGGCGAAAAAGATGCCAAGGGCCAGTATGCCAGGTCGGTCGGGAACCGCAAATCAACGGGCGTCCATAGTGCGAAGCCGACCGTGATCACCGGCTCGGAGGACGCAACCGAACATAAGACGCCTCCGGGGAAGAGGCCCGTCAAGGACTGGGATATCAACTTCGATCCCACCGATGAGAACGAAGGCCGGATGCGGTAGTTGCGTCAGTGTCGAAGCCGCGTTCAGCGCGCGGCTTCGACAGTAGTTGTTCGCCTAGCGGTTGCCCGGCAACACCTGGCTCTGCCGTACGTCGTCGATCGACTGGCTCTGCGACAGCCGATCATCGGCAGTGCGATCGCCTTCTGACACGTCCCGCTGATGACCCGTCGGAATCACGTCGTCGACGACGTCGTTCGGCAGATCTTCGGCGAGATCATATCCCCGCACGCGCGGAGACGTCGCTTGCGTGCTTCTGGTGTAGCGACCGACGCCCGCGGCGCTGCCGGCAGCCGCATCCGCCTGGAAGACGTCTTCCTTCGACGCCGCGGACTGCTGCCCGCCGGCGGTCCAGCCTTCTTCCCGCCAAAGATCCGCCCGTTCGTCGAGGTCGATCGATCCTTCGTCGTCGAGGATGTCGTGGGCAGTGTCGTAGTTGCTCTCGTTAACGGAAACCGAGACCAGGAAGCCGCCGCGGCGAAGGCCCTCGGCATAGACGTCTCGATCCTCGTCAGGGAAGAACCAGTCTCCCAGTCGCGACCAGAATCCAGAGCCTTCTGCTGCGGCTGCGGAACCTTCGCCATCGGCTTCATAGCCGGGCATGAGGCGAACGTCGGCGACGCCTGCCGACTTCAGCTTGTCGATGGCCGTCTCGGCGTCGCTTCTGCTGTCGAAGAATGCGGTCAACGTGTTCTTGGCGGGTCCGCCCGCAAAGTTGGGTGCGCCGTCGTTGTATAGGTTTGTCATTGAGTGCTCCTCCATGGTTGGTGGGGAGCGAACGAGTGTAACAGTCGAATGTTCCGGCAACGCCCTACGGGTCTAGACACGGGGAGCGCGTCCCGTACAGGTCGCCATCCGGATGGCACATTCGTTCGCATCCCATCGCGAACCGACGCCGTAGCCTCGCGAAGCTCGCTCTTGCTCCGAACTGTTCGACGAGGGCCTTGCGCTCAAGGCTGTCCCGAGACGGCATTCGACTTCGATGATCGCCACCCGGACGTCTTTCAATTAAGGCCAGGAGGTTTTCCGGCGCTGTCGTCGTTTTTCCACTTCTTCTCCGATGCTCTTCATGCCCGTCGGCGGCTAGCTGTCCGAAGGGAATTCCACAGGCGAGGCGCCGACGATGACAAAAATATTTTTCAATGACGACGCCCACTTACAGGTCCGGCTACGGTTTTGATTCATCTCGCTAATCTTCTGACTCCCTAATTCTCAGGAATAGATTCCTACTTTTCGCGCGTCTTGACGCCGCGATGATTAAGGAACAGAAAGGGAACAATCAAGTTTCCACGGCATGATGTCGTACCTGTTCCACCGCGATTTAGGAAGGATTCGTGACCGATGTCGGCTGCACGCGAGCTAGCCATCGCCGAGCTGCGCGACCGCATCTCCGCTCTCGAGGGTGGCGTCGCGAAGAAGGCCGGCAGCCTGCCGTTCGGCGTGCCGGATATCGATATGCGTCTTCCGGGAGGCGGTCTGGCATATGGAGCGCTTCATGAATTCGCGGGTGGGGGAAACGGCACCGTCGACGGCGCGGCGGCCGCATTGATCGCCGCCGGGATAGCCGCTCGGACCAAGGGGAAGGTCGTCTGGTGTCTGACGCGGCCGGATCTCTTCATGCCGGCGCTGGCGCAGGCGGGCCTTCATCCGGACAGGGTGATCTTCGCGGAGGCCGACAAGGAGGAGGACGTGCTCGCGAGCATGGAGGAGGCACTCAGCTACGGCGGCCTCGGCGCCGTGGTCGGAGAACTCGTCCGTCTGCCAATGGTCTCCTCGCGACGGCTGCAGCTTGCCGCCGAGAAGACTGGAACGATGGGCATCGCCGTTCGGCGCTGGCGACGGCAGACGGAAGCGAATGACTTCGGTCAGCCGACGGCGTCGACGACGAGATGGAGAGTGAGCGTGATGCCGAGCGATCCCTTGCCGGTGCCCGGCGTGGGACGGGCGAGGTGGCTTTTGGAATTGATGAGATCGCGTGCGGGCGAGTGTGCTGAGTTTGAAGTTGGAGCCTGCGATGACAAGGGTCGTATCCATATATCTACCAGATTTGGCGACAGACAGGATACGTCGGGCCGATCCCGCCATTCCGCCTGAACAGGCGATCGCGGTCATCGCGAGGTCGGGCTCGAAGCGATGGGTCGCGGCCGCCGACGCCGCCGCCATGAAGGCCGGCCTCCGCGTTGGAATGCCCGCCGCCAAAGCCCAGGCGCTGTTCCGGGGACTGACGATGGTCGACGCCGACCCGGTTGCCGACGCCGCTGCCCTCGAGCGCATTGCTTTATGGGCACTCGGAATCTACTCGCCCATCGTGGCGGTCGACGGCACGGACGGCCTCGTCCTCGACACTGAAGGCGCTGACCATCTCCAAGGCGGCGAGGAACTGATGCTGACGGGCGTCGCCAATCGGTTCCGGTCGACCGGCCTGACGGCAAGGGTGGCGATCGCCGACACGTGGGGTGCGGCCCACGCGTGCGCTCGGGCTATCACAAGAGAAACTGTCATCGTTCCCCGCGGTGAGATCGTCCGCGCCGTCGAGAAGCTTCCGCTCGCTCTGCTGCGGCTTCCGCCGAAAGTCGTCGATGATCTCCGGGTGTTGGGCTTCCGGACGATCGGCGAATTGGCCAACACTGCGCGGGCACCGCTCGCCATGCGCTTCGGCCCCGAGCTCGGCAGGCGTATCGACCAGATGTTCGGCCGCACGTCGGAACCGATAGAGCCGGTCCGCAGCCCGGAATGGATCGAGGTGACCCGCCAGTTCGCCGAGCCGATCGGGGCTGCGGAAACCATCAACAGATACGTCGGCCGTCTCGTGATCGAACTGGTCGCCAAGCTACAACGCAAGGGCTTGGGCGTCCGTCGTACAGATCTCATCGTGGAAAAGGTCGACGGGACGCGTCAGGCCATCCGCGCCGGAACCGCCAAGCCGGCCCGCGACGTCGCCTGGCTCACCAAGCTCTTCAAGGACCGCACGGAGAAGATCGAGCCGGGCTTCGGCATCGAACGCCTGACGCTCGTCGCAGTCGTGTCGGAGGCGCTCGAGGAAGAGCAACGCTCGTCGTCCCTGGTCGAAGAGGAGGAGGACGACGTTACGCCGCTGATCGACATTCTGGGGAACCGAGGGAACAAGGTCTATCGCCTCGCGCCCGTCGCTTCCGACGTGCCTGAACGCAGCGTCCAGCGCATCGCCGCGGCCGCCGAGCCGACGAACGAGACATGGCTTCACGACTGGAAGCGGCCGGTGCGCCTGCTGCACAATCCTGACATCGTGGAGGTGATGGCATTGATGCCTGACCATCCGCCAGCCTGGTTCTCCTGGCGCGGCAAGCGCCGCCGCGTGAAATGTGCCGACGGTCCCGAACGCGTCTTCGGCGAATGGTGGGTCCGCACGTCCGAGGTCGAGGCCGTGCGCGACTACTTCGTCGTCGAGGACGATGCGGGAGAGCGCTTCTGGCTCTATCGCTCCGGAGACGGCGTCGACGGGGGTACGAATTCGCACAAGTGGTTCATCCATGGAATTTTCGCTTGAAGGAGACGGACGTGCGATGAGATACGCCGAGCTTCAAGTCACCACGCACTTCTCGTTTCTTCGAGGAGCGTCGTCGGCCGACGAGCTGTTCGCCACCGCGAAGGAGCTCGGCATCGACGCCATCGGTGTGGTCGACCGAAATTCGCTAGCGGGAATCGTCCGAGCGCTGGAAGCCTCCCGCGCGACGGGCGTCCGCCTCGTTGTCGGATGCCGCCTCGATCTAACCGACGGGATGTCTCTTCTCGTCTACCCCACCGACCGCGCCGCTTACTCGCGGCTGACCCGTCTCCTGACGCTGGGGAAGTCGCGCGGCGGCAAGGGCAACTGCATACTATCGCTGGACGACGTCGCACTCTATGCCGAAGGACTTCTCGCGGTCCTCGTTCCCGACCTCCCGGACGAGGCATGCGCCGTCCAGCTCCGCAAGATTGCCGACCTGTTCGGCGACCGCGCCTACCTGACCCTTTCGCTGCGACGCCGCCCTAACGACCAAATGCGGCTGCACGAACTCTCCAAACTCGCTACCCGCTATCGCGTCCGCACCGTCGTCACCAACGACGTCCTCTTCCACGAGCCCGGTCGTCGCCAGCTTCAGGACGTCGTCACCTGCGTCCGCGAGCATACGACCATCGACGACGTCGGCTTTAAGCGTGAGCGCCACGCGGACAGATATCTCAAGCCGCCCGAGGAGATGGAACGCCTGTTTCCCCGCTATCGGGAAGCCCTGGGAAGGACGATGGAGATCGTCGACCGCTGTCGCTTCAGCCTCGAGGAACTGACCTACCAATACCCCGAAGAAGCCATTATCCCCGGCAAGACCGCGCAGGAATCCCTCGAGCACTATGTCTGGGAATGCATCCCGAACCGATATCCGGAAGGCCTCCCGCCCGACGTTTTGAAGACCGTTCGGCACGAACTTGATCTCATCAAGACGATGAAGTATGCGCCGTACTTTTTGACGGTGTTCTCGATCGTGCGCTTCGCGCGTTCGCAGGCAATCCTTTGTCAGGGCAGGGGATCGGCGGCCAATAGCGCGGTCTGCTACATCCTGGGCGTGACGTCCATCGACCCCAGCACGAACGACCTTCTGTTCGAGAGGTTCGTTTCGCAGGAACGCGACGAGCCGCCGGACATCGACGTCGATTTCGAGCACGAAAGGCGGGAAGAGGTCATCCAGTGGATCTACAAGACCTACACTCATCAGAAGGCGGCACTCTGCGCCACGGTCACGCGTTATCGGGCCAAGGGTGCGATCCGCGACGTCGGCAAGGCCCTCGGCCTGCCCGAGGACGTGATCAAAGCTCTTTCATCGGGCATGTGGTCTTGGTCGGAGGAGGTAAGCGATCGGAACGTCCGGGAGCTTAACCTCAACCCTGAGGACCGCCGTCTCGTCCTGACGCTTCGACTCGCCCAGCAGCTCATGGGCGCGCCCCGGCATCTAGGGCAACATCCTGGCGGATTTGTTTTAACGCACGACCGCCTCGACGACCTCGTGCCGATCGAGCCGGCGTCGATGAAGGATCGCCAGATCATCGAGTGGGACAAGGACGACGTCGAAGCTCTGAAGATGATGAAGGTCGATGTCCTCGCCCTCGGAATGTTGACCTGTATGGCCAAGGCCTTCGACTTAATCAGGGAGCACAAGGACGAGGATCTTGACCTGGCGAAGATCAAGCAGGAGGACAGCGCCACCTACGCGATGATCCGGCGCGCGGACACGCTCGGAACGTTTCAGATCGAATCCCGCGCTCAGATGGCCATGCTTCCACGCCTAAAGCCCAGGACGTTCTACGACCTCGTCGTGCAGGTGGCGATCGTCCGGCCTGGGCCTATCCAGGGCGACATGGTCCATCCCTATCTCCGCAGGCGCGAGGGCAAGGAGAAGGTCGAGTATCCGACGCCGGAACTTGAGGCGGTTCTCGGCAAGACGCTCGGCGTGCCGCTTTTTCAGGAGTCGGCCATGAGGGTCGCCATGGTCTGCGCCGGATTCACCGGCGGCGAGGCTGACCAGCTCCGCAAGTCGATGGCGACCTTCAAGTTCACCGGAGGCGTCTCCCGCTTCGAGGACAAACTCGTCGGCGGCATGGTGAAAAACGGCTACACCGCCGAATTCGCGGAGAAGACCTTCTCACAGCTCGAAGGGTTCGGCTCATACGGCTTCCCGGAATCGCACGCCGCAAGCTTCGCCTTGATCGCATACGCATCGAACTTCGTGAAGTGCCATCACCCGGATGTCTTCTGTGCCGCCTTGCTGAACAGCCAGCCGATGGGATTTTACGCGCCCGCGCAGATCGTCGGCGACGCCGCCAAGCACGGCGTCGAGATCCGCCCGGTCTGCATCAACCGGTCCCGCTGGGACTGCACGCTCGAGTGTATCGGGAACACGGAGCGCCACGCAGTGCGGCTCGGCATGAGGATGGTCAAAGGCTTGGCGGTCGCCGACGTCGCCCGGATCGTTGCCGCGCGCATGAACAAGGATTTCGAGAGCGTCGACGACGTTTGGCGACGGTCGAACGTGCCGACCGAAGCGCTCGTTCAGCTCGCCGAGGCCGACGCCTTCCTGGCCTCGCTGAAGCTGCAGCGCCGCGACGCGCTTTGGGCGATCAAGGCGTTGCGCGACGAGCCGCTTCCTCTCTTCGCAGCCGCCGTCGAGCGCGAAGCGGCAGTCATTCCTGAGCAGCAAGAGCCGGAAGTCGAGCTGCGGCAGATGACCGAGGGGCATAACGTCGTCGAGGACTACGGCCACGTCGGCCTCACCCTTCGCGAACATCCGATCGCGTTCCTTCGCCGCGATCTCGAAAAACAGAACATCGTCACCTGCGCGCATGCGATGAACGCCCGCGACCGCCGTTGGGTGTGCACCGCTGGATTGGTGCTCGTACGCCAGAAGCCGGGCAGCGCCAAGGGCGTCATGTTCCTGACGATCGAGGACGAGACCGGGCCGGCGAACGTCGTCGTCTGGTCGAGCCTGTTCGAGAAGCGGCGTCGCGTCGTCCTGGGCGCCAGCATGATGGCGATCCACGGCAAGATTCAGCGCGAGGGCGACGTAGTCCATCTCGTCGCCCAGCAGCTCTTCGATCTAAGCGGCGACTTGTCTGGCCTTGCCGACCGCGACATGGAGTTCAAGCTTCCGACGGGCAGGGGTGACGAGTTTGCGCACGGTTCGCCGGGAAGTCCGGATTCCCGAGACAGACCAAAGCCTGTTCCACAGCCACGGGACATCTTCGTCAGAGACCTTCACATCGACACGTTGAAGGTGAGGGCACGGAATTTCCACTGAGAGAGACCACCAGGAACTCGCCGGCATTCCCCACGTTGAGACTGCGAGGAGGAATACCAATGTCAGTTCCATTCGAGCCTATCGTGCCACCGAAGTTCGTGCCCCCGCTCGACAATCCGCCCGATCGAGGACGAACTTGGCCGCGAAGGATTCGAGAGCCCAAACAGGTTCCAGAAGTGGGTCGTAGTGGTGAGCGTTCAGCCTGCTTTGCGCGGGCGGGATCGATGCCCACCAATCATAAGTGAAACGGAGAGCCACTTGTCGCATCATCACTGGAAAGCCCAATGATGAGGTGATTTCCAATGCAGGCGTTTTATCAGGCCAATGTCCGCGTTGCGCCAATTGCGGTCATTGCTTCAATCAACAAGTTCCTTGTCGGAAATCACCAGGAGTATGTTCGACCGCGCCTAACCCGCCAACGACCTCAAGTCGGGATGCTTATGCTGAAAGGTCTCCCGTACTTGTAGGTCAGCTCCCACGCGAAAACATACCGACGATATGCTTCGCTCGCTCTTTGCGAAACGCCGCCCTGATCCGGCCGTGTCGCTCAAGTTCCGCGAGACCGTGAAGGGTAGCCCAGAAGGCCTCAGTCGCGACCTCAGCGTCAGCGCAAAATGGCTCAACGACTGCCATCATGGCACCGAACGTATCGCGCAAGACCTGAGGTGTATCGGACTTTGCAAACCGCAGACCGCTTGGAAGGATGAACATGGCTTCATACAAAGCCGGCCGTTCAAATGCGAATTCCAGGTAGGCGATCGCAACGTCTTCCATTGCTTCTGCCGGACTTGCGCCGCGGCGGACAGATGCCCGCAGCGCCGGCCCTAGCTCCCCAAACCCGTCCAGCGCGACTGCTCCGACAATTGCGTCGCGGCTTTCGAAATGGGCGTACAGGACAGGCTGGCTGTATTCGATCTCCTGAGCAAGTCGGCGGACGGTCACTGAGACCCAACCATCCTTTTCGGCAAGCATTCTTGCCGCGCCGATGATCCGCTGCTCCCGCGCCGCTTTCTCCCGCTCTTTACGTTCACTTATGCCCATACTTTCACCTTCAACCCGTCATCAAGGATTGTAGCGGCATAAATAATCCGACGCAATGGTTGACATTATAGCGTTGCTATATTTATTATCATCGATATTGTCACGCTGGTGATAAACACCGTTGGGGTTATTCAATGTCTCACTTCATCTCCTTCTCAGCAGGCAACGCTGCCACACTTGTGGCAGCCGCAGCATTTCTTCTCGGCGCGGTCATCAACGCGTTCGGCCGCAAGGGTGTCCAAGAAGAATTCGTTCGGTACGGATTTCCATCGTGGTGGCGCTGGGTCACCGCGATGCTTGAATTCGTAACCTCCGCTTTACTGGTCCTGCGCCCGACTTTCGCAATCGGCGCGGCACTCGGCGCCTGCATCATGGTCGCCGCAATCTTCGCTGTCGTTCGTGCCCGTGATTTCCGCCACATCCCCCCGCCAGCAGCGTTCCTGCTGCTTCTAATCATCGCAGCTTTCTTCCAGTTCTCATCGTAGCTGCGGCGGGAAACCGCCAGCTTCAATCATAGCAACCACCAAATCCAACCGCGCTGAATTCCATCGGCGAGGCGCATAACCACGGCATAAGGAGCCAGTCATGACCACATCGAATTCCGTCCCAGGCACCGTCATCGTCTACCATTCCGGCTACGGCCATACTCAACGCATGGCGGAGGCCGTCGCAGAAGGTGCTGGCGCAAAGCTCCTTGCGATTGACGCCGACGGCAACCTTTCCGACGACGGATGGACGGCTTTGGATGCCGCCGATGCCATCATCTTCGGCTCGCCGACTTACATGGGCGGACCAAGCTGGCAATTTAAGAAATTCGCAGATGCATCCTCAAAGCCGTGGTTTTCCGCGAAGTGGCAGGACAAGGTCTTCGGCGGCTTCACCAACAGCGCCAGCCTCAATGGGGACAAGCTGAATACGCTCCAATATTTTGTCCTTCTTTCGGGACAGCATGGTGGCCTATGGGTAAGCTTGGGTATCAAGCCATCGAACGTGAAGGCATCCGAGCGCGACGATGCGAACCGCATGGGATCATATGTCGGTCCGATGGCGCAATCGGACGCAGATGCGGCACCGGATGAAATGTCTGTGGGCGATCTCGAAACAGCGCGTCTCTACGGGGCGCGGGTTGCCGGTGTCGCTCGGCAGTACAAATCAGCTCATGGGGCATGACGTGGATTGCCTACCACCCTTAACATTGAGGTGAGGGGACCGGCCGGGCAATCACCTTCCGCGCAAGGAGCGCGGCAGGTTTAATCCCAGACCAGGTGTCCGCTTTGGGCCGATTGCGGCCATTGCGCTCGCGGTGTCTAGCGTTTACCTCAGCAGCCCGTCGCTTCCGAACTCCTCCCAAGGGCGGTTGTGGCCCCGCTGGTCATTGGATGACCTGGATGACCTTCCTGGAGGAAGGCTCGACGATGACACGCTGATCGTTGACAATCGCGTATGCATATGTTTGATCATCGGGAATCGACGTCACGACCACGGTCTCCGGCAGGGGCTGTCCGACGACGACCTTCTGCTTCACCACGACACGTTTGGTCGGGGCGGGAGCTTGCTGGACATAGGTCACCACCTTCTGCGGCGGCGGATCAATGACGCTACCCGCCACGCCACCGACGATACCACCGACGGCGGCACCGACCGGGCCGCCGACGACCGCGCCCGTTGGAGCACCACCTGCTGCGCCGGTTACCGTCGATGACTGCGCAAAGGCGGACGCCGATGCCAGCAAGATACTGGCGGCAATTCCTACTGCTTTGATATTCATCTGTTTTTCCTCCTTTTGGGCGGTTGACTGCCTAATGACATCGAGGACGAAATGGACCGCCTCGTGACGATCACAGACGATGATGTCGAAAAGGGTGCGACACGTATCCGCAATATCAGAGACACGAACTATGCCAACGCTAGGCGACGAGGGCAGAAAGTCGCGCCTCCCGAGATTGTCCCGCCGGAAATTGAGCTGGCGCTCGCGCGTGCTAGCGTCGAGCATAGCCGGTCAGGCACACTCGACTGGCTATTCTACCGACGCTGGCGGTTGTCCGAAGGCTGGCTATCAGATGAAGAGACTCGACGAGCGCTCGAAATATTCCACGATTGGCTTGCCCAGAATATGAGACGCGCCGTCATCAGCAAGCGGTACGAAGGCCTCGTCATGGCCGAACTGGGCTGGAAGCCACCGGCCAAAACGTTCGCCTCATAACTCTCGGCAACGATCTGTTCCCCTTGCTCGTCCCTCCACGCGCGCCACCAGCCGCTGGCAAGACCTACCCGGCGCACCGGCTTTTCGTATTTGAGTAAGCTGTAAAATCGACATAGGCCGAAAATCGTCAATCAAGCACTGATCCGGAAGGTGCGATCAGAACACCGCTTACCCTTGATCGGCGGCTCCGAAGCGGGCGGATCGACGATCACCGATGCGAACTCCACCGCATCATCGGGTGCAGGCAGGACCAACTTGCCCTGCCGCGCCATCGTTCTCCAAGTCGAGAGGTGGTTTGGCTTCAGGCCGTGTCGCTCTGCGACCTCATTGACCATCACGCCTGGCCGAAGACTTTCCGAAACGATCTGCGCCTTGACGTCGTCCGGCCAATGCCGATTCACCTCACGTCCAGACTTCCTGGTCGTGAGAACCTCCAATGTACTCTCCATGGAGAAACTCCCGCTGCTCGTCCATGAAAAGGCGATCGCAGATTAGGACGACGGGGGAACGTGGGAGTGGAACACCGGTTACCTATGATCCATCCGCGTGCGCGCCTCATTCCAGTCCGACATCGAGACAATCAAGTTTGGAGCCTTTCAATTCAGCCCTGAAAGGCTCCAGTGCGCCGGGCTACTTGGCGACATGCCAAACTCCGCCGACGCCGTCGCCGGTCATATCGCCAGGCTTCTTGTCTGCGGCGAAGGTGTAAAGCGGCTTTCCTTCGTAAGCCCACATCTCCTTGCCGTCGGCCGCCTTGACGAGTGACCATTCGCCTTCGGCCTTGGCCTTGGCGGCGGCGTGGAAGGCCGGCCATTTCTTCAAGCAGGCCTCGTCGCAGTTTGATTTGCCCATGGCGTCCTTGTCGAACGTATAGAGTGTCATACCTTTGGCGTTTGCCAGGATCTTACCCATTTTCGTGTCGACCATTTTGGCCGGTTCCGCTGCAAAGGCCGAAAAGACGGTTGCAGCCAACAGGCCCATGGAGACGATCAGCGTTTTCATGAATACCTCCAGTTCGGGAGTGCCAGCGGGATGCTGGTAGCGTCCGATGTGAGCAAGAAACGCTCCGGCGAAGTGGCGGTTCCGTGATCTGACTGACGGCGATACAGATTCGGATTTGTCTTGTGACCGGCAGAAGCGCGCGCATTTCCTTGCCCTAAGAGACCGCGCCGAAGGCCAGTATCAAGCCGATCTCGTCATTCTTCGCTGGAATACCCACGCCCCACGTCCGCTACCGGCGTCAGCGGATTGCCGGCTTCGTCGACGCTCGTGCGGATCACCATGTCCCGAGGTCGTCCCTCCACCACGGCCATGGCGTCTGCCGCGTTTATGGGTCGACCTCCGAGAGCCGGTCGCCGCCGTTGTCGAACAAGCGATCGAATAGCGGCGACGGGTAAACGACCAGAGGAGAGGATCGCATCAGAGGGTGTCGATCAGCCCTCCGTCGACGCGCATCGAAGCTCCAGTCGTTGCGGACGCCAACGGCGAGGCCAGGTAGGTGACGAGATTGGCGATTTCCTCGACGCTCGCAGCCCGTTGGATGATCGAGCTGCCGCGATGCTTCTTGACGAAGTCCGCCGCGACCTCCTCGATCGGCTTCCCCGTCTTCGCACGCTCGTCGGCGAGCATCGCCTCGACGCCTTCGGACAGCGTGGGGCCGGGGAGGACGGAGTTCACGGTGACGCCCGTGCCAGCCATGCGCTTGGCGAGGCCGCGGGCAACTGCAATGTCTGCGGTCTTGCTGACACCGTAGTGAATCATCTCGACCGGAATGTTGAAGCCGGATTCCGACGCGATGAAGACGACGCGGCCCCAGTCGAGCTTCTGCATGCCCGGTAGATAGGCGCGCGAAAGCCTGACGGCCGACATGACGTTTACCTGCCAGTGGCGGTCCCATACTTCGTCGTCCGTGTCGAAGAAATCGAGCGGCTGGAAGATGCCGGCGTTGTTGATGAGGATGTCCACATGAGGAACTTTGCCGACCAGGGTGCCGCATCCTTCAGCGGTCGCGACGTCGGCTGCGACGAACCTCACGCTTCCCTTGGCACCTTCGCCTTTCAGGCGGTCCGCCGCTTTCGCTGTCTTTTTTTCGGACCGGCCGTTGACCACCACGTCCGCGCCCGCCCTCGCGAGTTGGCGGACGATCGCGTATCCAATGCCTTCGGTCGATCCCGTGACTAGCGCGGTCTTGCCTGTGAGGTCGATTTGCATCTTCAGCTCCTGTGTGGTTGGAGCACAAAACGTATGAACTGCCGAGCGGTCTCACAACAGTCCAGCATGCGAATAATCCTTTCTGGCAGGGGAAGGAACTGAACGAAACCAATCAGGTTTGTTGTCAACGGGCCGCACACTAGGCTAGCTCCGAGATGGATTATATTAGTCGAAATCGCCGATACGGCCCGACTGGAAGACGATCATTGAATCGCCTTCCTCACCAACGGCGGGCTTTCCGTCCCGCGAGCCGACAAGGACGCCGACATGAGCTCGGGCTAGTTTCTTCGCTTCTTGACGGCCTCGGCGAGAGGCTGCTCACGGCGAATAGTGGCTGAACACGAAGTCCTTCGAGCGGTCCAGTTTGGTATGGCAGGCAAAACAGGACTTCAGGAGCGGCTCACTCTGGTTGGCGACGGCGTTCTCGAACTGGCCATATCCCCAGCCGCCACTCTCGGCGTATTTTTTCGAATCCTTTACGCTGATCTGCACGTTCGTGGGGTCGCCGGCCACGAAGGACTGCGGCGCCGGGAATACCGCATCGTTTTCAGGGGACGACTTATAAACGTACGCCAGGCGGGCAATCACCGTTCCATCCGGGAAGGGCCGCGTGCCGTCGCGGAAGGCCTTCACGGCGATGTCGTTTCCAAGGATCCCGCGGATGTCGTTGTTCTTCCCGGCTTCATGGGCGACCGTTATCATCTGCCAGCCGCGATATCCTTCGGGAAGACCGACCCCGTAGATCGGTGAGACGTTATCCGACACGCCGCTGGCCGCACTGACCGACACACCGATTGCGGCGACACCCGACCCCAGCAAACAGAACGCTGTGGTTTTTCGCATTTCAACCTCCCTCTGGATAGATCGTCGATACTGTCAGCGCTGCGAGGCTTCCTCCAATGATCTGGACGACCACGAAGAGCGTTACGGCCACCACCGACGCCCCCTGGGGCGTTGCGATCAGACTGATAGCCACCGCTGGGTTCGCGATCGACCCCGTCGGCGTCGAGAGGTCGCAGCCAGCAGCCATAGTCCGACTGCGAACGGCCCCACGAGTTTGTTCGTGCTTCGCGAGCAGCAGAAGACGACCGTCATCAAGCCGAACGATGACACGCCTTCGCTCGCCAATAACGAGACCGCTGGAAAATCGAAACCCGGTCGACCAGGCGGGGCACCGAAGACGATGGCGGAAACGAGCACTCCGGCCAGTCCTCCTGCGATCTGGGACACGATGTACCATAGGGTGCAGTCCAGCCTTCGTTGCCCCGAGAGCCACTGCATCAACGTGATCGTCGGATTGAAGTGTCCACCGGAGACCGCGCCGAAAGCCAGTATCAAGCCGATCAGACTTCCTGAGATCGCCATCGCAGACGAAAGCTCCGAGCTGCCGACATGCAGGCCGGACCCGACGACCGCGATCATCAGCATCGCAGTGCCTACGCCTTCCGCCAGCGACCGCCGGAGCAGCGATACGGTGCCGTCGTCCTCGACGAAGCATTTGCGTGAGGACGTCCTGCCAGGCCCTAGGCGTGCGACGCCCATCTCGCCTCCACGACGTCCATCTTCACAGCAAGTTCCTCGGGCGTGAGCAGTCCTTTCTGAAAAGCGATGTTTGCGAAGGCGGCGATCCATCTCTCGTAATAGGAAAGCTTGCCGACCAAGTCGGAGCCCAAGGACTCGACGCCGCGACGTTTCTCCTCGGTGTTGATGATCTTGTGGAAGTCGAGGACGTCCGCCAGCGCGTGGCAACGTTTCTCCCAGGGGAGCAGTTCGTGCTCGACCCTTTCGATCTTCGGCGCTTCCAGGCCCCCAATGTCGTTCGGAAGGCGCTTCAAGAGCTGTTCACTGCCGGTCATACCGCAACTCCCTTCGCTGGCGACTGGATCTGGATGACGCCGATCATCGCGTCGCGGGTGACCAGGGCGGCGAGCTGCTCTTCGTCGAAATCGTCGGTTCCGGCCGGGCGCAAAGGCAGGACAAGATACCGCTGGATGGCGGTCGAGTCGCTCACGCGGATCTCGACGTTGTCGGGAATGTCCGTGCCGAATTCCTCGAGCACCCTCCGCGGCTCGTAGACGGCACGCGCCCGGTAGGGCTTCAGCTTGTACCAGTCGGGGGGAAGCCCAAGGACCGGCCGCGGATAGCAGGAGCAGAGCGTGCAGACGATGAGGTTGTGGACCTTCGGCGTGTTCTCCAGCACGATAAGTTCGGTTTCGTCGTAGAAGGTAATGCCGAGTTCTTCGCAGCCGGTCCTGCCGTTCTTAAGCAGGCGGGCCTTGAACTCCGGATCGGTCCAGGCCCTTGCGACCACCTTCGCACCGAGTGCCGGGTTGCGGGAATCGAGCACTTCGATCTGCCGTCGGATTTCGCCGGCAGTGAAATATCCTTTTTCGATCATGAGCTCCTGAAACGCCGTTTCCATAATGTCGTAATAGCCGGGCGCTTCCGCCGTGACGATCGGAGCGTGATCGTGGTCATGTCCATGGGCGTGGTCTTCGTGCTCGGTCATTCTGAAGCTCCTTCCAGCCATGTTTCGAACACTTCAATCCGGAGGCCGTCGTCGGGCGAACCCGCGTAGTCGCTCCAGATCGACGTCATCGGTACGGCAATTCGATAGTAGTGACGAACGGCGCCCGCGTTCCGGCCGAACGCCTCTTCCTCGTTGTTGACGGCCTTCGGCGCCATGATCGCCTCGACGACCGCGGCCTTGCCACGCAGGTAGGTCGGCACCCGGTAGTGCCCGACCGGTGCCCGATCCGAAACTTTGACCGACTGCCCGACCGCGAAGATGGGCAGCTCGCCGAAGGCCGGCACGACGCCTTCGATCTTCCTCGTTGATGTATGGGCGGACTTCATCCGATCCTCCGATCATTCTCGCCGAACACTACGAGGACCACGCCGGGTGATATTTCGAATTCGTGCGATGGCATGATCGACGACGACGTGCTGGTTATCGGACGGTTTCGATAAACGGCTCGCCTTGCATCTGGTCTGATGCCAGCAGTTTGCATGCCTCACAAAGGAACCTTCCGATGACCCACATCGTCGTCCATCCAGCACCAATCCCATCGCCCATCTCCCCACAGGAACTCCTGCCCTGGACCGTCTTCGTTGGCCTCCTCCTGCTGATGGCACTCTACTTCGTTGGCGCGGAGCAGGGCGCAACCTCGCTCATACAGGGCGACGCCGTTCACGAGTTTGTACACGACGGCCGGCATCTGCTCGGCTTTCCGTGCCATTGAGGTGACCGCCATGGTTCAGAGACTTCTGCTAGCGGGAATGCTGTCTGGCCTGCTCGTCGCGCTGTTCGCCTTTTCATTCGCGCGCGTCTACGCGGAACCGACAATCGAACGCGCGATCTCCCTTGAGGAGCGCGGCACTCACGAACATGAAGCTGCCAAGGCGGGCGCGATCTCTCGAAGTACCCAACGTAACGCCGGCCTGCTCACGGGCCTCGCCGCATACTGCACGGCCCTCGGTGGACTACTGGCGATAGGGTTGGCATGCGTGCATGGCCGTCTGAGCTGCCGACCACAGTCGGCCGTCTGGACACTAGCCTCGGCAGGCTACGTCGCCCTCGTGCTGGTGCCCCAGCTCAAATATCCCGCGAACCCTCCCGGCGTCGGGAGCGCGGAGACCATTGCCTTCAGGACCGAACTGTACTTCGTCGTGATCATGGCAGCGGCCATGTGCATGGCGGCGTCGGCATGGATGGCCTACCGGACGAGACTGCGTACGGGGCAGGCGACGATGGTCTTGATCGGCATTGGGATGTTCGTACCTCTTGCGGGCTTGTTGATGGCGATGATGCCTGCGATCGCGGAAACGCCACACGATTTCCCCAGAGGCCTCCTGTTCGAATTTCGCGTACATGCTGCACTGCTGCAGTTAATCGTCTGGGGAGGGCTGGGCGCACTGTTCGGGCAGGCGGCCGAATATGTGGTCCAGCGCGATAGCCGGATGGAAGGCGTTGCGAGCCATGAGATACCGAACGCCTGACCGCGTTCATAACTGGCTTTCGTCGGCACTCAGGATTAGCATCCCGGCTTGGGATTGCGGAGCAGTGGCACCGATGAATGAAGTCTCGGCCGCTGGAGTCCGGAGGAACGGTCTTCGAATTCGCAATACCGTACGCAAGGGGGGAGAATGAACCAGAAACAGCGTGAGGAGCCCTCCGCGCAGGTCGTCGTTATAGAAGACGACGCCGGCGTGCGCGAGTCGCTTGTCGGCCTGCTGAGGTCGATGAAGTTCAACGTGACCGCGTTTTCCTCAGCAACCGAATTCTCATCGAAAGGTCAGTTGGGGTCAGTCGGCTGCATGATCCTGGATGTGCGGCTCCCCGGCCAGAGCGGCATCGAGTTCTACGAGGAGGTGCAGACCCGCGGTTTCCACAGGCCGGTGATCTTCATGAGCGGCCATGCAGATGTTCCGATCGCAGTGCGGGCGATGAAGGCGGGCGCGGTGGAATTCCTGACGAAACCGGTACGCGAGCAGGACCTCCTGGATGCCGTCCACGCCGCGATGAAGCGGGATAACCGCTCGACGATGAAGGAGGAGGCTGCTGCCAGCGCCCGAGCGAACTACGAGACGCTGACAAAACGCGAGCAGGAAGTTCTGATCCGGGTGGTGGAGGGCCAGCGTAACAAACAGATCTCCACCGCGTTAGGAATCACGGAGGCGACGGTCAAACTGCATAGAGGAAATGTTATGCAAAAGATGCATGTCCAGACCCTCCCGGAACTGGTTCGGCATTATGACCTGCTCGAGTTGGAAGAGCAGGCGAACACCTCGACTAAAGGCTAGTTCTAATAGAATTTTTTGAGACGTTAGTCGCATTGCGAGCGTTAAATCCCGGCCATAGGATTACAGCGATTGGATCGATTGATGGTTGATGCGTCGAAGACCTCCCTGGTAGTTTGCGTAGAAGATGACGAGCCGGTCCGTGACGCGCTCAGAGGACTGCTGCGCGCCAACGGCATTCGCGTTGCCGCCTTCGCGTCGGCCGAAGAATTCCTCGCGTCCACGGAGCTGCAGACTGCTGCCTGCCTGGTTACCGATATCCAGCTCGGCGGGATTTCGGGACTGGACCTGCTGGACAAGCTGTCCGGGATGACCAGAAGGATTCCTTCAATTCTAATCACCGCCCACTCCGACGTCGCGGTCGGCGACCGCGCCAGGAATTCAGGGGCGTCGCGTATTTTCCTGAAGCCCGTCAGTCCGACCGACTTGCTGGAAGCGATCAGGACGGCTCTGGCGAGCGGTCCTGCTTCCACGCCGTAAGGGCGGTCGTCACAACTAGTCGCACCGGAACCAACGGCACCTCACGAGATCTAACTCGACTTCATCGCCCGCTCCGGAGGAAATTGAGGGCGCGGTGGACGGACGCGCGATCGAAGAAACGAGCCAGGAAGCCCGCCATGACGACGCCTGCCAGGAGCGCCTCTTCCCAGACGGCCAGAGACATCATCGGACCTTCTCCGCTAATCGCCATCGAGGACGAGCCGATGCCGAAGCTTATCGTGGATTCACCGCTTCCCCAGCCATTGTCCCGTGGCCTCGCGTTCATCCAATATCGGGCGGAGAACATCCGCATTGTCCCCGTTTTCGGAGAAGGCGCGCTGCAGGTCTCGCCCCGCGTAGGGCACGTCCATGTGACCGTCGACGATCTGCCATGGCACTTCGTCGACGCCAGTGGCGAGACGTTGATCGTCGTCGGCCTTCCGGCCGGGGAGCACAAGGTTCTCGTGGAACTGGCCGATCCGAGACATCACGTGATCACGGCGGAGATGGTTAGCTTTTTCGTGCCCGAGAAGAAGAAGGTTTGAAGGACTCGAGCTCCCAAGGCGATCACATGCGGAACGTCGCCGATCTCAGTGGTATTGCCATCACGGTAAAGTAGGGGCCGTCGCTCTGCTCGTCGTCCCTTCAGTCGGCCCACTACGCTGAATACAAAGGTCGGCTTTCAGCGCTACGATCTAGGAAGCGGCCGTTCCACTCCTTGATGGGATAGGCTATCGAATACCGGGCGAACGTGCCGCGACGAATCCCCGGAAGGCCAGATGCCGTCTTCCAGGGATAGGGTCTTCTCAGAAAAATGGATCGCCTCAGGCGGCTTCGCGCTCGACCTTCGGGAAGTCGACGTCGGTTTGGAAGACTTCGTTTATGTAGTTCGTGAAGGTGTTGGCCGCGACATGCGCGACGATCTCAAGAACCTCGCCGTCATCGAAGCCGGCAGCCTTCAGCCCCTCCACTTCCTGTTCGGAAACGCCGCCCCTTGCTTCGGCGACCCTGACCGCAAATTTGACGGCGGCGTCGGCTTTTGCGTCAGAAGACCCACCGTGACGGGCGGCAGCGATTTCCTCAAGACTGAGCTTGGTTACGTGGGTGCCGGTGTAGGTATGGGCGGCAAGGCAATATTGGCAGCCGTTCTTCTGGGCGATTGCCAACGCGATGCGCTCGCGGATCTTCTTGTCGAGCTTGCCCTTGCCGAGCGCTCCGTTGAGGGCCGCGTAAGCTTCTAGCACGGCGGGGCTGGTCGACATCATTCGGAACACGTTGGGCAGTGCGCCGATCTGCCTCTTGATCGCCTCCAGCGTCGGCTTGGAAGCTTCAGGCGCCGCGTCGAGTGTCGCGGGAATTGGAATTCGAGCCATCTTCAATCTCCTTTGTTGCTTCAGGTCCTGGTTGTTGTGCGTGAAGCCGGTTCTTAATGCAGATCGTGCGGAAGGTATCCTTCCGGCTCTCCCGGCAGGTGTTCGATGACGGCTGCGGCGTCGACCACATGCTCGAGGCTGCTCACCATTGCGGCGGACCGGCGGGACTCCCGCCATTTCCGCGGTGTGATCGCGGTGATCCTCTTGAAGACCGTGGTGAAATGCGGCTGGTTTTGGAAGCCCGTCTGCAAGGCGATCTCGACGAGGGCCAGATCGGTGCAAATCAACAGTCTGGCTGCGGCCTGAATTCGCATTCGTAGAAGGAATTCATGGGCGCTCATCGAGGTGGCCGCCTTGAATGTGGCCGCGAAATGCGCCCTCGAGAACCCGGCGACGTCCGCCAGCTCTTCCAGCGACATCCGCTGATCAAGACGGGATTCCGCATATCGTCTAACGCGACCGAGACGCCACGCCGAGAGGGGGTGAACGCGGGGTAGCGATCGATAGCGCTCGAACGCCATCCGCGAGAAATCCCTGGTGAGTTCGCTCCTTCGCGCGGGCGAACTTTCGGAGATCTCGCCGACCAGCTCCGCCAGCCGGATGTCACGGATGTTGAACCTTCCTCCAACCACGGAGCAGGGGCGCCAATAAGGCTCTCGCAGGAACGTGAGCACATAGAGACAGGCATCGGACTGCAGCTCGACGGCGATGGGGTCGGGGCCTTCCACGAAGGTGACGCTGTCCTCGATCATCAGCCCCTGAAAAAGCACGCGCCCCTTCTGCTCGAGGCGCAGTTCGGAATCGCGAGCCGCGACGACGAACGTCCCGACGCCGGAACCCAGCGAGGTTGTGATCGCCCGGTTTCCGTTTCCCCGTGTCAGCTTCGCCAAGGAGATGTTCGGGTCGGCGGCGCTGAAGTGCTCGACATGCAGGCAGTCGTCGATGGTTTCGAAGACGTCGCGTATGCTGCCCAAGCTCACCTTGATGGCGATATCGGTCTGCATTGGCTGCTCCTCATAAAAAGGGCACGAATTTGCGGTTGTCGTGTTGCCGGGTTACTTGTCGGCGGCGGCCCGCTCGATCATCGCGGACACCAGATCGGGATGGGAGATCATCACGACATGCGATGCGCCCTTCACGCCGACCGTTTCCTTGGCGCCCGCCCGCTTCGCCATGAATTCGTGAAGGTCGGTCGGGATGTTCTTGTCGGCGGTGCCATAGATGAAATGCGACGGCAGCTTGTGCCAGGACGGATCGCCGGAGGGGTCGTTCAGGGCCTCTGCCGTGACCGGGCGCTGTTCCGCGCCCATCAGCTCTGCCTGTTGCTCCGGCACATCTGCGGCGAACTGCTTCCAGAACTTGCTCTGCAGGATATAGAGATCGTGCTTTCCGTCAGGCTGGACGACAGGCGGCGCTAAGGCGTCGCCGAGCGTGCCAGTCGGGAACTTCTTGCCAAGGCTGCCGGCGCTCTCTCCGTTGTCCGGCGCGAGTCCCGCGACGAAGACGAGGGATTTGACGTTCGTTCCTTCGATGGCGACGTCGGTGATCACCGAGCCGCCGTATGAATGGCCGACCAGGACGACTGGCCCGTCGATGGACTTCAGAACTGCCGACACGTAGTCGGAGTCGTACTTCAGTCCCCGCAGCGGGTTCGCTACTGCGACGACAGGATAGCCGTCCTTCACCAGCTTGGCGGCGACGCCGTCCCAGCTCGCCGACTCCGCGAAGGCTCCGTGGACAAGGACGATCGTCGGCTTCGACGCCGCCATCGCGCTTTGGCTTACGATGAGAGCCACGACCATTGCTGAACTCGACAACCACTTGTTCATGCGAAGAACCTCATACTGGGCGCCTGCAAAAGTGGGCATGCGCACTCGGTTTATGTTCCCGCGAGGCTACTACGCGGCACCGTCCAACAGTGTGAGTTATCGAGATGGCGTGTGAGATTTAGTTTGGCGATCTGTGGCGCGTTCGGCGTGAGCTGGGGATGCCGAAAACGTCAAATCCTATGCCCAACGGAAGAAGGCGACCTTCACGGCCGCCTCCAATCTTCAACGCTCGCTCTTGCCTAAGCGGTCACGCGTTGATCGCCACGTCCACCGCCGATAACAGATCCTGATGCCGCACTGGCTTCGTCAGGAACTCGACCGCTCCCGCCTTCATCGCACGCACCGACATCTGAATGTCCGCATGACCGCTGATGAAGATGATCGGGTATCGTATTCCAGTCTTCAGGAGATCGGCTTGAAAGTCCAAGCCGCTTCTGCCGGGCAGGCAGACGTCGAGGATGAGGCAATCGGGCTGAGGTGAGTGCCCACTCTCCTGGTATTCCTTGACGGATTCAAAGGATGCGACGCCGAGGCCGACCGATCTCAGCAGTGTTGAAATCGAGCGCCGAACGCTTTCGTCGTCCTCGATCAGGACGATGTAGGGCGCCGCGGCCCTCGTCGCGGCGGGGGTGTCGATCTCAGGAATGGTCGTCGACCTCGTCGCATCGAACCGCGCTTCGTCTTCGGGCAACACGTCATCCCTGATCAGCATGTAGCCTCTCCTGACGATTGTCTTGATCATGTTGCCTTGGCTACCCAACGCCCGCCTCAAGGACTTCACCTGGAAGCGGAGATTGCATTCCTCAACCACCATCGACGGCCACACCTCGTTCAAAATCTCGTCCTTGCTGGCGATCCTGCCGTTGGACCTCAGTAAGACCATCAGAAGATCGAACGCCCGACCGCCTATTTCCTGCGGACGCCCGTCCAGCAGAAGCTGACGGGAATGCGGGATTGCGCAGAACCTGCCGAAGCGGATCGCGCCGTCCAAGACTTCGCGCTTCCTCTCTCTGGAAGGGTGGGGCAGGTATGTGTCTACTGGGTTCGTTTGGTCGAGCGTCTCGGCGAACTGGACTTGCATGGCTGACTTCCCCCGTCGGCTGCAATTGTTCATCGCGCTGCTGAAGATCGAACTCTTACAAATTTGGTCCCGCTCTAGGGAGGCGATCTCCAATTGCGTGCGATTTCAGGGAGAGCCTAGCTCTCGCCATGCACGCAAACAATCCGACCAATGGCCAGTCAGCCCCAGACAACGTCGTGAAGAACTAGACCAAGGTCTAGGAATCCGAACGACTTGGTGAAGTCGCCTGGCATGTCGTCTCACGCAAACTCACGACGCCTTACGACAACTAGCTCGTCGTTTCCGATCGCCGGGCGTAGCAATGATCGGGAAATCAACGACGTCAGGAGCGGTGTTCTCGCGCCCCTCATTCAAAGAAACCGGAGGCTGAAATGAACAGATCCATCATGAGCAGAACCGCCTTGGCCATAGCGATCGCGTTGTCGGCATCGACAGCCCTGCCGGCCACGTCTTACGCAGCGAAGAAGATTGTCGCCACACACAAGCTCGTCGTCCCGCAGGTCACCTATCACACGGTGGACGTCGACGGCACGAGCATCTTTTACCGCGAGGCCGGGCCCGCCGATGCTCCCGTCGTCCTCCTGCTTCACGGCTTCCCGACGTCTTCGCACATGTTCCGGAACCTGATTCCGATCCTCGCCGACAAGTATCATGTGATCGCGCCGGACTACCCAGGTTTCGGCCAGAGCGCTGCGCCCGACCATACGAAGTTCGCCTACACCTTCCAGCACTATGCGGACATCGTCGACGGTCTCCTTGGCAAGCTGGATGTCAAGGAATACGCGATGTACGTGATGGACTACGGCGCTCCGGTCGGATACCGGCTGGCGCTCAAGCATCCCGATCGCGTGTCGGCGCTCATCGTCCAGAACGGCAACGCGTACGAAGAGGGGCTCAAGGAGTTCTGGGACCCGATCAAGGCATACTGGAAAAACGACACTCCCGAAAACCGTCAGGCCTTGATGGTATTGTTCAAGCCCGAGACGACAGAATTCCAGTACACCGATGGAATGAGCGATCTCGCGCACATCGATCCAGACAACTGGGGCCACGACCAGCCGTTGCTCGATCGTCCTGGAAACAACGACATCCAGCTAGACCTCTTCCACGACTACGGCACCAACGTTCCGCTATATCCGGAATTCCAGAAGTTCTTCCGGGACAACAAGCCGCCGACGCTGATCGTCTGGGGGAAGAACGACAAGATCTTCCCGGCCGACGGAGCGTCTCCATATCTGCGCGACCTGCCGCACGCCGAGATGCATCTGCTCGACACGGGCCACTTCGCACTCGAAGACAAGCTGCCCGAGATGGCCCCGCTCATTCACGATTTCCTCGATCGAAAACTCAGCCGCGACTAGATCAAGACCTCGCCACCACGCACCCTCCCTGCGTGGTGGCACCCATTCACCGCGAATGGCACAACACGATGGAGCCGGAAATGAACAAGCACGATTACGCACTTTCGAGACGTGGCTTCTGCCTCTGCTGCCTCGGTGGCGCGACGTTCGCGACAACGGGCGGATGGCTCACTCCGTCCGAGGTTTTCGCGGCCGCCAAAAGTCTCGTCGTCCAGATCCGGGAGGCCGCGGCCGCGACGGCCATCACCACGACCAAGCTGCCGGGTGGCATCAGCGCGCTGTCCGGCTCCGGCGGCAACATGGGCGTCCTCGTCGGTGACGACGGGAAGCTCCTCGTCGACGCCGGAATCACGGCGACCCGCCCGCGCATCGCGAAGGCGCTCGCCGATCTCGGTCCGCAGCCGATCAAGCATCTCATCAATTCGCATTGGCACTTCGACCACACCGACGGCAACGAGTGGCTCAATTCGCAAGGCGCCATGATCATGGCCCACCCGAACTCGCTGAAACATTTGACCGTCGCCACCCGCGTCGTCGACTGGGACTTCGACTTCCCGGCATCACCAAAGGGAGCTCTACCGACAATGCTGATGAAGGGCGACGAGGAGACGTTGAAGTTCAATGGCCAGACGATCGCGCTGAAGTACTACGGCCCCGCCCATACGGACAGCGACATATCGGTCTTCTTCCAGGAGGCGAACGTCGTCCATGTCGCCGATACCTTCTGGAACGGCGTCTACCCCTTCATCGACTATTCGACGGGGGGGAGCATAGACGGTCAGATCAATGCGGCCGAGGCGAACGTCAAGATGGTGGACGACCAGACGGTCGTCATTCCGGGCCATGGCGAGATCGGCAACATGAAGGACTTGATCGCCTGGCGCGACATGCTCGTCGGCTGCCGCGAGAACGTGGCCAAGCTGAAGAAGGACGGCCGTAGCGTGGAGGAAACCGTCGCCGCCAAGCCCACCGAGAAGTGGGATCCCGTCTTCGGGAACTGGGCGATCTCGCCGGCGCTCTTCACCCGCCTTGTCTACGAAGGCGTCTGAGCGGAAACTCCTCGCGGCGGCTCGAAGTGCCGGTCAACAAGGAGGGCGGGCGACCGTGGAGACGGAAAAAAATATCTCGAGCGACGTCGCGTTCTCGCCGTCGGTGAAGGAGATTCAAACAAGGAAGGGATCGCGCCGGTCCTACGCTCGTGTCGAAGAGCGTGGATGGGCGACGGCGATCACGCCCGACCTGAAGGACTTCATCGAAAAGCAAATCAGCATTTTCATGGCCACCGCCAACAAGGAGTGCCAGCCGTACATCCAGCACCGGGGCGGGCCGCCGGGATTCCTCCGGGTGATCGACAAGACTACGTTGGGATTCGCCGACTACATCGGCAATCGTCAATATATCACGCAGGGAAACCTCGTCGATAACGCCAAGGCGCAGCTCTTCCTCATCGACTACGGCAGTCGGTCGCGAGTGAAGATCTGGGGGACGGCGCGCGTCGTCGAAGACGATCCGGCGCTCCTAGAGCAGTTGATGCCGAAGGGATACCAGGCGAGACCCGAGCAGGTCATCCTCTTCCATGTCGAAGCCTGGGACGCGAATTGCCCGCAGCACATACCGCTCAGGTTCGAGGCTGACGAAGTCCTGAAAGCGATCGAGAGCAGGGATGCGCGGATCAAGGAACTGGAGGCCGAGATCGCTACGCTCAAATTGGCGAAATCTTCCGACGTCCAATAGTCTCATTCAAAGGGTTCACACATGACCCGCCCGCCGCTACCTCCATTCACCCTGCAGTCGGCGATCGAGAAGGAGCGGCTGGCTGAGGACGGCTGGGACACCCGCGAACCCCTCGAAGGTTTTCTTTGCCTACAGCGTCGACAGCCATTGGCGGAACCGCGCTGAGTTCTTCGTCGGGCGTACCGTAACCGGTGTTCCGATCACACCTTGAAGGCGCAAGTCCGTCCGCACGCCAAAGCGCCCGCGATATTGCTTGCGATGCACGCACGACGCGATTTAGGTTTCGATGAGATGAGTAAATTTTGGCACCGGATCACGTACTTTCGTCATCGCAGCGAGCTGTGGGCACTTGGTTTGGCGATGCGGGTGCCGGTGCTAGCGATGCTTCCGATCGGAATCCTACTGGGTTTCTGGTGGGTCATTGCCCCACTGCCTATTGTTCTTCCGATTATTCTACTGCTCGATAGCCTCGGCCATTTTGGCACAATGGTCTCGGCTGTCTTCGGAATTCCGGTTCTTGTGGCGCTGTTCCTTGCCACCCCATGGTTCTTTGGATGGTACGGTATTGCAGCCAGTCTGATGTTTGGTCGATTCACGACCGCGAAAGCCAAGGAGAAAGCCTTGGCAGAATCAATTCATGCCTATCGAACGAAAGCCGTTTGACTCCGAGCTATCCTTCTCTTGAACGGAGCCAGAAGACTCAACCTGGACCCCGACATGTCGTGGGGCGAAGGAGCTCGACTACCGTCTGATCAAGGAATTGTGGGCGTTTTCCGGAAACCGGATAGCGGTTCGCTTCGCCTACGAGCATCACGACGACAGCAATCACCTGGTTCCGGACCGAACACCTTTTGGCGAGCGTGGGAGTTCCTGACGCAGCGGTGAGAGGCGTTTCGACCGCGGGAAAGGCCGCGTCGCTCTTCGCATCCGTCGTCCTCGGCGCCGAGATCGTTCTGACGAACCTTGGAGGCTCGATGTCCGGACCGATTAACGGCGTGTTTCGTCTTTCAGTACCGTTCGTGAGCCTGGGGTTCGAACAGGGGCGATCCATCTCTCCTATACGAGCTTCGACCCACGCCCAGCTATTCTTCAGGAGTTGCGGATCGCTCTTGCGAGGATGGGGGAGGCGGCAGGGTGAAGCTGAACGTGCTTCCCGTGTCCTTCTCGGCCGTAACCCAGATATGGCCGCCGTGCGCCTCGATGATGGATCGGCAGATCGAAAGCCCCATACCAATGCCAGTCGCCTTGGTGGTAAAGAACGCCTCGAACGCCCGATCGGCTGTATCCGGATCGAGCCCGACGCCGTTGTCCGAAATGCTGACCTGGATCAAGCCGTTGCTCCGGCTCGTGACGACGTGAAGCACTCGCCGCTCGTCTGCCGACGCCGCCATTGCGTCCGCGCCGTTCATGAGCAGATTGATCAAGACTTGCTGGAGCTGGATCCGATCCCCGTTAACGGCATCCGCTGTACTATCATAAGCGGTTTCGACAAGGACGTCTTTCTGTCGGAGTTCGCTCTTGGTCAACAGCAGCACTTCTTCGATCACGCCGCGGATACTTAGCGGCTCGACCTTCGGCCGCGAATTCCGTGCCAATGCAAGGATGCCGCTCAGCACCTCACCCGCCCGATGGCCGTCGCGCAGAACCCAATCGATCGCCTGCACGGCCTCTTCGATGTTCGGGGGACTGGCTTTCAGCCAGCTCATGGATGCCGCCGCGTTTGTGACGATAGCCATGAAGGGTTGGTTCATTTCGTGCGCGACGGACACCGCCAACTCACCGATGGCGGTCAGGCGGCTCATGCGGGCCAGATCCTCCTTCGACTTTCGCAGGGCGTCCGAAGTCTCGTTTCTCTGAGTTATGTCCCTGAACACGAGCACCGAACCCTTCATCTCGCCGCGGGAATCAATAATTGGCGCGCCGGATAAGTCGATGACGACTTCCGAGCCGACCTTTGACCGGAGCGCGTACTGGTTGCCTATCGCAAGATCGGCCTCACGACCGAGAATTACGGAGACCGGATCGACGACGAGTTGGTGAGCTTCGTCGATCAGCTTAAAGATGTCTTCGACAGGTTTGTCGGCGGCCTCCTGCTGCGTCCACCCCGTCAGCTTCTCGGCGACCGGGTTTAGAAATGTCAGCCGTCCCTGGTCGTCCGTCGATATCACGGCATCCCTGATACTCGACAGCGTCGCCGCATATCGTTGCTCACTCTCCTGAATTCGGTTTTGCGCAATCTTCAGGTCTTCGACGTCTGTGTTCAGGCCGTACCACTTGATGACCTTGCCGCTCTCGTCGCGGATCGGCACGGCCCGTAGGAGGAACGTGCGCGACGCGCCGTCGCGACGCACCATGCGGGCCTCGACACCTCCCGCCACCTCGTTGGTCAGTAGCCCCGTCCATAACACTTGGACTCGTTCGCGGTCATCAGGATGGAAGACCTGCATGTATCCAAACCCCATGGACTCTTCTTCTGTGAGTCCGAAGTAGCTCAACCACTGTTGATTGACGGCCTCAAGTCTCCCGTCCGGACTCGTGTGCCAAGCATGGGCCGGAAGCATGTCCCATGATAGGCGCAATTCCCATTCGGAAAGACGAGCCCTTTCCTGCGACTGGCGAAGCTCGGAGTCGACGGTCGCCTTCTCGATCCGCAAGGCGGCATATGAGGCCAAGTTTTCGAATGCATTGGTCAGGTCCCCTTCGATCGCCACGAGGGTGGAGCTTCCAATCTTCAAGATGCCAAGGACCTCCTCTCTGACCAGGAGTGGGACCAGCAGCTCACAGGGCAGGCCGGAACCGACGTTGCCCGCCACGGCGACCGGCATTCTGGTTTCCAGGAGCGAGGACATGACCGAGGAAGGAAAAGGATCGGAACCGTCTTCCGGGAGGAAGACCACTTCCGCCCATTCGACGACCTCGAACTTCAGGCAGGCATTCGCAAGCACATCGGCGACACGGTCGCGATCCGCATCGGCAGACAGCGCTCGCAGCAATCGCATGCCTTCCGTTGCATCCATGGTCCGTTCCGCCGGAGATGTCCTTGAGGCGCAGAGTAGCAGGACGCGGGATATCGGCAAGTTGCCTGAAATTTCGTCAGAGTACGATAGCGTGCAGGCCATCGCGGATGGCCCTCGACAGCAGGTGAAACGAGTGACTTAATGAGCCCGATGCGGTGAGCGGGGGCAGACATGGAAGATCCTTATCCGCCATTGTCGCCGCTCAAGACGGGCGTTCGCGGGCTGTGCCCCCGATGCGGCCGCGGGCATCTGTTCGACGGCTTCCTCACTTTGCGCAAGAAGTGCGAGGTCTGCGGCCTGGACTACTCGTTCGCCGATCCCGCCGATGGGCCGGCGTTCTTCGTGATCTGCTTCGCCTGCGTTCCGACGGTACTGCTGTCGGTCTGGCTTGCGGTTGCGCACCAGGCGTCGATCTGGACCCAGATTTTGGTGACGGGGCCATTCATGATCCTGACGTGCATCCCGCCCTTGCGCCCGCTCAAGGGATGGCTCGTCGCCAGCCAGTATTTCTACAAGGCTGAGGAGGGCAAACTGTCCCGGCGGGACGACGCCGGCCAGGAATAGAGGAGTATCATATGCGTTTAAAAGCCATCGAGCACCGCACGACCCACGCCTTCCAGGAGGCGGTGGAAACGGTCGTGAGTGCGATCGGGAAGGCTGGGATGACTGTATTGGCCGAGATCGACCACGCGAAGGCGGCACGAGACAGCGGGCTGTCGATGCCTGAGACGCGTGTGATCCTCTACGGCAATCCAAAGGCGGGAACGCCAGTCATGCTGGATACGCCGCTCACCGCTCTCGATTTGCCGTTGCGAATGCTCGTCCGGGAGCTTCCTGGGCGCAGTTCAGCAGTCGCCTTTCACCCGATGGCGGAGATGTTCGAAGCACTCGGGGTCAAGCGCGAAGTCGCAGCCCGATTTGATGTGGTTCAACAGGCGATCGTCGGCGAGGTCTGCGGTGGCTGTCCCACGGCAACTCGCGACCGGGATAGCGCTTCATCTGACTCTTGAGAAAGGAGAAGTCGATGAGCAACTATAGGAAAGTGGCGCTCGTAACAGGTGGCTCCCGAGTTCTCTAGGCGCCGCGGTGGCTCTTGCTCTCGCCGACGAAGGCGCCGACGTCGCGATCACGTACGAGAAATCAAAGGAGCGTGCGGAAGCCGTCGTCGCGCAAATCGAACGGCGGGGCCGCCGCGCGGTGGCGATACAATCGGACCAGGGCGACCCGTCGAATGCCAGGCCTTTGATCGAGAAAGTTGTCGAGCGTCTCGGAAAGCTGGTCCTCGCGAACAACGCCGCCGTCGCATGGCAGGGGGCAAGGATCGACGATCCGGAGATTGACAATTCCGCGATGGACCGGCAGTGGGCGAACAACGTGAACGGCGTCGTCGCCAACATCAGGGCGCGTCGAAGGTTCTCCCCGAAGGCGGCCGTATCATCTCGGTGGGTTCCGGTGTCGGCACTCGCGCGCGCTTTCCTGGAACGGCGGACTATGCGGGCACCAAGGCAGCCGTGATCGGCTACTCGAAAGGCGTCGCCCGCGACCTCGGGCCACGAAAGATCACCGTCAACATCGTACAGGCGGGCGTCATGGCGACCGACATGCTGGCCGGTTCCGAAGACGAGCTGCCCGCTGGTATTCTGGACCTTCATGCCCTCGGACGGATCGCGACAGTCGAGGAGGTTGCTGCCGGCATCGTCTTCCTCGCAAGCCCTACCGCGAGCTACGTTACGGGTTCGGTTCTGGACGTCAACGGCGGCTATCTGGCGTAGCCGGCTGCCTGATCAAAACAGACGTTTTCGAAAGACCGACTGCTATCAGGACGTGACAATCGTTCCGTTCCAAGAGGCGGCCGGTACGCGCCGATAGTTTGCCTTAGCCGCGAACCACGAACTGGAGGTTCTCCCGATGACATCGACGTCAGACGTTTCCCTTACGAGACGAGAAGCTCTTCTTGCGGGATCCGCCACTGTGGTCGCACTGGCAGTCAGTCCGTCGGCATCAGCCGCCACCAAACCGAAACAATCAACAATGGAGAACAAGTTCATGGGTACTGTGAAGGTGAAGGACGGAACCGAGATCTTCTACAAGGACTGGGGACCGAAGGACGCGCAGCCCGTCGTCTTCCACCACGGCTGGCCGCTGAGCGGCGACGACTGGGACAACCAGATGCTCTTCTTCCTTAATGAAGGATTTCGGGTCATCGCGCACGACCGTCGCGGCCATGGCCGTTCCTCGCAGAGCCGGACCGGGCATGAAATGGACACCTACGCGGCCGACGTCGCCGAACTGGCGGAAGCGCTCGATCTCAAGAATGCCGTTCACATCGGTCACTCAACCGGAGGCGGCGAAGTCGTCCACTACGTCGCGCGGGCGAAACCGGGCAGGGTTGCCAAGGCGGTCATCGCCGGCGCAGTTCCCCCGGTCATGCTAAAGTCGGACAAAAACCCCGGCGGTCTGCCGATCGACGTGTTCGACGGCTTGCGCAAGGCGCTGGCCGCCAACCGCGCGCAGTTCTACATCGACGTTCCGACCGGTCCTTTCTATGGGTTCAACCGCTCGGACGCCAAGATATCGCAAGGCCTGATCGACAACTGGTGGCGGCAGGGTATGATGGGCTCCGCCAACGCCCACTACGAATGCATCAAGGCTTTCTCGGAGACGGACTTCACCGAAGATCTGAAGAAGATCGAGGTGCCCGTATTCGTCATGCATGGCACGGACGACCAAATCGTCCCCTACCAGGATGCTGCCCTGTTGTCGGTCAAGCTGCTGAAGAACGGCACTTTAAAGACCTACGATGGATATCCGCACGGAATGCTGTCGACCCATCCGGAGGTGCTGAACCCGGACATTGTCGCCTTCATCAAAGCGTAAAAAGGACGGCGGGGCCGGCGAGATCCCGGCCCCGCTCCTGGTTAAGGTCCTCCACGATTAGGCGACGACTTCGTTCGCAACTCTCCTCACGCAAACTCACAAGCTCTTCCCGCAACTTCTTAGCCTTCCCCAAGTCCCGAGAGTACCTTCGCAGCCATCACAACAGGTCACGCCACCATAGGAGATGAATATGCGACTCCAGGGAAAGATCGCCGTCGTTACCGGTGCCAACAGCGGGATCGGTCTCGCGAGCGCCAAACGATTTGCGGAGGAAGGCGCGCGGGTTTTCATGACCGGCCGCCGAGCGGAGCAGCTCGACACCGCCGTCCGCGAAGTTGGTGGCAACGCCCGTGGCGTCCAAGGTGACATCGCCAACCTAGGCGATCTTGACCGGCTCTATGAAATCGTAAAGGCCGAGGCCGGCCATCTGGACATCGTCTTTGCAAACGCCGGAGGCGGGGAGTTCGCACCGCTCGGCGCGATAACCGAGGAGCACTACGACCGGACCTTCGACATCAACGTCAAGGGCACGCTTTTTACCGTTCAGAAAGCCTTGCCGCTCTTGAAGGACGGCAGCTCCGTGATCCTTACGGGTTCGACGGCGGCGTCGACGGGCATTCCCGCGTTCAGCGTCTACGGCGCGACGAAGGCCGCCATCCGCAGCTTCGCTCGCAACTGGATCCTTGACCTCGCACCTCGGAAGATCCGTGTGAATGTTCTAGCTCCCGGCGCGACGTCGACGCCCGGCTGGCACGACCTGGCAACGTCGGAGGAAATGAAGAAGGAGATGATGCGTCTGACCCTGGCGGGTATCCCCCTTGGGCGTATGGGCGACCCACGCGAAATCGCCAACGCCGCGCTCTTCCTTGCCTCGGACGAAAGCAGCTTCGTCAACGGATGCGAACTTTTCGCGGACGGCGGGTCGGCGCAGATATAGGCTCCGCCGCCTCACTAGGCGCCGGAATTTTTTGCATCGCCATCGTCGAATGTTCTAGGATCGCGAGCCGGCTCGAAGCAAGGCCGATCGGAGCATCGTGATGGACGTATCTCGATACCAGCGCCAGCTTCTGCGAGAGGACGACAGCTTCGTCCTTTTCCGCGGCATTTCCGAGGATGGAAACACCTCCGTCCTTATGAAGGCCTCGGTTTCGATCGACGCTTTACACGAAGGAATGCAACGCCTCGAGCGTGAAATGTCTTTTGCGGATCGGTTGGATTCAGAGTGGGCGGCGAAACCGCTCGCTCTCGAACGCCACGGCGGACAGAGCTACCTCATTCTAACAGACAGCGGCGGCATGCCGTTGAGCAACTCCGTAGAAGCGGCCCTCGATATCGGGCCCATCCTCTCGGTCGCGGTGAACGCTGCCGCGGCTCTGCGCAAGGCACACGCTCGGGGCATCGTCCACAAGGATCTCAGACCCGACAACGTGCTCGTCGACGCCTCGGGAAAAGTATGGCTCACCGGCTTCGGCATGGCCGGTCCTGCGAGCGCCGCCAGCGTGGTATCCGGAGGCCTTCAGGGAAGCCAATCAAATTCGCTGCCCTACATCGCCCCCGAACAGACGGGCCGGGTAAAGCGGTTGATCGACGCCCGTAGCGATCTCTACGCGCTGGGCGTGGTGTTCTACGAGATGATCACCGGGGAACTGCCGTTCGTGGCGGTCGATGCGGTGGAATGGGTTCATGCGCATGTCGCGCGACGGCCGATCCCTCCGCATCAGCGAAACGAGACCGTTCCGCCCGTCCTGGAGCGCATCGTCCTCAAGCTCCTCGCCAAGAGGCCGGAGGACCGATACCAGACCGCGACGGGTCTGGAAAGCGATCTCCAGAGATGCCTCGACAGTTGGAACTCGACCGGTAGCGTCGCCGACTTCGAAGTGGCTTCCAGAGACGCTGCGGATCGTCTTCGAGTGCCAGAGGGGCTGTATGGTCGGTCACGTCAGATAGGCGCCATCAGGGCGGCTTTTGATCGGGTGAGATCGCAAGGCGCTACCGAGGTCGTCCTGGTTTCCGGCCCGGCCGGCGTCGGGAAATCGTCCGTCGTGCACGAGCTGCGAAAGTCGCTGGCCCAGACTGGCAGCCTGTTCGCATCCGGTAAGTTTGACCAATACACGCGCGACATTCCCTATGCGACGATCGCGCAGGCATTCCGAGGCGTCGTCCGCCAGATCCTAGGTTCCGGCGACGCCGACCTGGAACGCTGGAGGAAGGAGCTTGTCGAAGCCTTAGGGCCCAATGGCCGGCTTATGATCAATCTCGTGCCAGAACTCGCCCTGATCATCGGGGAGCCGCTGCCGGCACCAGATCTTCAGCCTCACGAAGCCAAGGCCCGGTTCCACCTCGTCTTCCGGCGGTTCCTTGCGGTCTTCGCCCGTCCCGAACGCCCGTTGGCGTTGTTCATCGACGACGTTCAGTGGTTGGACGCAGCCACGATCGAGCTGATTGAAACGGTCACTCTCGATCAAGAGGTGAGCAACCTGCTTCTCATCTGCGCCTACCGCGACGACGAAGTACCGTTAGAACATCCGTTCAATGCGACGCGGCACTCGATGCGGGAGAACCTCGACAAGCTCGAGGAATTGAAGCTGGGCCCGTTGACCCCACAGGACGTCGGAAATCTGCTCGCCCACATGCTGCGCTCGGACGTCCGCTCCGTAGGTCCTTTGGCAGGTCTTGTGGTCGACAAAACTGAAGGAAATCCTTTCTTCGTGCTGCAGTTCCTCGCTTCCATGGAGGAGGACGAACTGGTCGTGTTCGACGCCGACAGGGGCGTGTGGCGATGGGACTCCAATCGAATACGGAACACGCGCGTCACCGACAACGTGGCCGAACTCGTTGCTTCCAAACTTAGCCGCCTCCCACGTCTGACGCTGGAAACAGTCAAATTGCTGGCCTGTCTCGGGAGTGGGGCTTCCATGGCGACATTGAGCATCGCCTCCGGCAAGTCCAAAAGGCAGATCGTCGCAATCCTGTGGGAAGCAGTTCAAGCAAGGTTTCTGCTGCGTGTTGACGACGCCTTCGTCTTCGCTCACGACAGGATGCAGGAAGCAGCCTACCTGTTGGTGCCGGCATTAGATAGGCCGGTCGCCCATGTCCGGATCGGCCGCGCGTTGATGTCGAGCCTGACACCGTCGGGAGTGCGAGAGCGCATATTTGAAGTGATCGACCAATTTGCCCGAGGACTTGGGCAGGTCACATCGGACGGCGAACGCGAACAGGTCGCCGAACTGTTCCTTGAAGCGGGGATCCGGGCAAAGACCTCCGTCGCCTACCCGTCGGCCCTCAGATATTTCCGCACGGGTCTAGGCCTTCTGAAACCGTCGCACTGGGAAAAGCGCTATGACCTCATATTCGCACTCGAACTCCAGCAGGCGGAATGCGAATACCTGACAGGCGATCACGCCGTCGCCGACGACCATCTTCTCGCGTTGTCTCTGCGCGCGAGGGACCGTGTAGACGGTGCGGCGGTGGTGCGCCTTCGGTCGTCGCTTTACGTTACCCTCGGAAATCAAGCGAAGGCGGTCGACGTCGCTCTCGCCTATCTTCGCGACTTCGGCATCGATTGGTCTCCCCATCCGACCGAACACGAACTGCGGCTAGAGATCGAGTCGTTGCACGGGCTGCTCGCGGGCCGTCCTATCGAGCAGCTCGTAAACCTCCCAAGAATGACGGACCCCGACTGGCTCGCCGCGATGGACGTCCTTGCATACACGATCCTTCCGGCCATCTTGACCGATGGCAATCTTGAAGACGTGATCTACACGCAGATGGTCTCGCTGAGCCTGCAGCACGGCAATTGCGACGCCTCCTGTTATGCCTACGTGTCGATCATTGTGGCGCTGGGCCTTCGTTTTGGGGACTACGATTCCGGCGGCCGCTTCGGTGACGTGGGCCTCGCACTTGTCGACGAGCACGGGATGGACCGCTTCAAGACGCGAACCTATACCTGCTACGCCTGCTTCGTTGTTCCTTGGACAAGACATCTTCGCATATCGGAGACCTTCAGCCGAAAGGCCATTCAAGCCGGCGTCGCGGCCGGCGACCTGGTGTTCATCGTCACGACCGCGCAGATGCTGGTCTCGCACCTGCTGGTCGCGGGCGCCGATTTGGCGCTGGTGGAGGAGGAGGCCGAAAGGTTCCTGGCGTCGGCGCGAAGGACCGGCTTCAGCCTTGCCGCGGACTCGGCGATCGGCCAAATACTTCTTGTTCGCGAGCTGCGCGGTCGCGACGGGCCGGAGACGGCGGGTGGATCGGTGCTTCCTGACAAGGTGTCCTACCAACAGCATCTGCAGGATGCTGGCGCGCAACTCGTCCTTCCACTTGCTTGGTATTGGATCCAACAAATGCAGGTGCGATTCATCGCGGGCGACTACGCTTCGGCGATAGAGGCCGAGCGCGAAGCTCGCAGCGTCGTGCAGGCCACCAGGTCTTTCATCGACATCGCCGAATACCGGTTCTACGCCGCGCTTATCCATGCGGTCGCCTGTGACGCGGCAACTGGCGACGATCGGCAAGAGCACTTCGAGGCGATACGGCGACACCAGAAACAGATCGATGCATGGGCGGAGAGCGGCCCCGAGAACCATGGAAATCGTCGTGCCCTCGTGGCTGCCGAAGTCGCACGGCTCGAAAACCGCGACATGGAAGCACTCGAGCTTTATGAAGAAGCCGTTCGCTCGGCGAGGCAGTACGGCTTCATTCAGAACGAAGCCATCGCAAACGAACTGGCGTCGCGGTTCTGCATGGAGCGCGGCCTGAAGACGAGTGCGACGGCATTCCTTCGCAACGCGCGGTCTGGCTATCTGGCTTGGGGTGCGAACGGGAAGGTCCGGCAACTCGATCTCGCAAATCCAGGTCTGAATCCGGACGCTAACGGGAAAGCGCCGGCAGCCGGCTCGGAGGTGCGGCATCTGGATATGGCCGCCGTCGTCGCGATGTCTCAGGCCGTATCTGGCGAAATCGTTCTCGACCGCCTCGTCGAACGGCTGATGGTCACTGTGGTTGAACATTCCGGCGCGGTCCGAGGGCTTCTCCTCCTTCCGAGACAAGGAGAGATGAGCATCGTCGCGGAGGCGCTTACCAAGGACGAGGGCGTCTTGGTCAAGTTCGAGGGGTTCGAGAGGAAGCTCCCGGAAACGATTGTAAGTTACGTAACCAGGACACAAGAAGTAGTGCTTCTCGACGACGCCCGGAGCGCCGAGCTGTTCTCATCCGACCCCTACGTGGAAGAAGCTGATTCAAGTTCGATCCTCTGCCTTCCGCTGGTGAAGCAGAAGCAACTGGTCGGAGTGCTCTATCTCGAGAACGGCCTGTCGTCCCATCTGTTCACCCATGACCAAGTGGCAGTACTTCAACTTCTTGCCTCGCAGGCAGCAATCTCGCTCGAAAACGCCGCATTGTATCGCGAGGCACAACAAACCCAGGAACAGGCCCGACGCGTGGCCGAGGAACTTCGCCTTTCATACGATATGATTCCGGCGTTGGCATGGAACATCAGTCCCGAAGGCCTCAATCCCGTCTTCAACAAGCAGTGGCACGACTATACCGGAATGACCGCCGCGACGGCTCGAGAAGCGTGGATAGAGTCGTTCCATCCAGAGGATCGAGAAAAGGCGTTGCAGAAGTGGACCGAGTGTCTCGAGACAGGAAACGCTGGCGAGGCAGAGCTTCGACTCATTCGACATGACGGTGTTTCTCGCTCTTTTCTCGTGCGGGTAAGGCCGGTGCGGGATGAAGGTGGATCAATCCTGAAGTGGGTCGGTATGAGTACCGATATCGATGATTTCAAAAGGATCGAGGAGGCTCAGGAACTGCTTTCCCGCGCTGGACGCCTGACGGCGTTGGGCGAACTCACGGCATCGATCGCGCATGAGGTCAACCAGCCTTTGATGGCCATCGTGATGAACGCGGCGACCTGCCTGCGCTGGTTGAGCGATGACCAGCTCGACGTCGAGGAGGCCCGGCAGGCAGCCGAGCGGATCATTCGCGACGGCCATCGCGCCGGAGATGTCATTACGAGTATCCGCGCGCTCGCGAAGAAGTCGCCGTTGGCCATGGAGGAGGTCGACGTGAACGCGATGATCGAGGGGGTTCTTGTACTGACCCGCGGTGAGCTACAGCGGCACGGCATAAATCTCGAAACCGAACTGGATATGAATACGGGATCGACAGTGGGGGATCGCACCCAGTTGCAGCAGGTCGTCCTCAACCTGATCCTCAATGCGGTCGAGGCCATAGGATCCTCCGAAAGCAGACCGCGGCGCCTGCAGGTGCGTTCCGGGAAGTCGAGCGACGGATATCCCCTCGTCGAAGTTGCCGACAGCGGACCTGGCGTGGACGCGGCAACGATGGAGCAGATCTTCGACGCGTTCTTCACCACTAAGTCGGGCGGTCTTGGCATGGGTCTGTCAATCTGCCGCTCGATCGTGGAAGCCCATGGGGGCCGTCTCTGGGTGACGCCGAACGAACCGGAGGGGAGCGTCTTCTTGTTTACCCTGAGGGCGGCGCGGAATGGGTATCGAGCGCAGGAATGACTGTGGCAAGCATCGGCGCGACGTCCTATTTCCTAGGCAATCCGGACCTGACGCTGCTCGTGTCAGGACGAGGACCGCCCGTCTGCGAAAGCAGATCGACGGGGTATATGATGCCTGCGAACTGGGACGGTTCCCGGTCACTGCCGCGAAAACAACGGGCGAACGAGCCCACCTGTCGGAATTTGCCGTCGGCGTGCCGCACACGGTACTCGCATTGATACGACGCACCGCTCGTAATCGCGGCGTGAAACTCCAGCGCCACCATCGAAAGATCGTCAGGATGTACGCGGCTCAAATAGGCCGTCATCCTCAGGCCGCTCAATTCGGTCTCGGAGTTGAACCCGAAGAGACCCGCGATCGCGCTCCGAACACCAGATCCGACCGCACGTTCCAGGTGAAGATGCCCGCTCCGCCGAAATCCTGATAACTGGTGCAGCGCAAACTCTTCACGACCACGGCGGGATTCCAATTGCAGGAGTGTGATCAGATTTTCCTACTCGTGGAAGTGCAACTTCCGGACGACGGCCCTCACAACATCTCACGGGAAAACACTCGCGTTTCGTCCTTCGAGACGGCAAGATCCGTGAAACTTATCGAAGGACACCGACATGACTTCCGAGAAGGCGATCCTCCCGCCCGGCGTGCTCGCAGGCGGCTTTCACAAGCTCCGCCACGGGAGCTTCGAAATCACCGTTCTTAGCGACGGCTACATTACCCTGACGTCGGATATCCTCATGCCTGACGGCAATCCGGAAGTCAGGCGACGCATTCTCGGTCGGCTCGGTGGCGACGCCGACAGCGCGCCGCTGCAGACGAACATCCCGCTCATTCGGCACGGAAGCGATCTCATTCTCGTCGACACCGGGGCAGGGGTGAATTTCCAGCCGAGCGACGGCCGGCTCGCGGAGAACCTGTCTTCGGTCGGCGTCGATCCCGCGTCCATCACAAAGGTCATCTTCACGCACGTTCACCCCGACCACTCCGGCGGCACCACGAAGGTCGACGGATCGCTCCTGTTTCCGAACGCGCACTACTACGTCAACGAAGCCGAGTGGTCGTTCTGGACTGATCCCGACTACGAAGCGAAGATGCCGGAACCGCTTCATGTCTTCGCGCGGGGCGCCCAGCGCGATCTGTCCGCCGTCGAAGACCGGCTGACGATGGTGAAGCCTGGGGACGAGGTCGTTTCAGGAATGAACGTCGTCAGCACTCGCGGGCATACGCCGGGGCACATCTCGCTGGAACTGGCGGGAGACCAAAACTTGCTGATCGCAGGTGACGTCATCCCGAATAATATCGTGTCCTTCGAGAACCCGCGGTGGCATTTCGGGTTCGACACGGAGCCGGAGATCGCGCTAGCGAACAGGGCGGCTATGTTGGACAAGGCTGCCAACGAGAGGCTTCGGATGCTCGGATATCATTGGACATATCCGGGCGTCGGCTACGTGGAGCGGAATGGAACGGCGTATCGGTTCGTCAGAGGGTAGACTGTTCAAAATGGCCCGGTCAAAAGTGCCGCGGGTTCCGCATTGGGGACAGCGCTGAGCCTGACAACGGGGCATTGCGCTCAATCGGAAGAACGCTCTCTTCGCCGGGCACGACGCGGGAGTAGAGAATTGGGCGACCATCGCCTCGCTCATCGAGACGTGCAAGCTCAATGCCGTCGATCCACAAGCCTACCTGACCAGCACGCTCACCGCTATCGTAAACGGCCATAAGCAAAACCGGATTGTGGGTCTCCTGCCGTGGAATTCCCCTCTCAGGATGATACGTGCGTAAAGGCTCCTGTCGGCGCGAAGCGGACGTTAGCTGGCGTTGCTACCTGCGTCAGCCGCAGTCACCGGTTCTCGGTCAAAGCCGTAGGCTCGCTGCACTACGGCAACACGAATTTCGTATCTTGAGTACCAATCTTGGCGACCTCGTCGTTGTGCTTCAACATGATCAACGACGGCTTTCCATGCGCGGATGCTCTGTTCGAAGTCCGTGCCCCCGCTCGACAATCCGCCCCGGATCCTGATCGCATTCCTGGCGAAGAGCCGCTTCCTGATCCTGAACCTGACGAAGGCGCCGCACCGGCAAGTCGGGCATCGTCACATTGTCCGACCTTGGGGATGCTCCGCCAGGGTGTTCCTCTCCAGTCGGAGAACCAGCGATGAACCGCGACTGGAAAGATGGTCTGCGTGAGCGGCTGGAGGATTTCGTCGACTCCCTGGTCGTGCAAGGCGCGAAACAGGCGGACGTCTATGAACGCGATCGTCGAGGAGGTGGGACATCTGCGAACTGCATACGAGCGAGATCCTGATCCCGCCGAGGATCGCCCCGGCGCCGAAGCCGAGGAGCCGTCGAACGAATGGCCAGGCGCATTGCCTTAAGGACAATAAAAAAGGCCGGGGCGAATTCGCACCGACCTTCTCAACGTCGCATCTCACACCAGTGCCAGTACATCCGTGGTCAAAAGCAGGATAACGACTTCGGCTATCGCGAACGCTCTCGTGGAGCACTCATCAACGACGCCGATGACCTACATGTAGACGATGATTGATGTCTTCGATGACGCGCTCCGCCGGTTCGTCCATAGCCTCTACCTTCCCTGTCTTCGTAAGAAGACCGCGCAGTGCTTCCGATGTAGTCACGCCCCGTTCGAGAAGACGACGCCGCTCGGCAAGAGCTAGCCGCTGCACACAGTTCGCGGCGCGCACGACGCGCGGTGATGGATGAAGACTGCTGTGGCCTCTGCGAAGAATGCCTGTCACAATGAACTACGCCGGCGTCATCAGCGGGCTATTTCAGCGCTTGCACGATCCGCTCGAGGTTATGCGCCGGCACGTCGTCACCGCGCTCGGCCGCTGCGATCTCGGCGGTCGTCAGGCCTGTGGTGATCGCCAGCTCTTCCAAGCTGTATCCCTTGGCAAGTCGTCCTTTGCGCAGAGCATTTGCCGCCTCGAAATTCTTCGATACGTGATCCATTTCGTTATCCGGTTTTTTGAGATTGCATGGTTGAAGGGGACGTCGCCCTGGACGAAACCGCTGTTTACTTCTGCGGCGTCGCCCCGGCCGCTGCGAGCCTAAGCCTGCGCAGCCGTTCGGTCTTCGCCTCGCGGCGGCGGCGTTCCTCGTCTGCTGCTTCTTGCGCGATCGTGTTGGTGCGCTCGACCGCGGCCGCGCGCTGGCCGACGGTCAAGGTTCGTTTGATCCTTGAAACCATGATGTCCATCTATGGGAGTGGTTCACGATATATGGTTATCCGCGCCTGAATTCACAACACATGGCTGCCCTTCGCCGCACGCGTAGATCGGCCTATTGAAGCGACCGGTGTCCATCATCATCTACCGTTCACACCCGTATCGATGACCGCGCCGCGACTATCCCCTCTGTCGAACGTGCGCAGTCGTCCGGGATGGGAGGGCGCTCCCCGGCGACGGGTCGAGCGCCCTTTGTGTTCAGTGAGCCATGACGATCGAGATACGTTGTGATGAACGATCCACGGTAGGCAGCGTTGGACGAGCAGGAGGAGATCCACGATGGCCACGAACGATACAAACGCCACTAGAGAGCAGCGTCGCCCCAGCGACGTCCATCCGACAGCGTCGAACCCCGAACCCGCCGACGAGGAATCCAAGGCGCCTCCGACTGTTCAGCCGGCTGGCGAGAAAGACGAGAGCGAAAGGCCTATTGTGAACCCCGTGACAGGCGTGCCGATGTAGAAATTCATGAGACCACAACTCGACCAGGAAGATGAGCATCCGCGACCGAGACGATCTCGTTCGCCTTCGACAGGAATGATCGTCGCCGGCTCCTCGTGAGCAACTCTCGTGTCTGTCAGATGCGACGTGAATGAAAGCCCACGCGGCATGGATTTTCTATTTTCGAAGAATCGGCTGAACGTCGCCATTTCTCGAGCGAAATCCTTGGCGATCGTCGTTGGGAGTCCGGCCCTAGGAAATGCCTCGGTTTCCAATCTGAGGCAGATGGAACTCGCTGCACTGTTCTGTCGTGTATTAGAGAGGCTGCCGCGTGAATGATCGACAGGAACGTGCGGGGCCGGGACAGACCTTGATGGAAATGATGGAAAGAAACAGCCACAACGCCAGCTATGTCCGGCAGGTCATCAACAGCTTCCTCGAATGCCTCGACGGAACGGCCGGTCGGGAAGGGGTGGTCGTCGCACTATTGAATGTGCTGTCCGTCCAATTTCTCGGAGAGATGGTGCAGCAGTACGTCGCGACCCGGCGAGTTCTGAATCGCGTCGACAGCCGTCGTGAGGGCAAGCTGCCCCCCACTGCTCTGAATATCGCAATGATGCCGAGAGCACCATTCTGTCACCACATCGACGACGAGTTCGATATCATGATCGGAAAGTGAGGCTAGCGCTTGAAACATCAGCGGCTCCTTTTCGTTCTAGACGACCTGGACTCCTACTTCCAGATGCCAATCGACGGATATCTGTTCTAGTTTCGGCGATCTAACCTGAACATCAGATGAAAGCATCGGGAAAGGAACGACGCTCAATCACGCCAGTCGTTCCTCCGTTTCGGGTTCCACACCCGAGCAAAGCCTTCGTGCAGCAACTTCTCGCCGATTTCTTCACCATTCGTCCGATAGATGTTGACGAGCGGCCGGTGCGTTTGTGTCCTGTCCACCGCGCCGCTGAACATCACCCGCAGGCCCTTTTCAGCCAGCAGCTCTTTTAGTCTCCCTTTGGCGATCAGCGCCAGCTTCCGTTCCTTCATGCACTTCGCGTGCGATCCGATCTCTGGCGTATCGATGCCCGAGACGAACGGAACTCCTTCCCCCAGAAGTCGCATGTTTTGCCCGTCGCATTTTACCGTGTCGCCATCGACGACGGTCAGTGACGCGCAGATGATCAAGCCTGCAATCATTGTTTTTCCGCCTTGTCCGACGCGTTGAGCCTTTCCCTAAGCGCCTTCTCTTGCTCATAGGTCTTGTGGGGATAGTGGCCCCAGCACCACCAGCGCGAAGGGACCGCCCTGGTTGGGCTAAACCCGAAACCGCCCCATTCCTTGCACCCGTCCTCTTCGCAATAGTGGACGTACATATGTGATGCGCTATTCAGCGCTGGCCTGTCCGTGTCGCTCATGGGTTAGAACAAGGTAGGTTCAAAATCAGCAACCGGCGGCACCTGAATGCTCGGCAGCAAGATGATCTTGTCGTCCGGTAGTGGGCGCTGCAGCGTGCTTGCCTCTTCCCAAGGTGCCGTAAGCCACATCTCGACTTCGGCTTCGGTTGAAAGGATCACGGGCATCGCCTTCTGATGAATGGGCGCGACCACAGCATTGGGCTCGGTTGTAAGAAAGCCAAAAAGGTCGGCCTTAACTGGTCCCTCTTTGATTTTCCGCACGCTACTCCATTGCGGCACCCAAAGCCCGCCGAAGAACATCAGCGGTTCGTCAATACTTCCGCTAAACCACGCGTTTCGCGTTCTGCCGCCATCAGGCTTGTTCGCGGGGTCCGGCTCGGCAAAGCGGGTGAACGGTACCACGCAACGGTTCTCGACCCCTAGCCAGCGCATCCAATGCTTGCTGCGCACGTTGCGGACATTGGTCGTCCCACCGTCCGGCTCCATTTTCAGCAGTTCGTCGAAATCAACCGGCTTCCCCTTTTTCCGCAACCCGACGGCGCGTTTCGCCGCCGCGTCAAGGAGAGCTTTCGAAGAACTTGGCAGCCCCCATCGGACGTTCGCCAGTTCTCGGCCGGCGGGCGTGTTGCGGACGATTGGCGCCATTCGGTCGGGCCAGATCTCTTGAAGCGGCTCCATGTTGCCGGCGCTGTCGATCATCGCGCGGGTGATCGCGCGGATGGCCTCCTGATTACTCAGTACCCGGTAAAGATTACACACGTTCCCTCCCTTGGCGTCTATGCGCCTCTGCCGGCTGCTAAAGGGTTTCGTCTCGCCAAACAGGCTTCCTGAGGTTTCGCATTCCGGCCAGGCGCCGGATCGGAAGCTTTCCGACGTCCCATGATGACGGGTAGTAGACGTTCACTTCGATGTAAGCACTCTTATTGCATTCTTGGCAGACAAACCTCAGGCGATTCAAGGTGGTATTCTTGCGGAGCTTAAGAATGTCATCCGGCAGGAAATGGCGCGTAATATTGCAAAGGCCGCACCGGACAACCAGTATATGCCCCACCTGCCGCGCCTCCTCCAAAGACCAGTGCGACAGCTTCTTCGAGATATTCATTTCGGGCATTGTCAGCTCGGGCGGCTCGATCGAAGGGGTGCGCGCTGCGTGGTTGCCATTTCGTCGTCTCACTGCGGCAGCGGTTGATGGCGCACGGTCTCCTCTGCGCCGTCGTCATCGGGCACGTAGGTGATCCACTTATCCAAAACCTTGTCGACCTTCTCCATCAGGCGGAGGAGCTTCATGGACTTGCGAAATCCACCTCGCTCATTGAGCGTGTCGAAGCCTTCGAGGCCGATGTAGATCATGAATTCCTTCAACTGCTCGACGTCCTCTTTGGTGATTTCGAGCTCGTCGTTTACTTCTCGCGTATAGGTCTGCATCACTTCGGCCTTTCGTAAGTTGGCGTCCAACCCCTGGTAAAGCCGACGCTGGAGGCTGCGGCCGTCAATGCGAGCTGAAGGCGGAGATGCTGACAATCGAGCAGCACTGTCGAAATGGCTGCGCGAGGATCTTCGTCGTGCCAGGCCAGCAAGGCTTCCACCTCCCTTTGGATTTCTATGTTCGGGGCTTGGGCTAATTGCGGGCGCACGTTCTCATTCTCCTTGAAGAGCTCAAATCGACCTTGTTTTCAGATTGGCGGCCGCCTTGCCGATGTTCTTATTATGTTCCTGTAGGCCGATGAGTCAATATCAATCTTGGAGCAAGTGCGATCGGGAGAGATCGCAGCGACGACGATGGAGGTGGTGGACCGCACGACCGCTGCGAACAGGGGGTGCAGCAGTACAAGATACTGAAGCCGTGCGGCCTGTCGTCAAAACTTATAACTACCTGAATAGGTTCCTGGATCAGGAGTTTCACGCGAACAAAAAAGCCCCGCTGGTTGGCGGGGCTAGTTTGACAGATGGAAAGGTATCTGCGCCGAGTTGCTTGGGAGCGGACCTAGCGCAACCACGCATCTAACTCACGTCTCTGATCAGAGTTCCCAGGAGATCACAAATTTTTTGAGATCTGCCGGAAAAAAGCCCCGCATTCTCGCGGGGCTCAAGTTTCCGATCGGCTCGAAAATAAGACCCGAGCCCGACGGAAAACACCCGAATTGAGGTAGCGAATGCCACCGATCTCCGCCGGACGTCCGGGGGCAGGCTGAGGTGCGCCAACGCTGATCATTGGCCACCGAACGTCGATGTTGATCTGCGTACTCGATATTAACCTTTTGTTGTACTTGTCGCATGATGCCACTCTACATTAGCTAGTGCGAATTCTATGCTAGCATCGCCTGATGTTGGCAAAGGGAAGGTTCGGGCCATCGAGAGGCCGAAAGCATTGAAACGGGGGGTACGCCGATATGCCGAAACCATTCAAGCTTGCTATTCTCCGCGCTCGTCACGACCCGGCCTATCAATATATTCCAGACCAGACTTGCATCGAGATGGTTATGACCGGCACACAGTCGGTCCTGCGTTATTGGTCCGATACCACCCACGGTTATTTCGACTTTCTCAACAGCGCGCTGTTGCCTTGGGTCGAGGTCACGCTCACGCCGCCTAACACCGATCGCGGAACCCAAGTCACCGCCGCGATCCAGGCCGTGCGCGCCGCGAACCCCGGCTTTGACCCCCTTGCGGGTTTCGATGGGGTGCTACTGTTCACGTTGCCCGGCGGGCAGATCATCAGTGGCAGCTTTTCGGGATGGGACGGCGGTTCCGGCAAACTCGGTGACGGCCGACCCTATTCGACGATACCTGTTATCCCCTCCACGGGTGTATTCACCTGCCACGAGCTCGGGCACACGCTCGGCTTCGAGCATACCTTTGGCATCGACAACAACGGCACCGACTGGGCACCTGGCGACGCGACCATCATCGTCGGCCCCGAATATGGAGCGCCGCACGACATCATGTCGGCGGAGTCCTTTGGCACGCGCTATCTCGGTACCGGACCCAAGTGGTCCGGTAATCCGACCTATCGCGGCGACTACATACCCAACTGGCCGGCGGACAGCTTCCGTTGGCGCGGTCCGCATATCTCGCGTGCAAACCTCCACCATTTCTATCCGGACGCCTTCGTCGGCGGGCGGGTGGTCGAGCACCCGTTTCCCGTCGCGGGGCAATCGGGGAGGGTGCGCCTGGGGCCGCCGAGCGCAAGAGGCGGCGCGACGCTCCTGATCCTGCATCCACCCGGCGAACCAGGCACCGGAGTTGGCCGTGTCTATGTCGAATATCGACCCGCGCGGGACTGGGATGTCGGACTGAAATACGACTTGTCCAACCTCTCCCAAGCGGGTTTAGTCGTGCACACGCTCGAGACTGTAGCGCCTGGAGTCGAGCGGGTCTGGTATCGGGGCGGCGTTCCCATGAATGGCATCGACTTCGACTTCCAACTGCCCGGAAGCGCGCTCACGATCACGCTCGAGGCTTTCGAGAACGACGATAATGGCTGTTGGGCCGACATATCCTGGGCGCTGGGATCGACTCGCTCCGCTACCATCCAGATCGGCGATCCCATCAGAACGCCTCTTGGCCAAAGCGGTTCGAAGGAGGGGCGAACCCCGTGTGGCGATGTCACCACCAAGGTAACTTGGTCCACCTCGACGCTTACCTTTTTTTCTGTGCGTACCCTTGGCTTCGGCGGATCGCCGCTCCCCGGAACCCAACCGACCATCGCCTGGCACGTCGACGGAACGCCGGTGTCCGCTCCCTCGGGCACTGTCGACATTCTCTTCAACGGGTCGACCTTCACTCTGGAATACACGATTGATCCTCTGACCTTTGAGCTCGGTCTGACGTCGCGCGGCGGTGAACGGTTTGGAGCTTCGGTCGACGTCATCGCATCGGAAGCCGGCGGCGGGCCCAGTTCATCCGGGTCCGCTCGGTTCGAGGCGGAAGGATGGCATGAGGAATATACTCCGGAGAGCGTTGCGGTCATCGCCCGATGCATCGACCGCCTGAATCGTTATGTTGTGGTCGAAGACGGGCCGATCAGACCGCATGGGCCTGGGCCCGTCGAACGTCCAGACCCGATACACATCCGCCGATTTGCCGAGGAGATCCGCTCTGGCGGCCTGGTGCTCCACCCACGGACCCAGATCCAGGTCGATCAACTAAGCCGATTTGGGTTATAGGTGACTGTTGTGGCTGCGGGCGTTCTTCCTGCGGCGTTTCTTAGCCTTTGTGTCGAAACCACTTTATAGCGAAACAAAACCCGGCCTAGAGCGTAACTAAATCACGTATAGCGAAACTGATTCACCCATTCCGAAACTGTTTTCAGCCGGCGCTTAAAACCGTAAGGCTATGAAATATCACTATTTTTCAAAAATCGATCATTCGGACTAATAACTGCGGTTTTGGTTTTCATTTTCGCGCCGAAACTTGCGCGCTTTGACGACAAACGAATGCACCGTAGTTGCTTTTAACTTCTAGCACGAGTCAGCGCCGAGGTGTCGCAGCTTAGACAGAGCGCTTTTTCAAAAACGAACTGACCTGGTCGTCAGGTCTCGGTTTCGGTCGGCGGCGGCGCCTCGTCTTCCGGGGGCGATTTGCCAAGATCTTCAAACCTGTTCAGTTCGCGCGCGTATCCAGCGGTATTATGATTGAACACGCCCCATCCGCGATCGCCGATAGGGGCTATGAATTCGATACCGCTCTGCTCATAGAAGTGCTGAACCAGCAATGCGTACTGAGGCAGATCGCGCACGCCCCGCTCCACGCGGTAGACCGTCGCCCGTGAAACGCCTGCATGCTTCTCGACCTGCTCCTGGCTAAGACCAAGAAACTCTCTTGCGACCTTCAGGATTTCCGGCGGCACCATCAGCATAAGGATTCAATGCCATGTATCCACAGGCGCCGCAAACTGACGGAAATAAATGTTGACGTCGAGAAGCTGACGCCATCCATTGGATGCGAAATGCATCCAATGGAGTCGTTTTTATGCCGAATCCTTCGTCAGCCATCTCCCAGTCAATCCGGACGTCTCGAATCAGGTCGCCGCCCCCGTACCGAGTTCGGCCGTTGGAGGCTGCCTAAATGCATCATCGCCTCGACGCAAAGGTCTTTCTGGAGACCAGCAGGGACGCTGCAAAGTTCCTTATGCTTTGCTCTCTGCGGCAAGCACTTCGTGGAACAGATCAGTTTCGGGAAGACGCGAAAGGGATCATCGTCTGTCTTGTCGACAAGGAGTGGATCTGGCCCGCGAAATCGGCCGCGATGCTGCTCATGACCGGCGGCCGGGACCGCTCGTACTACGACGACTTCCGGCGTCCGGTGCACATCATCGGAGAGGCGGCACGTCGCACGCCGGGGAAGGTCGTAGAGGACTTCACGGTGTTCCGACCCGAGCATCAGGCAATCTACCTTGCGACGTCGCTCGACGGCGTCAAGCATTCGCTTCAGTTGGCCGCAGATGTGATCGTGGACCTCGATCATCCCACGGCGAGGCACATCATCGCCGCGAGAAAGCTGCTCGGAGTGGAGGATGTCGACCTGCCGCTTGCCGAGGTGATCGCCCGCCAGCCTGCTGAGATCGTAATCGGTCTCACCGCGAGACAGTCGTTGAAGGGGCTCGACCCGGCTACGCTGACGAAGTCCACCGTGGCACTGGTTCGCTCCCCGAAGCTCTCCGATCTGCCTGGTTACGGCCCGGCCCGCGCGTGGGTCGATGCGATCAAGCAGGACGTGGCTGACTGGCGCGACGACAAGGTTCCCTGGTCGGACGTGGACAGAGGCGTCCTGCTCGTCGGCCCGCCCGGAACCGGCAAGACCTTGTTCGCTTCGGCGCTCGCCAACGAACTAGGACTCGATCTTGTCCCGACGTCGGTCGGCGCCCGCTCTCGTCACCGAGGTCTCGTCCATGATCGGACCCGAGACAGATCGGCAGATGTGAGATTTCTATGCGGTGGACACGAAGTGTCCGCCGCATTAGTCAAGTCCGGCGACGGCGCCGCCGGACAACTTCAGATCTGATCCCGCAGAGACTTGAAAGAGTCCCTGAGTTCGGCTGTAAAAAGCTCCGGCTGCTCCCAGGCGGCGAAATGCCCGCCCTTCGCCGGGCGGCCGTAGTGGATGAGTTTCGGATAGGCCTTTTCGGCCCAGCTCTGCGGCGCCTGATAGATTTCATCCGGGAAGGCGCTGACGGCGACCGGGATTTTGATGCCGCGCGGATCGAAGAAGCCGCCGGCGGGGAAATGCGCGTTGTCCCAGTAGAGCCGAGCCGAGGAGATCGCCGTATTCGTCAACCAGTAGAGCGTGACGTTGTCGAGCACGTCGTCGGGCGTAAGGCCTTCCTTCTCGCCGCCGAAGGAACGAGCGATCATCCGGTAGCTGCGGATGTCGTGATCGAGCATCCAGGAGGCAAGTCCAATAGGCGAATCCACAATGCCGTAGAGCGTCTGCGGCCGATTGTTCATCTCGATCGCGTAGCCGAGCCCGTTCTTGTAGAAATCGTCGAGCTGCCCATAGGCCCGCTTCTCGTCGTCCGAGAGGCTCGCAGGCGCCGGCGCGCCCGATGACAGCAGCTTGGCGATATCGGCTGGCACGGTGGCCGCCATGTTGGTGTGGATGCCGATGAGGCCCGCTGGCTCCTGCACAGCCATCAGCTCGGTGACCGCATTGCCCCAGTCGCCGCCCTGCGCGACGTACTTCGTATAGCCGAGGCGCTGCATCAGCACGGCCCAGGCCTTGGCGATGCGCGGCGGATTCCAGCCCGTCTCCCTGGGCTTAGCCGAGAAGCCGTAGCCCGGAAGGGAAGGAATGACGACATGAAAAGCGTCGGCTTCGGTGCCATCGAAGGCGGTAGGATCGGTAAGGGGCTTTATGATCTTCATCTGTTCGATGACCGATCCAGGCCAGCCATGGGTGATGATTATTGGCAGCGCATTTTCGTGCTTCGACTTGACGTGAATGAAATGAATGTCGAGGCCGTCTATCTCCGTAAGGAACTGCGGAAGGGAATTAAGCCGAGCCTCGACCTTTCGCCAGTCGTGGGTCTTCCAATGGGCGGCGAGCTTCTTGATCGTGTCGAGCCTGACGCCCTGGCTGTCGTCTGTGACGTTTTCCTCGTCCGGCCAGCGGGTGGCGGCAACGCGTCGATGGAGATCGGCGAGTTGATCCTTGGACGCGGTAAACTTGAAGGGTCGGAGCTCGGATACCGTACCGGTCGCTGCGAACGCTTTGGGAAACACCCCGATTGCACTGGCGGACGCCGCGACTGCAAGCAGTGTTCGACGGGTGACTTTTTGCTCTACTCGGGACATGGCGTCCTCCTTGCTCGTGCGTTGTTTGACGAGGAGGAAATTCGCATCGAAGGAGTTCTGCAACAATTGCACCAAGGTATGGCCGACACCTTTGTATCGGGTGGTTCCCCCGCCTGCTCGACTGTCGTGCGGAGGTGGACCGGATCAGAGCTGCCGGAGCGGGGGGAGATTCCAGCTTTTCATTGCGAGGCTGCCGTGATGCTTGCCTCTTCGGCGGACGGTACGGAGAAGTGCATGGTAACGCCCGGCCCTTGGTTAGGCTCAGCCCAAAGGCGACCACCATGACTCTCGATGATGGAACGACAGACTGAAAGACCGATCCCCATCCCATTGTTCTTCGTCGTGTAGAACGCTTCGAAGATCCGCGTACCTCCGTCTGGGTCGAGACCAATTCCGTTGTCGCTGACCGCAACGCTTATCTGCCCATCACCGCCGAGCTCGGTTTGGATCTCGACCGATCTCAGCCGATCCTTCACGCCAGATACCGCGTCAATGGCGTTGCGAAGCAAGTTGTTGATCACTTGTTGAAGTTGGACTCGGTCGCCGTTGACGGGGGGAAGGGAGGTGGCGAAGTGCGTTCGAATAGCGACGCCGTTGCGTCGCTGATCACCTGCAGACAAGGCGACTACCTCACTCACCGCGTCGTTTATATCGACGTCTTCGAATTCGATGTTGCGCTTACTGAATAACGCCCGCAGTCTGGCGATTACCTCGGTGGCACGATTGCCGTCCCTGATCGTGCGCCGCGCCGTCTCAAGGGCCGTTTCTATGTCGGGCGGTGTGGCTGCAAGCATCCGCAGACAGGTGTTCGCGTTCGTGATGATGCCTGACAGTGGCTGGTTCACCTCGTGCGCGATCGCCGCCGACATCTGGCCGAGGCTGAGGATGCTGGTCACTCGCGCAAGCTCTGTGCGCAACTGATCGCGCGCTTCCTCCGTCAAGCGCCTTTGTGTCACGTCTTGGATCGCTCCAAGGCATTCCCGATTTCCATTCCGGTGAATTATAACCTCGCCGATGACGCGAACGTACTTTATGTCGCCGTTGCGGGCGAGAACGCGGACCTCGTATTCCGAGTCCTGGTCGCCTTCGCGTACGGCGCCGATCTTCCCGGCAAAGAGCGCAACGTCGTCCGGGTGTATCCGCTCCGTTATCCGGTCAAACGTCACGACTTCGTCTTTTTCGAATTCGAGGATTCGAAGCCATTCGTCGGACAAGATCAGCTCGTCGGTTTCGACATGCCAGGAGAACGTACCCGTCCTGATCAAGCGCTGGCCTGCAACGAGAAGGGCCTGACTTCTACGCAGTTCATCTTCGGCCTGCTTGCGATCGTCGATGTCAGTCAGTAGTCCATACCATCGGACGATCTTGCCCTCTGCGTCACGAAGTGGCTGTCCTCGCACCTGGAACCATCGGAACACGCCGTCGTGTCTTCGATAACGGCTTTGGTAGTCGTAAGGATTGCCGCTCTTGAGTGCGCCCAGGAAGGTATCGATATTGACTTGCACGTCATCGGGGTGAGTTATGCCGTTCGTTGACCAGTCTTGCACCTCGTCGAGAGAGATTCCGAAATAGTCCAGTAGCTGTTGGTTGCTCCCGTCGAGCGTTCCATCAGGCTGCGAAAGTATGATCATGCCCGGAACCATGTTGACGATATGGCGGAATTCCCTCTCGCTGTTAGCAAGCGCGACTTCGGCGTGCTTCCGGTCGTCGATATCATTCAGCAGGAAGTACCATCGTACAACGAGGCCCTCGTGGTCGCGCACGGGAGTTCCCCGCACCTGGAACCAACGATAGACGCCGTCGTGCCGACGGAGCCTTTCCACTACCTCGTACGATTGACCAGCGGCGACTGCCTCGGCGAATCTAGCCACGCCCCGGTCACGATCGTCAGGATGAATGATATCGTTGGTCTTCCACTTTTGATGCTCGTTGAAGTCATAGCCGAAATATCGCAAGGACTGATCGTTTACGCTCTCCACAGCCCCGTCGGGCCGGAGCACAATGATGAGGCCTGGGATCGAGTTTACGATCAATTGCAGCTCGATCTCGCGCTCGCGCAACGCCTCCGCCGCCCTGCGCCGATCATCGATATCAGTCAGCAGACCATACCAGCGGACGATCCCGCCATTATTGTCTTTGACCGGGTGGCCGCGGACCTGGAACCAGCGAAATTCGCCATCATGGCGACGGAAGCGCGTCTCGAAGTCATACGGCTCTCCCGTTTTGAGCGACGCCGTAAATGTCTCGACACAGTGCTGCAGGTCGTCGGGGTGCGTGATACCATTGGTCGCCCAGTTCACAACCTCCTCAAGGGGCAGTTGGAAGTAGTCGAGAAGCTGTTGATTTGCGCCGTTCAACTGACCTTCGGGCGTAAAGAGCGCGACCATTCCTGCGATAGTGCCGACAATCAAGCGAGACTCGCGTTCACTGTTTGCGAGAGCTACCTCGGCCCGTTTTCGGTCATCGATGTCGATCAGCAGATGCAGCCACCGCTGGATCGCACCAGACCTGTCCCGCAGCGGTAGACCCAGTACGTTATGCCACCGATAAATTCCGTCGGCGCGAAGATGGCGGCTCTCAACGTTGTAAGACGTGCCCGCCATGTGAGCGGCGATCTGGGCTTCGATGGTTTCCTTCAAGTCATCCGGGTGCACGACCTCCGAAGCCTTCCAGTCCTTTAGATCCGAGAGGCTTAGCCCAAAATAGGAGAGGGTCAGTTGGTTGAGGCCTTCGACTTCCCCAGTCGGTGTTGTCACGGCCACGGGTAACGGGATGCTATCGACGACGAGCTGGAAATCGAGTGCGGCCTGCGACCTTTCCCGTTTTTGAACGACGGGTTCAATATTGGTCGCGACCGCGCACCAATTCAATACGCCGTGGGGAGCGTCTTCCAAAGGGGCCCACTGGATGAGGAAATGGTGAAATTCGCCTGCGGCGTGCCGAAGCCGCGCTTCGATCGTTCCCTGTGTCTCTGCGTGTCTAACGCTCTGCAGATGGGCGGTGACCGCGCCAACGTCGGCCGGGTGCACAGCATCCTCCCAGCGCCAAGACTCTCCGGACGCCGGTCGCAGCCCCGTGAACTCTACCCAGCTTCGGTTGACGAAATCGACTTGGCCATCCTCCAGCATGGTCCATGCCATGCCCGGCAGCGCATCGAAGAATTGAAAGACGTTTATCCCCATCGCCCACTCAAAGCCCACTTTCCGGGCGAGAGCCTACAATATCGATCCGTTGACGGCTACTGCGCGGCAATAGACACTTTAGTACCTACGCCTATGTCGGATTGCAGGCATTCCAGGTCCGCCACCCTCGATCAGTCTAACAACGATGCGAGGCGCAATGCATCCTGAAGTTCGTCGGCACTGAAGGGCTTGAACAGACAGTCCGAGGCACCTTCGCGTATCAACCTCGCCCGCACGTCCTCATCCCTGATCGCCGTTATGAAAATGATAGAAATCCTTTGGCCTCTCCGACCGAGTTCCTGCTGAAGCTCCGGCCCGGTCATGCCAGGCATTGCCACGTCGAGGATCATGCCGTCGCTGGTTTGTGGCGACTTAGAATTCAAAAAAGCCTCAGCGGACGCAAAAGCTTCCACAGACAGACCGAACGAGCGGAGGAGATCCGGTAGGGCTTCGCGGACGGATTCGTCGTCGTCGACGACCGAGACATGTTTCTTGCTGGTAGTCATAAATTCCTCCGCATATCACTTGCCGTCGGTACCGCCGACCGACCGATACTTTCCCCGTCGCCGCTCGGAGATGTCGGGAGCGAAAATCCTACGGTAGCACCATGGTCAGCGTTTGGTGCAGCCCACAGCCGGCCTTGATGGTTCTCTATAATCGAACGACTGACAGAGAGGCCGATTCCCATGCCGTCTGGCTTCGTCGTGTAAAAAGCGTCGTAAATTCGGTCCACCCCCTGGGGGGCAAAGCCTACGCCGGTATCCTCGATGTAGAGCCGGATTTCTCGAAGGCCTCCCTCTGTCCTCAAACGAATTCGTCGCGGCCGATCTCCCGCGGCCGGCATCGCCTCGATCGAATTTCGAAGCAGGTTCATGATAACTTGCTGAAGCTGCACGCGAGCGCCGGTCACGCGCGGCAAATCGTTTGCGAAGTCGGCCGTCAATGACGTTTTCGCATGCTGCAGATCGCTCGATATCAGTGCGATGACTTCCTCGGCAATCTCATTGATGTCGACTGCCTCGAGGTGCGGCGGTTTGCGGCTAAACAATTCCCAAAGACGGGCGATCACGTCGGCAGCGCGGTTGGCGTCGCGGATCGTTCGCCGGGCCGTGTCCTTCGCGATATCGAGATTTGGAGGATTCGAAGCCAGAACTCGCAGACAAGTCTCCGCATTGGTCACCATGCCAGCTAGCGGTTGATTCACCTCGTGAGCAATTGACGCGGTCAACACGCCGAGGCTCGTAACGCGAGTTACGTAGGACAGTTCTGATCGCGCCCGATTGAGCGCATCTTCCGCCTTCCGGCTCTCGGTGACGTCCTGCACGGCGCCGATCAATTCCTGATCCCCATCCCTGTTCCGCTCACTATGCGCAAGCACCCGTACGTATTTTGGCGATTGGCTCGGCGTTATCAGGGTTATGTCGTAGTCGAAGTCGCCGGCCCCTCTGTTGGCTTGATCGATAACCTGCTCCACCGTAGCTAGACTATCGGGATCCAGACGGGACAGGACGATGTCGAGCGTCACCGGCGTCGTCGGATCGACTTCGAAGATACGATAGGTTTCCGCCGACCAGGTGACTTCGCTTGTGCCGAGATTGAGCAGGAAACTCCCCGTCTTGCTGAGGCGTTGAGCGTCCGCGAGGAAAGCCTCGCTTCTGCGAAGCTTCTCCTCGGCTCGCTTTCGGTCGTCGATATCCGTCAATAGTCCATACCAACGGATGATCTTGCCTTCGGCGTCGCGAAGGGGAAGCCCTCGAAGCTGGAACCATCTCCAGGTGCCGTCGTGCCGCAGAAAGCGGGTTTCGTAGTCGTATGGTTCTCCCGTGGCGATTGAACCCATGAAGCTATCGATGCAGGTCTGCAGATCGTCCGGGTGCGTGATGCCGTTGCTCGACCAGTCGTTCAACTCTGAGAGCGGACGCTCGAAATAGTCGAGGATCTGCTGATTGCCATCGATCAACTGGGCATCCGGCGAGAAGATCGCGATCATGCCCGCGATGCCGTCGACGATCAAACGGGACTCACGCTCCCGTTCGGCCAGTGCTCGTTCCGCGCGCTTCCGGTCTTCGATATCGATGTGGGTTCCATACCACTTTACGACCGTACCGTCGTCTCCGAGAAGCGGCGTTGCGCGAAAGAGAAACCACCGGTATGCGCCATCGCTTCCACGCATTCGCGCTTCGAAATCAGCAGGTCGGCCCGATATCAGTGACGCGTTCCAAAACTTTGCGAGATCGCTGGCGTCCTCCGGATGAATGACGGATTCCCAACCGGAGCCTTCGGCTTGTTCGGCATTCATTCCTGCATATTCAAGCCATCTATCGTTCACGAAGTCGCAGTAGCCATCGGGGCGGCACGTCCATACGGTGACTGGCATCGCGTTAACGATGTTGCGAAATGCCAGTTCGTTGAACCGCAGCGCTTCCTCGGCTTTCCGCCGATCATCGATATCGATATGAAGCGCGTACCAACGTGCGACGGCGCCGCTTTCATCCGCGAGGGGACAACCGACAATCCTGAACCATCGATATTCGCCGTCGGCGCGCCGGAGCCGTACCTCGGCCTCGTAGGCGGTGCCTTTATCGACCGCCCGTTGAATGGCTTTGGTTAACCCCTGCATGTCATCGGGATGGACGACATCACTTCGACCCCAGGAACGTAGTTCATCAAGCGACCGACCATAGTATTGCAGGAGGTGGCCGTTGATCGCCTCGACGTTTCCGTTCGAATCGAGAACTCCTATGCCGGCCGGAATACTTTCCAAGATAGTCTGATTTTCCGATGCCTTCGCGGCGGCGCCGTGTCGCATCTCTGGTCGCGATGCAATGTCCGCCCCCTCGGTCGCCAAGCCGTACCACCTCTCCACCCGGTCGTTGTCGATCAATGGCTTGCAGCGGACATGCAATTCCTGCAACGCGGCGGTGGGGTGACTTATTGGCAATGTGATTTCGAAAGGCTCGCGTCCGGACAGCAGCGCGTACCACTGCTGTCTCGTGTTCCGCAAGTCTGCGGGAGAGGCGGCTAGTGGCCAAACCGTCACCGCTTCGCCAAGCCCGAGGAAATCAACCAAATTGGCGTTCATGAAATCGATGCTGCCGTCCGGGAGGGCGGTAAAAGCCATTCCTGGCAACGCTTCCAGAACCCGAACGAGTTCCACGCTCATATCTATCCTTTTCGCGGGATTGCACCCTCAGGATACCGTGCGTTTTAATCAACCTGCCGTATATTATCCTATGGTATCGGTTGTGCCGTTATCGCCGGGTTCTACCAAGTTGTGCCGCGCGCCGATCGAGGCTTTACAGTGAATTTCGGGTGGCTCCTCCAGCCGAAGGCGCGCGGCCATGTTCACGAGGTCGGGAAGAGTTCGGGCGCACATCTTCCGCATGACTTGGCCGCGATGCGCCTTGACGGTGATCTCGCTGATATCCAACTCGTATGCCACTTGCTTGTTGAGAAGCCCTTTGACCACGCGCACCATGACCTCTCGTTCGCGCTTGGTAAGCGCCTCGTAACACCCTTGCAGCGCAAGCAGGTTGCTATCGTCACGCAACATGGCCGCGCTCTGTTCCAACGCCGAGCTCACGGCCTCCAGGAACGCAACCGTCTCGATCGGTTTGGTAAGGAAATCCAACGCGCCTCCTTTGAGAGCTTTCACGGTCGTCGGGACGTCGCCGAAACCGGACACGAATATGATCGGCATCCTGCTCCGGCTTATCGTAATCATGCTCTGGAGATCGAGGCCGTTCAGTCCTGGCATATTCACGTCAAGAACCAGGCAGCAGGGAGAGGCCAGAACCGGTGCTTCGAGAAAACTATGCGCGGAGTCGAAAAGCAGGGGTCGCCACCCGGCGGAGCCAATCAGCAGCTCCAGCGATTCTCGCACTGAGATGTCGTCATCAACGACGAAGACTGTCGGTCGATCCTGATCGCCTAGGTTCGAAGTCGTCACCGTGGAGGTCATCCGGTACATGTGCTCTCCCAAAGAGCTGTCCAGGTCGTCGCCAACTTCCCGAAAAATGGTATCACAAAATGTGCGCTTGGCGACAAAATCATCAGTTCGCTTAGCAAGCCTGGACAGAATGATCGGTCCAGCGGGGAAGTCCATTGTACGATGGTATCGGGCCTTAAGGGTCGCGCGTCACCTGCTTGTTGGGTAGAAGGCCCGTGACCGGCAACTTCGCGCGGCTCGCCGGCGCCTAAAGCGGTCAGGAGCAGATAATGGATCGTATCGATGCAATGAAGGTCTTTGTCACTGCGGTTGAAGAAGGAAGCCTGGCGGGCGCCGCTCGTAGGCTGAAGCGGTCCCCGACTGCGATCAGTCGGGCATTGGGTCTGCTTGAGCAACATGTTGGCGTGGAGCTCCTTCACCGAACGACAAGGAGTCTAAAGCTCAGCGAAGCGGGCCAGAGATATGTCGAAGCATGCCGCAGGGTGCTTGTCGATCTCGAGGAGGCGGACATGATCGCCGGCTCAGAGCGATCCTCTCCGCGAGGAACGCTGACAATTTCGGCGCCGCCCATCCTGGGCGAAGAGGTGCTCCGGCCGATCCTCGACAGCTTCCTTCGTGAGAACGCCAACGTCTCCGTTCGGCTTTTGATGCTCGATCGCTTCGTGAACCTGGTCGACGAGGGAGTGGACTTCGCCCTGAGGATCGGAAATCTCGCCGACTCGACCCACATGTCCACGCGCATTGGCGGAGATGTTCGCCGCGTCGTGGTCGCCGCGCCGCAATATCTCGACAGTCGAGCCGCAATCACTGAGCCGTCGGATCTCTCCCGCCACGACTTGATCGCCTTCTCGAACTTCGGCCTCGAATCCTGGAGCTTCGCGCCGGCCAAAGGCACTTCCGTCCCAAGAACCGTTCACTTCACCCCACGCTATCTCGTCAACAGCGTCCGAGCGGCTGCGGCATCGGCCGCCGAAGGAATGGGCGTGACGCGGCTCTATTCGTATCACGTCGCAGAATATGTCCGCGACGGTCGCCTAAGAGTCGTTCTTCATCAGGCGGAGCCACCTGCGCTGCCAGTTCACATCCTGACCCCTCAAGGACGCGCAGCCGTTCCGAAAGTTCGAACCTTCATCGACTTTGCAGTTCCGCGTCTACGTTCGGAACTTGGACGCATCGCCGCGGAATCCGGAAGCCTCGAATAATTGTGCCGAAACGCGGTTGGCTGCCTGCAGGCAAGCGACGGTTCTCCGCGACGTCCTTCCCAGCTAACCTCCTAGACACGGTGATGAGCTCGGCACCGGCTCGGTGCTCGTCAACCGAGGCGGACGGACGAGTGTCGCTGGTAGCCAGCGGGAACGCCGGCCCGAGAGGACCGGCGTTCTTGCGAAATGCTCGGGGCGGAGATGGTTGCCTGGGGCGCAGGCTTTCGTTCAGGAGGTCACGTCGGCAGGGTTTGGCCAGACTGCTCTTTGACCAGATAGTCGGCGTACCATTCTGGCCACGCCTCGTCGTGCTTGCCGCCGTCGCGCTTCTCATGCTCGCCATGGGCGGCCGCGGCCCTGCGCAGCGCCTCTGCGAGGTCGCCGGCGGATGTGAACGCTGCACCTTTGGTGTCGATGCGACCAGGAAGTCTCGCCGTGACTTCCTGTAGGAGCCAGCCGTTTCCGTCCGGGTCGGAGAAGGAGGCGAAAGAACCGTAGCTCGACCGGGAGGGATGTGGTCCTGGCAGCCGCTGGTCGGCGCCCTTGTGATGGAAGACGCCGCCGGCGTCGTGAAAGACGCCGCTCATCTCGGCGCCGCGGGAGGCAAGAGCCGCGTGCGCCATCTCGATGTCGGTAACGACCAAGTGGAGGCCTTGAGCGGAACCGGGTGAGGCGGCCGTCACATTCGATCCGAAAATCGTGGAGCAAGGCGAGCCTGGAGGGGTCACCTGCACGACGCGAAAACCGTCCTTGCCAGAGACGTCGGCGTCGAGCCTCCAGCCAAGGCCAGTGTAGAAGGACTTGGCGCGATCGACGTCGGACACGGGAATGACGACGACTTCGAGCTTCATGTCGATGTGATCCGCGCGCGCGGATTTGGTTGGGGTGGGTTCTTGGATAGCCATCTCGATCTCCCTGTTAATCGCGGTCACTTTCACCGCGATCGGCACGATGCGCCGTCGCTGTCCCCGATGTCCATTGTCCCAAGGTGTCGATGCGTCGAGCACGTCGGTAACCGATCCATTGGTATCGCCAATACCTTCGAACAATATCCTCGGCAGCCCTGCCGGACGATCCCTTAGACGCATTCCAACCATTCAGTTTCAACGGAGGACGTCATGTCAGCAGGAGTAGAAGCGAGAACCGCACTATCGACGACGCGGCGCGAACTGCTTGCAGTCACAGCCGCGACCGCCGCACTCAGCATTCTCCCCAAGCCCGTCAGGGCGGCGACGGAGGGCGATGCTATCCGCCCCTTCAAGTGCGCAATCCCGCAGGAGGAGGTCGATGAGCTGCGCCGCCGTGTCTGTGCGACACGTTGGCCTGGCAAGGAGACGGTTTCCGACCGTTCGCAAGGCGCGCAGCTTCAAAAGCTAAAGCCGCTCGTGGAGTACTGGGGCAAGGAATACGACTGGCGGCGCGGCGAGAAGAAGCTAAACGCGCATACGCAGTTCATGACTAGGATCGATGGCCTCGACATTCACTTCATTCACGTCAAGTCCAAGCACGCGGACGCCCTGCCGCTGATCATGACGCACGGCTGGCCCGGATCGGTGCTCGAACTCGTCAAGACGATCGGGCCGCTCACCGATCCGGCCGCTCACGGCGGCGCCGCGGAGGACGCCTTCCACGTCGTCATACCGTCGATGCCCGGCTACGGCTTCTCGGAAGTCCCAAGCGAAACCGGATGGGGCCCGGACCGCATCGGGTGGGCGTGGCACGTGCTGATGAAGCGGCTCGGCTACGACCGTTATGTGTCGCAGGGCGGGGACTGGGGCGCTGTCGTATCCGACAAGATGGCGGCGCAGGCACCGGACGGACTGCTCGGCATTCACACGAACATGCCGGCGACCGTTCCGCCCGACATTGCGAAGGCGCTCGCCGATGGCGAACCCGCGCCGGCCGGGCTTTCCGAAGACGAGAAGGCCGCCTACGAGCAGATGAACGCGCTGTACACGAAGGGCGCGGCCTACGCTTTGATGATGGTCACGCGGCCGCAGACGCTGGGCTATGCGTTGACCGATTCACCGGTCGGTCTCGCCGCCTGGTACTACGACAAGTTCGCCGACTGGACCTACAGCGGCGGCGACCCGGAGCAGTCGCTGACTAAGGACGAGATGCTCGACGACATCTCCCTCTACTGGTTCACAGGGACCGCGACGTCAGGTGCGCGGCTCTACTGGGAGAACAACGCCAACAACTTCAACGCCGTCGACATCAAGATTCCGGCTGCGATCACGGTGTTCCCCGGCGAGATCTACCAGGCTCCGAGGAGCTGGGCCGAGAAGGCGTACCACAACCTCATCTACTACAACAAAGTCGACAAGGGCGGCCACTTCGCCGCCTGGGAGCAGCCAGACCTTTTCGCATCGGAGCTTCGGGCGGCGTTCAGAACGCTGCGCTGACGCTTTATCCAAAGCACCGCAATAAAGGAGAAATGACAATGACAAACTTTCCAAGAGGCACTGCACTGATCACCGGTGGATCGTCGGGTATCGGCGCGCTCTACGCCGACAGGCTCGCCCGCCGCGGCTACGACCTGATACTGGTGGCGCGCAGCCAGGATGCGCTCGCCAGGATCAGCAAGGACATCGCAAGTTCGACCGGTCGGAAGATAAAGACCGTCCGGGCGGATCTCGGCCAGCGCGACGACCTCTCGAAGGTCGAAGGAATCCTTCGGAGCGACCCGTCGATCACCATGCTCGTCAACAACGCCGGGGTGGGCGCAGTCGAACCGTTGCTCATGTCCGACGTCGAGGCGATGGAAAAAATGATTGCGATCAACGTGACGGCTCTTACTCGTCTCGTCTATGCCGTCGCGCCGTCCTTCGTCGCACGCGAGCACGGCACGATCGTCAACATGGCTTCCGCATTAGGCATCGCTCCCGAGATCCTCAACGGGGTCTACGGCGCAACGAAGGCGTTCGTCATCGCTCTGACGTTCTCTCTGCAGAAGGAACTCGCAGAAAAAAACATCCGAATCCAGGCCGTACTTCCCGGCGCAGTGGAGACGCCGTTCTGGGAAGCGTCAGGCGGCTCGCTTGACCGTCTTCCGGACCAGATCGTCATGAAGGCGGAAGACGCCGTCGATGCGGCGCTCGCCGGTCTCGACATGGGCGAGCTGATCACCCTTCCGTCGGTTCCCGACATCGCCGACTGGAACGCATATGAGGCGGCTCGCCAGAAGCTGATGCCGAACCTTTCTCGCAACGTTCCCGCCCCGCGCTACCGGACGCCGGCACTGGCGTCTTGAAACCGGTGGGACAACACATAAGAAGAGAAGCAGAGATGTCCGACTGGAATCTTTTGAACGGTTTTCCGCGCGTGCGCCTGGTGAACGGACCGACGCCGATCCAGCGGCTGGATCGTCTGGAGCAAGTCCTCGGCGAGCGTCGACGAGGCGTCTCGATCTGGGCGAAGCGAGACGATCTGATGGAACTGGGGGGCGGGGGCAACAAGCTACGCAAGCTCGAATTCCTGATCGGCCAGGCCCTGTCGGAAGGCTGCGACACTCTCGTCGTAACTGGCGGCGTGCAGTCGAACTTCGCTCGTCTGGCCGCGGCCGCCTGCGCCAGAACCGGAATGGCATGCGAGGTCGTTCTGGCTCAAATGGTGCCCCGCGGGACCGAGATCTACCAGACGAACGGCAACGTCTTGTTGGATCGGCTCTTTGGCGCCCGTGTCCACCTCCTCGGCACGGGCGATGATGCGGGCGCATTCGCCAGGAGCCGCGCGTCGGAAATCGCCGCGGCTGGAAGCAAGGCTTTCGTGGGCACGCTTGGTGGTTCAACGCCGGTCGGAGCTTTAGGCTACATTGACTGCGCACTCGAAGTCGAAGTGCAATCGACCGAAATCGGCGTCGCGTTCGACCAGATGATTGTCCCGAATGGCAGCGGCGGCATGCACGCCGGTCTCGCCGCAGGAGCTGTTTTAGCCGGAAAAGATCCGTCGAGGATCAGAGCGTATACCGTTCTCTCGCCAGCGGAGGCGTGCGTCGCCGCGACGGTGGAAAAAGTCAACGCTGTCTTCGACCTTCTCGGGGAGCAATACCGAATTCGAGGGGAGGAGCTGGCGATAGACGGCGCTCAGCTCGGTAGCGGCTACGGCATGCCGACGTCCGAGATGGTCAAAGCAGTCAATCTCGTCGGCCGCACTGAAGGCCTGCTTCTGGATCCCGTCTACGGAGGGAAGGCCTTTGCCGGCCTGCTGTCCGATATCGAAAACGAAGTCATCGCGCCAGGATCGAACGTCCTGTTCGTCATGACGGGAGGTTCTCCTGGGCTCTATGCCTATGCAGACGCCCTGAGCAGCGACTGATCCTCTCCCCGGAGGGTCATTATCATCAACCCGACATAAAACGAGGAATGCCATGCCCACGAAACCTAAGATCGCCATCATCATCGGCTCCACCCGGCCGACCCGTTTCGCCGACAAGCCCGCACAGTGGATACTGAAGCAGGCTCAGGCTCGCGACGACATCGACGTCGAAATCGTCGATCTGCGCGACCATCCGCTGCCGTTCTTCGACGAGGTCGCGTCGAACGCCTACGCACCAAGCCAGAGTGCGGAAGCCGTTCGTTGGCAGCAGACCGTGGCCCGCTACGACGGGTACATCTTCGTCGTCGCGGAATACAATCGCTCGATCACCGGCGTGCTGAAGAACGCCCTCGACCAGTCATACGTGGAATGGGCACGCAAGCCGTTCACCGCGATCGCCTATGGCACGGCGGGCGGGTCGCGCGCACTCGAGCATCTGCGCGGAATCGGCGTCGAGCTGCAGATGGTTTCCACGCATGCGGCCGTTCATATCGGCGGCAGCGACTTCTTCACCGTCTTCTCGATGGGCGGCAACAAGCCGATCGAAGAGATCGAAGCCAACCTGCTGCCGTCGGCGAAGACTGCGCTGGACGAGCTGGTCTGGTGGGCGAAGGCCACGATGGCTGCGAAGGCTTCAGAGGTGTAACCTCTGCGAGACAAGGAGCGGGGGCGTCAGCGCCCCCGCTCCAGTTTATCGTCTACACGCGAGCGGCGGAATTGCTATTCTTGAGTGGAGCTGGAAGCAGGTCTGCCGGGAAGTCCTGGTAGGACACCGGGCGCAGGAAACGGTAGATCGCCAATGTGCCTACCGACGTCGATCTTCCGTCCGACGTCGCCGGATAAGGTCCGCCATGGACCATCGCCGGGGAGACCTCGACGCCCGTCCCGAAGCCGTTGACGAGGAGCCGTCCGGCGAGAAGTTCCAACTGCGGGATCATCTTGGAGGCGGCGACGACGTCTTCGGCATCCACGTGTAGCGCGATGGTCAACTGACCTTCCAAGGATTCGACGACCCTGCGCAGATCGTCGTGGTCACTGCAGCGAACGATCAGTCCCGCCGCGCCGAAAACTTCTTCCTGAAGCTCCGGATTGGCGAGAAAGGAAGCCGCCGTCGTCTGGAAAAGCGCGGCCGAGGCCTGATGAGCCGTTCCGTCCTTCCCGACAGAGACCTGCGATACGGATGGTGACGACGCAAGCCTTGCAACGCCCTTTCGATACGCCTCGCAGATGCCGCCTGTCAGCATGGTCTGAGCCGGCGCTTCCGCCAAGGCCGCCGCCGCGCTATCGACGAAGGCGTCAAGGCCCGCACCCTCGATGGCGATGATCAGCCCAGGATTCGTGCAGAATTGACCGGCGCCGAGGATGAGCGAAGCCGCGAACGATCTTCCGATTTCCGCGCCCCGGCTGAATAGTGCGTTCGGATAGAGGATGACGGGGTTGATGCTGCTCATTTCGGCGTAGACGGGTATGGGCTGCTTCCGCTCCGATGCGATCTTCATCAGCGCTGTCCCGCCACGGCGCGAGCCGGTGAAGCCGACGGCGCGAATACGATGGTCGGCGACAAGGGTCTGGCCGACCTCGAATCCTGCGTCGAACAAAAGCGCGAAAGTCCCCGACGGAAGCCCACATGCCGCGACGGCGTCAACGACGGCCTTGCCAACGAGTGCGGAGGTTCCGGGATGGGCGGAATGCGCCTTGACGATCACCGGACATCCTGCTGCGAGGGCAGAGGCGGTGTCGCCGCCAGCGACAGAAAAGGCTAGGGGGAAGTTCGACGCCCCGAACACTGCGACCGGTCCGAGAGCGATGTTGCGGAGCCGAAGGTCGGGCTTCGCCACCGGCTTGCGGTCGGCGTCGGCGGGATCGAAACGCAAGTCCTGGAAAGCACCGTCTCGGACCTCCTTCGCGAAAAGCCTAAGCTGTCCGACCGTCCGGGCACGCTCTCCTTCGATGCGGCCACGCGGCAGTCCCGTCTCGTCGATCGCTCGCATGACGAGTTCGTCGCCAAGGGCCAGAATTCCTTCCGCTATCGCTTCCAGGAAGCGGGCCCGATCTTCGAGCGACGTCTCCTTGTAGGCCGGGAAGGCGTCCCAGGCCAACGCTGCGGCCTGCTCGACCTGCTCCTTCGTCGCGCCTGCGAAGTTCGGCTCCATGGTGTTGCCGTTCGCAGGATTGGTCGCGAAGAACGCTGAGGCGGCACCGCGCACGTTTGCGCCGCCGATAAGAAGGTCGCCTGAGAGTGTCATCGTGGATCCTTTCGAAATGATGAGCGGGCCGCCTTCCAACAAAATGGGGGAGTGATGCGAGGCGTCCGCGGCTGGCTGTCGAATTCAAATAAGGTTCGGCGAAGCACGTGCCAACCCCCGAAGCGCAAATAGTATTACTTTTCGATGTCAGAAATCCGGCGTGTGGTAGGACGCGCGCCGGATGGCTGTTGGCAACGGCGTCGACCTTACGCCGTCTGGGTGAGAGCGATCGCCGCCACGGTTTCCTTTGTGTCGACGATGGCACTGGCGTAGCTCGGAAGATTGACCTCCAGGGCTGCGTGCATCATTTCCGGCGAGTAGTCGGCGACCGCGTCCTTGACGACCGTGACGTCGTAGCCGAGCTCGACCGCATAGCGGACGGTCGCCTCGATGCAGGTGTGGGCCACCAACCCGATCACGATAACACGCTGTATGCCGTGCCGTTTCAGCTCGAGATCGAGATCGGTGTTGGCGAAGCCGCTTGAGCACCAGTGTTCCGATGCGACGACCTCGCCGGCCACGGGCACGAATTCGGCACGGAACTCACCGCCCCACGTGCCGAACTCGAAGCTCTTGCGGTGCCAGGCCGCACGCTGGATCGGCGCCACGTACTTCCAGTTCTCGTAGTCTCCGGCCCGGTAGCGATGATGCATCGCGAAGAACACCCGGAGCTTAGCTTCGCGGGCGGCGGTCAGCACTTCAAGCATGTGTGGAACGCAGTTGTTCGCCTCCGCGACCTCCTTGATCCGCGGCCAGATCTTGCCACCCTCAGAAATGAAGTCGTTGTAGGGATCGACCACCAGCAGTCCGGTGTTGCTTCGATCGAAGGATAGGTCAGTCATGATGTTCTCCTTCGCCGGATCAGGCCGCCTTCGTCGCGGAGTTCTTCAGGGCTGCGCGTTCAATGCTCGCAGCGAACAGCGGCGTCTCGCCTTTGTTGTGGGCGATGGACATCGGCTGTCGCTGCGTTCGGAAGAGTTCGAACGGGATGCCCTGGCGATCGAGGAAGGCGATCATCTCGTCCGTTGCAAAGGATTGGACGCGGTTGGTGAATTCGCAGCGGTTCGCATCGAGCTTCTTCACACTCAGTTCCCAGGTGACGTGGATGGTGACCCGGCCGTTGGGCGTAAAGACGTCGGAATCGGAGTCGAGGATGAGATGATCCTTTTCGCCGAGTGTCTCATGGTAATGCTGGACCATCAGGCTGCCGCCGATCGTCTCGACGTTGATCGACATCCGCGTGCCGTCGGCCGCGGTGGTGAAGCCTGCCGCGATGTGGGCCGGCGAGCAGCCTTGATATTCTTTTTCAGGAAGATTGAAGCACCACGTCGGGATGTCGATCTTCTCGATCGGCGCATTGATGATGGCCGAAAAGCTTGAATCGACGATCTGGTGTTCGAGACTGTGCATGGGATATCTCCATTGTCGTTGAGTGCGTTGAAGGATGTCCGATGCCCGCGCGCGACCTGCCGCTCGCCACGCGGGCACCGTCTCGGCCTACTGGTCGGCCAGAGTTTGCGTGTAGTGTCCGAGCTTGGCCTCGATGTCCGGATCCTTCTGCAGGCCCATTTCCATCAGCCGTCCGATGTTCTTCTGCGCCGCCGGACGCTGGACCGACGTGATGAAGGCGTCCCAGCCGGCGGCGATCTCGGGATCGCTCGGAAGGCTCGCGAAATCGACCAGCCGCTTGGTGTCCGCAATGGCCTGTCGGTCGAAGCCGGAGATTCGCGTCGCGAGGGCGTCTACGAACGGATCGAGTTTGTCGTCGTCGAAGGAGCGGTTGACGTAGCCGTACTCCTCAGCGAGATCGCCGTTGATGTCGTCGGATCCGAGAAGAACTTCGAGCGCTCGACCGCGCCCCATCAGTCGCGGTAGTCTTGCCATGGGGCCGCCGCCGGGGACGAGGGCAGCGCCAACCTCCCACTGTGAGAGAATTGCCTTCTGACGGCTGGCGAAGCGCATGTCGCTGGCGAGAGCAAGCTCGCTTCCGACGCCGGTCGCGCGGCCGCGGATCAGCGCGATTGAAACGACCGGCGATTTGCTGATGCGAACCAGCATGTCGGGCAGGGGGTGCAAGCCCGTAGGCCCAGAGGGAAGGCTGGTGGATTCGGCGAGGGGCGGCGTAAAGTTGTAGTGGGTGAGGAAGAACCCCGGTACGTCGCTGTCGAAAACGACGACTCTAAGATTGGGATCGCTCTCGATTGCGGCCACCACTTTCTCCAACTGAGGGATCGTCTCCGGTCCGAAGATGTTGAAGGGCGGATTGTCGAAGGTGACACGCCAGTAGGCGGGCGTCCGCTTGTCCACCTTGATCTGCGCATGTTCCTGACCTGCGTGGGCCTTGACGACCGCACCGCGGTCCACCTGTTCGGCGACCTTCGTCTGACCGGATAGGGCGAGCGCCGGAAGCAGCAGTAGCGCCGCGGCGGTAAGGGCTTTCGACGACATCGCGATTGCGCTTGTCCTGGTAGGTTGTCTGACCTTCATGGCTGGCTCCGTTCTTGGGTTTGGGATGCAAACGCTGGCCCGATCTCGAAGACCAGTTCGATCTCGACCGGCATTCCAAGCGGTATGCTGGAAACGCCGAGGACGATGCGGGGAGGGAGCCGGGCGGGACCGAACACGTCGAGCAATAGCTCCGACGCTCCATCGGCGACTTTGGGGTGTTCATGGAAATCGGCAGGGCAGGCGATATAGACGCCCAGCTTGGCGACCGATCGAATTCTGTCCAGCGTTCCTAGCTGCGACTGCGCGGCGGCTAGACCACTAAGGCAGGCCGCCCGCGCCGCGTCGTAGCCTTCGGCGACGGACAGCTCGCGGCCGACGAGGCCCGTATAGAGTGGCAAATGTCCGGCGACCGGTAGCATGCCGCTTAGGAAAAGCAGCGAGCCGCTTTGGAACGCTTCGACATACGCGCCGAATGGCGTGGGCGCCTTCGGGAGGCATATCGCCAGTTCCTTGATGCGCGCCTCAGCGCTCGCGACTACCATTTGCCCAGATGTGCGCCGTTGTCGACGTGCAGCACCTCCCCGGTGATGTTTGAGGATTCCGTCAGATAGACGACGCCGTCGACGATCTCCTGAACCGCCGTGATAGTCCCCATCGGCGACAAGGATTCGAGGAAGGACCGCGGGTTTTTCGCATGGAGAGGAGTGTCGACCACCCCCGGAGACAAGGCGTTGACGCGGATGTTGTCCTTGGCGAACTCCAGCGCCAGGCTCTTGGTGACGGCGTTGAGGCCGCCCTTGGTAACCATTGGAAGCGACGCGGTCACGCCGGCAATCGGATGGTCCGTCAGCGACGACGTGATCGTCACGACGCTCCCGCCGGACTTCTGGCGCAGCATTTGTCCGATCGCGCGCTGCGTGAAATGGAGGAATCCCTCGACGTTCGTCGCGCACAGCCGCCGGAAATCGTCGATGGTGTATTCGAGGAACGGTTTGGTGAAGAACACTCCGGCATTGTTCACGAGTGCGTCGATCGAGCCGAACTGCTCAATCGCCGCCGCCGCCGCCCGCTCGGCGGTTTTCGGATCCGCGACGTCGCCGCTGATCAGTTCCAATCGCCCCGCACGGTCGAAAAGCGTGCTCTCGCTGATGTTCCGAGAGGTTCCGACGACGTTCCAGCCCTTGTCCAGGAACGTCTTGACGAGTCCGGCTCCGATCCCTTGCGACGCGCCTGTGATGATAACAGTCTTATGCACCTTCATGCCTGCCTCCGTTGTGGCGACGCGGGTACCCTTCGTCCGCCAGGTGGCGGTCGGTCGCTTTGTTCCTCGTGTGATGCGTTGATCCAGCCATCGGCCGGGAGCTTCCCGGCGGTCGCGCCGTCGTCCGCTCTGCCACGACAATCGCGCCGAAAATCGGGACCCGATATTGTACCAAGGTGTTCCCAATACCTTCGGATTGGGTCGCTCTTCAGGACACCAAGGTCCAATAGACGCGGGTCGTGGCCGGAGGTATCAGCGTTGCAACGTCACGCATGACAAGGAGTCCACATGACCCGCTGGCCGGATCGCCGAATTCTCGACCTGTTTGGAATCGAGCTTCCCATCATCCAGGCGCCGATGGCCGGAGCCACGACGGTCGAAATGGTCGTCGCCGCGGCCAAGGCCGGCGGTCTGGGGTCTCTCCCAAGCGCTCAGTTAAACGTCGAGGGGCTGCGTCAGGCCCTCCATGAGATCCGCGGCGCTACCCACGCGCCTGTGAACGTGAACGTCTTCTCACATGTTTCCCCCGCCGAAGATCTGGCAGCGCAGATGCGATGGAGAGCCCTGCTGGCGCCCTACTTCGTAGACGCAGGACTTGACCCCGCCGCGCCGATCGCCACGGCGGGCCGTGCACCATTCGACTCTTCGTTTTGCGAGGTGGTCGAGGAGTTGAAACCGGAGGTCGTGAGCTTTCATTTCGGGCTGCCCGAAAAATCACTGGTGCAGCGTGTGAAGGCGACAGGCGCGAAGATCATATCGTCCGCCACGACCGTGGCTGAGGCCGTCTGGCTCGAAAAAAACGGCGTCGACGCAGTCATCGCCATGGGTTTCGAGGCCGGCGGACATCGCGGGAATTTTTTGAGCCAGGACATGACGACACAGGTTGGAATCATGGCGCTCCTGCCCCAGGTGGTCGACGCGGTGCGGGTGCCGGTCATCGCAGCCGGCGGGATCGCCGACGGGAGAGGTGTCGCCGCCGCCCTGATGCTCGGAGCTTCCGCCGTCCAGGTCGGGACAGCCTACCTGTTCTGCCCTGAGGCGAGGATTCCCGCAGTTCAGGCAGAGGCGCTGGCTTCGGCCCGAGACGACAGCACCGCGATAACGAACGTTTTTACCGGCCGTCCAGCGAGAGGCATCGTAAACCGTCTGATGCGCGATCTAGGTCCAATCTCAGATGCCGTGCCTGCATTTCCAACTGCCGGAGGAGCTCTCGTTCCCATCAGAGCAAAAGCCGAGGCGGAGTCGAGGAATGATTTTACGAACCTCTGGTCGGGGCAGGCCTCCCGTCTTGCTTTGAAAGTTGGTGCCGAGGAATTGACGCGAGAGCTCTACCAATCCGCGTTGGACGTTATCGCACGCCGCAGTCCTACCTGACGGCATCCCGCAGATCCTTGCGGATCCCGGCAGACAGCCTGCCGCAGACTGACGGTTCACGCAGACCTCGACCAATCTACCTGAAGGGGAGCAGCCGTCGCGCGAATTCGTGGCGACATACTCCAATCGAACAAAGGACAGCGTCATGTCTAAACACAGCCCCAGCCCATATGTGGTCGTGCTCGCTGGATCGGCGTCCCTCGCCATCGCCATGGGCGTCGGGCGGTTCGCATTCACTCCAATTCTGCCGATGATGCTACACGACGGCGTCCTTGATCTTTCGCGAGCCGGAGGACTCGCGACTGCCAACTACGTCGGCTACCTGGTCGGTGCATTGGCGGCGATGGCAGTACCCAAGAGGTGGGACCATACCTTCGTCATACGCCTGACACTAGTGGCCACGGTTCTGCTTACGGCTCTGATGTCTGCGCCCTACGCCGAGGCCTGGGTCGCTCTTCGGTTCTTGGCGGGCGTCGCTTCGGCGATCGGATTCGTCTTCACCTCCGGTTGGTGTCTCGCCCAGCTTTCGGGAACCGGCAGCTCGATCGGAAGCGCCATATTCACGGGACCCGGCGCAGGCATCGCCGTGTCCGGGCTGGCCGCCAGCGGGATGACCATTCTCGGGCTGTCCGGCCACACCGCCTGGCTGATATTCGCCGCGATCTCCGTCACGATCAGCGGGATCATCTGGAAGACCTTCGGCGAGAGCGCGAAGCCATCCGACGCCTATTCGGTGGGGGCGCCGACGCGCGCCTCCGGCAAGGTGCCGAAATCGGAAATGCCTCTATTTGCGATCGCATACGGGCTGGCCGGCTTCGGCTACATCGTCACGGCGACCTATCTTCCGGTGATCGCGAAGAACAGCATTCCTGGTTCACCCTTGCTCACCGTCTTCTGGCCGTTTTTCGGGGTCGCGGCAGTCGTCGGATCGCTGCTGGCGGCGCGCGTGGAGCATAGCGCCGACGTGCGGCTCCATCTGATTGCCGCATACCTCGTGCAGGCGGTCGGGGTGGGGCTGTCGGTTATCTGGCAGGACGCTTTCGGTCTTGCACTCAGCAGCGTTCTCGTAGGCCTGCCGTTCACTGCGATCAGCTTCTTCGCCATGAACGAAGTTAGGCGGATCAGATCGAGCCACCACGCGCGTTACATGGGACTACTGACGGCGGTGTTCGCGATCGGACAGATCATGGGGCCGCCTGCCGTAGGAGTGATCATGAGGCATGTGGTGAACGTAGACGCCGGGTTCGATCTCGCGCTTGCCGTCGCCAGCATTGCGCTCGTAGTCGGCGCCGCGATCTATGTTGCGATGATCCTGCTGTTTCCAAGCGAGCGGAATGCGAGGACCGTAGGGCGCTCGGTCCGTCCCACTTGAAAATCACGCGCTTCTATCTTCTCCGATGCGATCGTCGCGTATCTCCAAATTTATGCTCGACACCATCGTACAATAGAAGGGTTGGTATCGATTGCGCATGCTGCCCTGACGTAGAGACGGGTAAACCAAGTTGGCCAGTACGAGGAGAGTTACATGCTTTCCAAGTGCGTCAGCCACCTTTGAGGAAGTACGGAGAAAATCAATGGACCGGCATCTCACAGTTAACGGCGGCGAGACGGCGCAGGACGATGGAAGCGCCTTGGATGCTTTGATACGATTCTATCGAGCCTTCAACGCTGGCGATCTCAAAGGGCTGGAACAGGTCTGGCTCGGCGGCTCGGATCCCAGCATGGACAATCCGATCGGCGGCATCCGCCGCGGTTGGGACCAGATCGCCGACGGGTATTCAAAGCTCTTCAAGGGAAAAACGAAGGTCCAGGTGACCTTCCACGACTTCACGAGTCAGGGCGGCGACGAGTGGCATCTGTTCGTCGGCCGCGAACGCGGAGTATGTCAGACGGCGACAGAGACGCTTGATGTCGCCTTCCGGACGACCCGGTGGTTTGTACGCAAGGACGGCGGTTGGCGACAGCTTCACCATCATGGGTCCGTCGAGGATCCGCAGATGCTGGCTGCCTATCAGAAACTGATCTTCGGCTGAAGAGATGGGGCGCCGGCAAACGTCGGCGCTCCGCGCGACGCGCACCCGCTAGTCGCGAAGCTGTTCCCGCACCAAAGGCGCGACGTCGGTTCCCAGCAGCTCGATCGAACGACGCATCGCTTCCGCGTCGAGCGCGGCGGTGCTCATCTGAAAAGTGATTCGAGCAATTCCTCCCAACGTTCTGTTAACATGGGATATCTTGGCAGCCACCGTCTGCGGGCTGCCGACGAGGAATGCGCCAACCGGCCCGCACATACGCTCGAACTGAGCCTGCGTCGGCGGCGGCCAGCCGCGCTCTCTTCCGGCGTCCGTGAACATTTGGAACCAGCCGGGGAAAAACGCTTTCTTTGCGGCCTCGTCGGTCTCTCCGACAAAGCCAAGAGCGTGGACGCCTATCCGCTGGTTTTCAGCGGGATGCCCGGCGACGAGCCATGCTCGACGATAGAGCTCGACAAGGGGCAGAAAGCGCTCGAAGCTCCCTCCGATGATGGCCACCATCAGCGGGAGGCCGAGAGAGCCTGCGCGGACGAAGGATTCGGGCGTGCCGCCAACGCCAAGCCAGATTGGCAATTTGGGCTGATGCGGACGAGGGAAGACACCCTCGCCATTCATCGCAGGACGAAACCGGCCCTGCCACTTAATGTTGGGCTGCTCCCTGATCTTGAGCAGTAGGTCCAGCTTTTCCGCAAACAGCGCATCGTAGTCCCTCAGGTCGAAGCCGAACAGGGGATATGCCTCCACGGAAGAGCCACGACCGACCACGATCTCCGCTCGTCCGCGGGATATCAGGTCCAGCGTTGCGAACTCCTGGAAAAGCCGGACGGGATCGGAGGCGCTAAGGACGGCGACGGCGCTCGTCAGCCTTATCGACTTGGTGCGCGCCGCCGCTGCGGCAAGTATCACGGCGGGCGCGGAATCAAGCGCGTTTTCCCTGTGGTGTTCGCCCATTCCGAAGACGTCCAGACCGACCTGGTCCGCCAGCTCCACCTCGCAAAGTACGCTCTCCATGCGATCGACGGCCGACTGCAGGCGACCCGTGTCAGGGTCGGGCAGGAGCATCGCAAAACTATCGATACCGATTTCCAAAGTTGAATCCTTTCAAGGAGCTCGCACCCGGAGCCACGGCGTTCTGACGCCTGCCCGGCGGAAGCGCTTCCCATCTCAACGACTAGGCGATGCCTCGCCAGTGTGATTTTTCGGATGGAGATCATCGATTTTTTCGATAATTGAGCGCGTCGGGACCCCGGTTGCTCACGCCCAGGAATCGACATCTCTTACCGCCTTGGCGAACGCCTCGGGCGCCTCCTGCGGCAAATTGTGGCCGATCCCGCCCGCGGCGAGACGGTGTTCGTATTTCGCCTTGAACTTTGTGGCGTAGGCGTTGGGATCCGGATGAGGCGCTCCGTTGGCGTCGCCCTCCATCGTGATCGTCGGCACATGGATCTCGGGACCGGCCGCAAGCCTGGTCTCGAATTCGTCGAACCGTTTTTCACCTTCCGTCAGGCCCAGCCGCCAGCGGTAGTTATGAACGACGATCGAGACGTGATCGGGATTGGTAAATGCTTCTGCACTCCGATCGAAGGTCGTGTCGTCGAACTTCCACTGCGGCGAGGCGAGACGCCAGATCAGCTTGGCGAAGTCGTTCGTATATTTTTCATAGCCGTCGCGACCGCGGTCCGTGGCGAAGTAGAACTGATACCACCACTGAACCTCCGCGGCTGGGGGCAGAGGCGCCTTTCCAGCAGCTTGGTTCCCTATGAGATAGCCGCTGACGGATACTAGACCCCTGCATCGTTCTGGCCAGAGCGCTGCGACGATGTCGGCGGTCCGCGCACCCCAGTCGAACCCGGCGACCGTCGCCTTTTCAATCTTCAAGGCGTCCATCAGCTTGATGGCGTCGACAGCAAGCGCCGACTGTTGGCCGTTCCGCATAGTGTCATCGGACAGGAACCTGGTGCTGCCGTATCCGCGCAGATGCGGCACGATCACACGATGACCACGCTCCGCGAGCAAAGGCGCCACCTCGGCGAAGGCGTTGATGTCGTAGGGCCAGCCGTGGAACAGCATAACGGGCGAGCCGTCTTCAGGACCGAGCTCGGCGTATCCGACATTCAGGTCTCCGGCGTCGATACGCTTGTCGGCAACCAGGCCCATACCCTTGTGCCGTACCGGCCTTTTGCTTTGCTCGGCACCTTCGACGCGCCCTGCGAGGATTCCTGCGGCCGTCAGCCCGAGTGCCACTCCGCCAAAGGAGCGGCGTGTCCAGGTCGCGTTGTTTGAGTTGCTCATGGCTGTGTCTCCAAAGATCGCTTGTAGAATGCCTGCCGCACGACAGGCCCTTGCGAGTCCATTTCAGACAGATGGCAGAAATGCGCTACTGTCCAATGGTGTCGGGTCAGCTACGGCTCGTGCTTAAACATGGAGGCGCTGCGGCGCCTCAGAACGCCGAAAGTTCGTTCGCGACGGAGCCTGACGCAGGGCCGAGCCTTGCGGCCATATACAACAGGTCAGGAAGTGTTCTGGCGTTCATCTTTCTCATGAGCCGGCCACGATGAGCTTTGACGGTGATCTCGCTAATGTTCAACTTGAAGGCCACCTGCTTGTTCAGCAAGCCTTCCACCACGAACTTCATGACTTGCCGTTCTCGCGGTGTCAGCGTGAGAAAATAGGCTTCCAAACGGTTCGCCTCGTTGAACGCACGAATAGATGCGTTTACCTCCTCCGCAATTACGGCGGGATCATCCTGCTTGGGGAGGAAGGTCACCCGGAATCTGGTTGTGGCAACAGACGTGGCCGGACTGCCGCTAGGGGTGACGACGATGATTGGGCAGTGCACGGCGTAAGAACAAATCAATCGCGCTAGATCTGAAACCGGCAGATCGGCCATGCTTGCGTCAACAAGGATGCAGTTGAAGCATCCAGATTGGGCACCGCTGAGCAAGTCGTGCGCTGAGGTGAACCGTTGTAGTTGCCGGCCCATGCCCGAAATATGTAGATGCAAATTGGGATCGAGTTCGGTGCCGTTATCCAATACGGCGACCAAAGCATCGCTGCAGAGTGTTGTCGCCATTGTCGAGAGATCAGTCGGTTTTTTTGTGGGGAACATGCCATTCGTCCTCATCGATCGTGCACGCGACGTGCTGCGGCTGGGAGATTGTTATGAATGCTTCACGCTGCCTCGTAATGAAGGTGCTCCGCGATTTTTAAACCAGCACGCATGCGTTCGCGACTTAAGTGGTGTGAGAGATCCTGAAAAAAGCTGAAGTATTCCCTTACCAGTTGTTGAAGTGCCCTTGGCGCAATCTGCCCCTCTGTGATTTTATCGATGCGGTTGAACCAGATAGATTCGGGTCGCTTTGGGACAGATTGAGATAGGCCTCTTCGAGCACTCCGGATGGGAGCTTGATCTCGAAAAGCGAGAGCTGCGTGCGATGGGCGCTCCGGTACCGCTCGGCAGTCGCGCGTTCGAAATCCTCGAAACACTTGCAGTTTCTTCGGGTAGGATCGTCACGAAAGACGAGCTGATGAAGCGCGTCTGGCCTGGAATGGTCGTCGAGGACAACACCCTCCAGGTTCATATCTCTGCAATAAGGCGTGCGCTTGGAAAGGACCGAGACTTGCTGCGTACCGTGTCCGGTCGCGGATATCGACTACTCGGCGAGTGGACGGAACCCGAAAAGCGGTTTGCCGATCCGACGCTCGCCACGCTCGTGCGGTCGAGCGAACGAGAGGATTTTGTTACTAACATCCCCTCGGCGGCGTCCGAGCTCATCGGCCGTCAGGCTGCAATTTCTCATATCGTGACGCTCATGTCGGCCTATCGAATTGTAACCCTGACGGGACCCGGTGGGATCGGGAAAACCGTACTCGCGTCCGAAGTCGCCCGCCGCCTGCAGCCGACGATCGATGGGGATGCATTCTTTGTGGAGCTGGTTTCCCTCTCGGATCCAAATCTTGTTCCCACTACACTTGCACAGGCTCTCGATCTGCGCCTTCAAGGCGACGACGTCTCTGCCGAGCTCGTTGCGCGGGCAATTGGTAACCGGAAAATGTTGCTTCTAATCGACAACTGCGAACATGTTGTCGATGCCGCTGCCGAGATGGTCGAGGCGATGCTGCGCGCCTGCCCGAACGTTTCGGTTCTCGCAACGAGTCGGGAACTTCTCAGGATCGAGGGGGAGTTTACATATCGTGTTCCCCCGCTTGATGTGCCCGCGAACGAAAAGGTTGGTGATGCGTTAACGCACAGTGCGGTTCAGTTGTTTGTCGCCCGAACGAGGGCGTTGCAGTCCGACTTTACGACGAGCGGGGACAGGGTCTCGATTATCGCGGGTATTTGCCGGCATCTGGATGGAATTCCCCTGGCCATAGAGTTCGCCGCCGCCCGTGCTGCCACGTTGGGGCTTCAACAGATCGCCGGCCGATTGGATGACCGTTTCGTTCTTCTGACCGGCGGACGCCGTACTGCCTTGCCTCGACACCGCACGCTTCGGGCCGCGCTCGATTGGAGCTATGAACTATTGCCCGAAGGAGAGCGTCGCCTTCTGCATAGTCTCTCCGTATATCCCGGAGGGTTTACCTTGGAGGCAGCGATGGCCGCCAGCGGGGAGGACGAGGAAGAGACCGCACTAGGGCTCTCGAACCTCGTCACGAAATCGTTGGTGACCTTCGACGGAACGGAGGCAGCCCCGCGGTGGCGTCTTCTGGAGACGGTGAGGGTCTATTCGCGGGAAAAGCTTGGAGGGGGCACCGACTATCGAATGACGATGAGGCGGACCACGGCCTTCTTCCGTTCGTTATTTCAGCCATTTTCGAGTGAAGACTCGCTGCAGTTGGCAATCGATGGTCTGGGGCCGTATCGCCGAGAGATCGATAATCTCCGAGCCGCTTTGACTTGGGCGCTTTCTCCAGAGGGCGATGGAAAGCTCGGAGCAGGCCTCGCCGCAATTGCCTCCGATTTCTGGACCGCGACCTCGCTCGTGTCCGAGTCAGGCGAATGGGCTAAAAAGGCGCTCTCCTGCCTCGAAGGAGAGGAGGGGGGACGTACGGAACTGGTCCTACAGTGCGCCCTGGGCTTCGCGATGATTTATACGCAGGGTATGAGCGAGCAAGGTAGAGCGGTGCTCGCACGCGCCCTAACACTCGCTGAAACGTTGGATGACCAGGACTACCGGCAACGCGTTACTTGCGCCCTCTGGCTTTTTAGCGCTCGATCGGTGGAGTTGGATGATGCGCTTGTTTACGCGCAGGAATACGGGAGAGGCGCTGGCGGAGGCGATGCAAGGTCACGCGCCACGGCAGCTTGGCTGTCGGGCATCCCGCAGACCTATCAGGCTCACCACGTGGAAGCTCATGACCGACTTGATTGGGCGGCGAGGAATTCGCCGCCCAACAATCGTCGTACGGATATGCTCAGGCTCGGGGCGGACATTCGGACGTCCTCAATGGCTCATGACACCGTCAACTTGATCTCGTTGGGTCGATTGGAGGTGGCTTCTCAAGCAGCCGAAGACTCAGTCGATGAAGCCCGTGCAACCAAGCAACCATTCGTATTTTGCGTCGCGTTGGCCTGGGCGTCCGCCTTCGTGTCACTCAGTCTGGACAACGAAGCGCGAGCACGACACTGGGGCGAAGAACTCACTGCGCATGCACTGCAGCATGGTCTGAAACCGTTCTACGCAGTTGGCATATGCGTCCGAGGCAGCCTGGCGTCGCGTTCAGGCTCGCCCGCGGAGGGGATCGACGCTCTTCAAGCCGGCATTCGAGACATGCAAGAATCCTCGTATCTACTGTTCTATCCGTTTTTCATGTGTGAACTCGCAGCCGCGTTGCAGGCGGCCGGACGTCTGGACGAGGCGCTCTTGGAGATCGACAGAGCACAGAAATTTTCAGTGGAAAAAAGCTACCGCTGGATAATGCCCGAACTTCTACGAAAGAAAGGCGAGATCATCGCAGCACAAGGTGCGAATGAGAGCTTAGCCGTAGACCTCTTTCGGGAGGCTGGCCTAAGAGCATCCGCTCAAGGCGGTTTGTATTGGGAACTTACAGCGGGCATGAGCTACGCGGAATATCTGGCCAGCCGCGGTGATCTTCGAGCGGCACAAGAAATCCTTCGTCCCGTCTACGAGCGGTTCCGCGAAGGACTGTCTACCCCTCGACTTTTGCAGGCGAAGAGGTTGCTCGGCGCGAAGCAATGAGCTTCGTAGATCTTTGACTGATGCTTCGACGCGGCTTCGAAACTGCACGGCCACGTTGTTGCCCGCTCGTTGACGAAGCCTGGGAATACGAAAGTATTGGCAATACCTATGTGCAACAGCTTCCCTCTCTGCTGGTTGCCATACTGGGCTCCTAGCCAGGCCGTTTGTCGGCGGGTGTCAGGAGAACACTATGTCTCACAGGAACCACAAGCCGTCGGGCAGTATCTTCCCAGGCGTCGCAATATTATTTGCAATGGCAGCTCTGGTTGGCGCCCTGGTGTCGATACAGCGGCCAGCGGCTCCGATCCGCGTCTGGGTACCTGCCCAGTCCGGCGAATCCCGTTTAGGCGGGGAAAAATCGCTCTCTATGTGCTCACCAGTGTGGGCCGGCTGCAATCCGTCGAATCCCGTATAACCTACAGCATCAAGGGCGCCGATATGATGAAGCTGCATTACAGCATGTGCGGGGCAGTGCTAAGCTCGGAGCACGTGTCCATGATGCGTGGTCTGCTCAAGGAGCATTGCGAGAACCGACAGTACGATAGACAAAGCGCCGAAGCCGAGGATGCGGCGAGGGGCCTTCTTTGGTGGTACCAGAACGGAGTGACCGAGCAAGAGAGGCTCAGGCACCTACTCGCGATCAGCGTGGTTCGCGGGTCTTGAGGCAGACCTGCATGACAAACTTACGCCTCTAGCCGTCTCGGTGTTTGTCAATCTGCGAGTTTCACCCTGACTGGCACTCCCTTGTAGGACGGCGTACCGGACTGGCGATCGAAGTGTCGGAGCGAGATGATGACGTTCATCTCTGGATAGTAGCCCGCGATGGAACCCTTCGGAATGTCGTAGGCTACCGCCGTGAAACCGCTAACGAGATGCTTGTCGTCGACCTCGCCAATGAGCCCTCGGACCTCGATGCGATCGCCGTCCTTAAGGCCTCGACCCGCGAGATCTTCCGCATTCATAAAAATCACGTCGCGCCGACCGAATACGCCGCGATAACGATCGTCCAATCCGTAGATGGTGGTGTTATATTGATCGTGACTTCGAATAGTCGTCAGCATCAAGACGCCTTCACTCTCGGCGGGCGTATCCTCGGAGAGACCGGGAGACGGGAGAAACTTCGCCTTTCGCTCAGGCGTGTTCCACCGGCGAAATGAAGCAGCGACGTCAAGTCTAAAGCCGCCCGGTTTGCGCACACGAGTATTGAATTCGTGGAAGTCGGGAAACACCTCCTCGATCTTGTCGCGGATGCGATCGTAGTCCGCTACCATACCCTCCCAGTCTATGCCATATCGGTCACCAAGCGTAGCTCTTGCGATCCCTCCGATGATCGCCGGCTCGGATCGGACAAGTTCGCCAGGTGGGTGAAGAAACCCTCGCGAAGCGTGAACCATGGACATCGAATCCTCGACAGTGACCGCTGGGCGGCCGGATGCCTGGATATCGCGGTCCGTCCGTCCGAGACATGGCAGAACGAGAGTGGTTTTCGCCGTCAGCAGATGGGATCGGCTGAGCTTCGTTGCGATATGGACGGCCAGATCAAGGCTCCGCATGCCCGAAAATGTGGCCCCGGAATCGGACATCGCGACCGCGAGGTTCCCGCCAAGACAGATCAGCGCCTTCGCTCGGCCATCGATGGCGGCCTCCACGGCCTCGATGGCGTTGTGACCTTTGTCGCTCGGCGGGCGAAAACCAAAGGCGCGTTCCATGCCATCGAGAAGCGCTTTGTTGGGGATTTCCGTTATTCCCACCGTCCGATCTCCTTGCACATTGGAGTGGCCTCGGATGGGCGCGATTCCCGCACCCTCTCGACCAATGTTTCCTCGCAGCATCAGGAGGTTCGCGATTTGCTGGACGTTGTACGTGCCCTTGGCGTGCTGTGTGATGCCCATGCCATAACAGACAATTAGTTCCTCGCATTCGCGTAAACGTCGGCTGCGCTCTCGATGGCCTGCCGGGTTAGGCCACTGACAGCGACTATCTCTTGCCAAGTGGTAGCATCGATATCCGCACATAGGATGTCGAATCCTGAGGTGTGTTGATCGATGAAGGGCCGATCAAGTATGCCGGCGCCGCCCGCGGCGAGACTTGATACGTCTCGTTCGAGCACCGCCTTCATTATCCCTTTCAAAACGGCCAGATCCCCGCCGACACGGAGTTGATGGTAGGCCGAAGCGATCGGCGTTGAGGACATGGTGACCATCTCGACCGGATCTTGAGGTGCGGCGAACCGCTCAAGCGCGCGCTCCTTCAGGGGGTTGAAGACGATGATTGGAACGCCTCGGCGCGCCGCCTCATGCAATGTCGACATCATGCGCGGATGGTTCGTGCCCGGATTGTGCCCAAAGCTGAAGATCGCGTCCGCATGATCGAAGTCTTCGAGCGTGACGGTTCCCTTGCCAACGCCGTTGGATTTCGGAAGCCCCACGCTGGTGGCCTCGTGACACATGTTTGAACAATCGGGGAAATTGTTGGTGCCATAGGCGCGGACGAATAGCTGATAAAGGAACGCTGCTTCGTTCGAGGCACGGCCGGAGGTGTAGAACTCGGCCTGGTCCGGATCGTCGAGCTTGTTCAACTCGACTGCGATCAGCGCGAATGCCGCGTCCCACGCGATCGGTTCGAAGTGGTCGGTGCCTGGGTCGTACAGCAACGGCAGAGTCAGGCGGCCGGCGTCTTCGAGCTCATGATCCGTCCACGTCCAGAGCTCGGACACGCTATGCTGCTTGAAGAACTCGGCGTCGGTCCGCTTCGCGGTGGACTCCCACGTAATCGCCTTGGCGCCGTTTTCGCAGAATTCGAACGACGACGTGTGCTTGGGGTCGGGCCATGCACAACCTGGGCAGTCGAATCCCTCCGGCTGGTTGGCCTTGAGAAGAGTTTTGCTGCCTTGCGCGACAATCTGTTGATGGGCAAGCGTCTTCGCAACGGCCTTAAGCGCGTCCCAGCCGCCGGCCGGGTGGTCGTAACGTTTGATTCCGTCCGGACGTTTGCTCTTCATGATAGTTCCTTCTTCGCTGGTGGCATGGTCGGATAGATATTGATCGCCAGATCCCCGTGAACGTGCGCGACGCCTGCTAAGGAAGTGTGACTTCAAAAAAAGGCCGTCTCCGGGCGGGTGGAGACGGCCTTGGCGGACCTTGGCGGATCCGCGCGCTCCGGCAGAGGGGAGGAGTGCTGGAGCGCAGTGCTCTTGAGAGCTTATCGCCCAGGAGGGGTGGGCGATGAGTAAAGCTAACCGGTCCGCGCAGTCCCCATAAGTGCACTTTGGTATTGGGCGTTCGCTGGCCACGGCCACGTTCGTGTATGCTCGAACAGCCTTAGGAAGCGGGCCGCTCTGGCCCGTGTGCTTTTTCGTGCTTGTAAGCAAACCAGCCCGTGGCTTCTCTGTTTCTGACCTTGGTACGAAGGGCCTCTATCGCAAGGTCGAGGTGCCCGCCTCGTTCGTGCAGTTCTCCTGCGGTGCTGAGCGGGGGCTCGGAAGGTTCGGCTACTGTTGTCGTATTTGCCATTTGACTCGCCTGTTCTGGAATGACCGATGGGTTTCGCCGCAGCCTTGGGCGCCTAACGCGACGGAGGCTTATGATGATTTCGTCCGCTCGACGGTGCTACGGTACGCGGCGGACCTAAGTGCAATGGCGGGCGTGGTGCGAGTTTATAAGCTTGGGCCACGTCGCCACCTTAAGGATCCGTCGGCGATCATTTCAAAGGAGCACTGATATGGATAGCGAACTGAGACCATCCAGCAAGGAAGCCCCGCAGACCATCTCGGGTGTTGCGATGACGCTCGAGCTTGCGGTGATCGCCGTCTCCGACGTCGAGCGAAGCAAACGTTTTTACGCGGCACTCGGATGGCGTTTCGATATTGATTTTCAAGGCGACGACTACCGTATCGTGCAGTTCACTCCGCCTGGATCTGGATGCTCCGTGATGTTCGGGCAGAACATAACCACGGCCCCGGCTGGTTCATCGCGGGGATTGCACCTGGTTGTTTCGGATCTACCGGTAGCAAGTGCCGATCTCGCATCCCGAGGCGTCGAAACGAGCGAACCATTCCATGACGTTGGCGGGATTTTTCATCATTCCAACGGCGTGGGCATCACGGCTGGACTGAATCCGGAGCGGAAAAGCTACGCATCGTATTTCATTTTTCATGACCCGGATGGAAACGAGTGGACTGTTCAGGAGATCACGACCCGCCTGCCGGGGCGCAAGGGAGATACCGCATTTACTAAGGAGCTAACTAAGGCGGTGTGGGGATAGCGAACTGGTCCACGACCGCCGACGAGCGCGCTAACGATTATGCCGAAAAACGGTTCAGTGACTGCCGCTGCCTAGCAATTCTCCCGATGAGCGAGAGCATCTAAATCAGTAGCACCGACGCCGAGGGCGTAGGGCGGCCCACACAAGGACCGCTGCAATTGAAAGGATGTAATATCATGAGCAATCAGCAGAAGGTCGCCATCATCACCGGTGCATCGCAGGGCATCGGCGAAGGTCTGGTCCGCGCCTATCGCGAGCGGAACTATCGCGTGGTCGCCACATCGCGTTCGATCAAACAGGGTTCTGATGACGGCGTACATGCCGTGGCGGGCGACATCTCCAATTCCGAGACCGCAGAGCGCGTCGTCCGCGAGGCGATTCAACGCTTCGGCCGGATTGACACGTTGGTCAACAACGCGGGCGTGTTCACTGCAAAGCCTTTCGTCGACTTCACTCAGGAAGACTACGACTTGAACTTCGGCGTGAACGTTTCGGGCTTCTTCCACATCACGCAGCGGGCGGCGAGGGAGATGCTCAAGCAGGGCTCCGGCCACATCGTCAGCATCACCACGAGCCTCGTAAACCAGCCGGTGTCGAGCGTCCCCACGGCTCTCGCTTCGCTCACCAAGGGCGGTCTGAACGCCGTCACGAAGGAACTGGCCATCGAGTTCGCCAAGACGGGCGTCCGGGTGAACGCCGTGTCTCCTGGCATCATCAAGACCCCGATGCACGCTCCCGAGACCCACGAGTTCCTCTCCGCTCTCCATCCGGTCGGCCACATGGGCGAGATAGAAGACATCGTCGAGGCCGTGATCTACCTCGAGAGCGCAAGCTTCGTCACTGGAGAGATCCTACACGTCGACGGTGGCCAGAACGCCGGCCGCTGGTAGGCCTCGACCAGGAAGCGGGCACGTGGCGTGGATATGCCGCGCGCCCGACAAGCGAGTGAAAGGAAAGACAATGGAACTTGTACTAGCCGCCGATCCGATGTGCTCTTGGTGCTATGGATTCGGCAAGCAAATGGGACTGCTGCTTGAGCGACGTCCGGACCTATCCTTGAAGATCATTCTCGGTGGACTGCGCGCGGGCGCGACCGACGTTCTCGACGACGCGGGCAAGCAGTTCAGACTGCACCACTGGGGCATGGTCGAGGAAGCCAGCGGCGTGCCGTTCAACCGGGAAGGCCTTCTCGCCAGAAAAGGCTTTGTCTATGACACGGAACCCGTGTGCCGCGCAGTGGTGACCGCCCGCATCCTCAGGCCGGAAGCCGATCTTCTGAGCGTCTTCCGGGCATTCCAGCATGCCTTCTACGTCGACGCGCTCGACACCACGGACGGCGCCGTACTGGCTGAGACCGGATCTCGCGCACTCGCCGAACTCGGTCATCCCGTCAGCTCGGAGGAATTCCTGGCAGAATGGAATAAGCGTAGCACGATCGAAGAAGCCGCAACGGACTTCGCGACGGTGCGAGCAATGGGTGTTTCAAGCTTCCCGACCTTGTTCTTGAACAAGGCTGGAACTCTCGGCAAGGTCGGCGCTGGGTATGCGGATGTCGACGAACTTGAGAAGCACCTCGCTGCAATGGCCGCCTAGCAGATCGACGAAGTCATCGAACAAGGAGAATAGCAAATGCCCATAGTCACCGTGCAAGTAACCCGTGAAGGCACGACCCCAGACCGCGCGTCGGTAACTCCCGAGGAGAAAGCCGCAATCATCGCGGGCGTCAGCCAGGTCATGCTCGACGTCCTCAACAAGCCGCTGGAGTCGACTTACGTGGTGATCGAGGAAGTCGACTTGGACAACTGGGGCTGGGGCGGCCTTCCAACCGTCCAATACCGGAAGAAGAAGGCTGAAGGCAAAGCCTGACCTCACGGTATTCCAGAGGAAGAATATGCACGCCGCCGGTGATCACCGGCGGCGTGTGCGTTTTTCGCCGCCGGCCGGATCCAACTGAACGCAAGGAGCCGAAGCTCTCAGCTCGGCAAACAGGATGCGGAGCATGCTGTGAGCGAAGTGGGTTCATCCCAGCCAGTCGGCGTGCCTGGTGCTGCGGCAAGGAACCGCTATCGCTTCTCCGTGCCGTCGAGGCGTCGGAAATGCCATCGTGCAATAGCCTTGGCCACCTAGCAGGAGGACAGTTCTCAGCGACACTGTTTTCGGCAATTTTGGAGACACCAATGCCCCTCGTCAAAATCCATATCCTGAAAGGTCGTTCGCCACAGGAGGTCGACGTGCTGCTTGATACCATTCACGACGTCGTCGTGGAGACTTTCGGCGTTCCGCGGAGAGACAGATACCAGATCCTTCAAGAGCACGAGGCGTCGAATATTCGCGCGCTTGACACTGGGCTCGACATCACCCGGACCGAGAAGTTCCTACTGCTCGAAATAACCAGCCGCCCGAGGTCTCGAGATGCCAAGGTGGCCTTCTATTCAAGCCTCACGCGTGCGCTCCAGGCTCGCTGCGACGTGGCGCCATCTGACGTGATGGTCTCTCTGCATATCAACTCGGACGAGGACTGGTCGTTCGGCATGGGCAGCGCGCAGTTCCTGACGGGCGAGCTCTGATAGGCACACACCTCTCGGTCTGGTAGGTCCACCAATACCAAGGTATCGGCGATACTAACGTGCACATGCAAATCCGGCTGATCCAAGACATGCTCCCAGTCGTGCAGCCGATCGGCTGCAAATTCAGAAAAGTGGAAGGAGCTTAGGCATGAAGATCCTTATGGTATTCACCTCGCACGACACCCTCGGAAGCACAGGGCGCAAGACTGGTTTTTGGCTGGAGGAGGGCGCCGCACCGTATTACGTCTTCCGCGATGCAGGCGTCGACTTGACACTCGTGTCCCCCAAAGGCGGTCAACCTCCGATCGACCCGAAGAGCGATCTGCCGGAAAATCAGACGCCCGCCATGACGCGGTTCAAGGCCGACGAGGCCGCGCGGAAGGTTTTTGCGAGCACCAAGAAACTAAGCGAAGCCCGTTCCGAAGATTTCGACGCCGTCTTTTATCCCGGTGGCCATGGTCCCATGTGGGATCTCGTGGACAATCCGGAGTCCATCAAGCTGATCGAGTCCTTTTACAACTCCGGCAAGCCGGTGGCGGCAGTCTGCCACGCGCCGGCCGTGCTTCACCGCGTCACCCATAAAGGCGCTCCGATCGTCAAGGGAAAGCGGGTGACGGGTTTTACCAATGGCGAGGAGGAGGAAGTGCAACTGACGAAGGTCGTTCCTTTCCTCGTTGAGGACGAGCTCAAACGTCTCGGCGGTCTCTATGAGAAGAAGGCGAACTGGGAGAGCTTCGCTATCACCGACGGCAGATTGATCACCGGGCAGAACCCGGCATCTTCCACCGCGGGAGCGCAGGCGCTCATCAAGCTTCTCACCAGTTTGAAAGCTGGCGCCGCCGTCGTCGCCTAGAACGATCAACGGCAAGCGAAAAAGAGGCCGGTAGATCGTGCATCTGCGGCCTCTTTTTGTACTCGTGGAGGATCAAGCCGAACAGCCAATTTCAGGTTCCCGAGAAGATGGCGGCTTTCGTTTCGAGAAATGCGAGGCCTCTTCCGTTGCGCCTGTTGATAGCCAGCGCACGGGTTTGGACGCGCTGTGGAATGGGCTGGCCGAGCATCTGAATCGTCTTCACCCTGCTGGGCGCGCAGAGACGTCGCTCTTTCGTGGCCGAAGCGCCGCCTCGAGGATACCAATGTCCTGGGCGACGGTCCCGCCGCTTATTCCGACGCCACCGACGACCACGCCCTCGTAGACAAGGGGCGCGCCTCCTCCCATGGCGCAGAAGCTGTCTTGCGACATCAAATGGAATAGCTCTTTTCCAGGCTGTACGAGATCAAACAGGTCGGATGTTCGTTGCTGTGTGAGTGCGGCGGTGTAAGCCTTGCGGTGGGAGATCAACATCGAGAAGGCAAGTGCGCCATTTATCCTATGCTGCAGTACCGGATTCCCGTGAACGTCGATGACGGTGACAGTTACCGGCACCTTAGCGGTGAACGCTTCCGCCTCCACGCGATCGGAGATGTCCTTTGCAAGAGCAAGCAAGTCCATTGTACGGTTCCTTAGTCAGGTTAAGTGGCGTTGAATGAGAAAGCTTGTGGCGGAGCCGACCGGGCCGTTACCGAACCTTGGTATCGCAGAGACCAAAGTATGCCGCGCCCGCAGGCGGTAAGAGGTCGGCATCGTGATACAGATCGTGCGGCTGCCAATCCCCTTGAGCGCGATCATCTCCAGCTTTCGCGATGCTGCGGTGCAAATCAGTGATGTCGCGAACGGATATCAGGCGCGGCTCGTCACAAGCCGCAACGGTCGGCCAAGGGTCGTCGCATGGAAGGATTTGGGAGCAGACGATGACGCGAAGCCGCAGCAGAGATCGCCATCACGGGTGCGGACGACAGTTCCTGGAAGTTCGTCGCGAAGGGCTTTAGGAGCAAGGCGGCGTCGGCCGGAACGAGCTGATGCCCAAGTGCTGAGGGGAGCCGGTGCCGTGAAGCCTCGCCCTGCACCTCGATACTCGAGACGGTGTATGTCGAGAACTTGGACGAGGTGCGTTCGGTTCTCTCCGAAGTCACGGAAAGTCCGGAAATCCTCCGCGTACCGCTTTCGAAGCTGGAGGCCAGCTATCGAACGCGACTCCAAGAGACGGGGCTTCTCAGCAGTTGCAAAGGCTGGCCTTCTGCTGCCGCCATTCACGCCTCAATCTATCGCTGCATTCCAAGAAAAGTTCGAGCCGAGCAATCTCTGGACCGCGCGGTATCTACCTGAGAAGCGAAAGCGGATGATGCCTGAAATGTTCCGATCTTTGACGGACGCGGGGATCGCGCCCGTCACTCTTAGCTACAATGGAACAACCACCGTCTGGCGCCGCGAGGAACTGGAAAGCCATTTCGGATCGGATCTCGTGCCATGCATGCGATGAAGCGGCCTTTACCCATGCAGACCAATGTCCCCGCGCGTTCGTCGAGTGCAGGCAGGGCGGCGACGTCTGCGATCAGATGCGGGGGATATCGCTTCATCTCATCGGTAACCTGGGCACGGACCATTTGCAGGCTTATACGTTCTATGATTTCGGAGGCGATAGGGAATTGAAGGAGATCCAGGGCAACATGGCGCGGCTCCTTTCCGCGCAGCCCGGTATGGGTATCAGCGTCGTGTGAGAGATGCGGCTTCTCTATAGAGGTGGGTGAACCGTTGCGAATCAACAACTTGGTGGATTCTCTTTAATGTGGGTTCGTCACTTTGAGCGCGGTCTTCCGTCCCATGACACCCTCAATGACGTGATCAATGCGCTCGACGCGGACGTGTTCAAAGCCTGTTTCACCGCGTGGGTGGAGGCGCTCAGGGACAGCGATCCCGAGGTCATCGCCATCGATGGCAAGACGTCGCACCGCAGCCATGCCCGCGTGACATACTGCTGTGCGCGACAGGCGGGCAGGATATGTGGGGACGACGCGTGGCTTCCTATTTCGATTATTGCGGCCTGCCGGTTGTGGCTGCGCTGTACGTCACGAAAATCGCAGACCGTTGAAGCTGGTTTTGCGAAATTAGGAAAGATCGGGGAGAACGCCAATGCCGCACATACTCATTTTTGTTTTCTACGTAGGCACGTCGCCTACGCCGACCGTCACGATTGTTCAGGAGTTCAACACCGCGAAGGCGTGTCAGAATGCCCAGAACCGATTGAGGCTCGACCTGGTGAACAAGTTTCCCGATGGTGAGGATCACGGAGGTTGTTTCGAGAAGAACCTTTGACCTGCCGCATCACCCGTAGTGAAATTGTTCACGGTTGCGCACTGTTTGAGACCTCTAGATATTCTTCGGCGGTGCGCCAGCTTGCAATGTGCATGGGAAAGTCCAGCGCCTTTCTGTAGCTGAACGTTGCAGATCTGGTTCCCAGACTTTTGGCGTCGCAGCGAGGACAGGCGGAAGAAAGCGTGGTCGGTGCTTTCACTCCGGAGCCACTAAGAGTCGGATTCCAAAAGGGGTCAACGATATCGATATCTTGCGAGGCGTCTTGTGAGCATGCGGATGTGGGCGATCGTGATCCACGCTTCTGCTGATGCGACGGTTTTTTCGAAGTCCTTGGCCAACCTGCGGCATCGACCAAGCCATGCGAAGGTCCGCTCGACGACCCAGCGGCGCGGCAGGATTTCAAAACCCTTGGCCTTGTCGGAACGTTTGATGATTTCGAGTGTCCATTTCCCGATTTTCTCAGCCGCTTTTTCAGCTTGTCGCCCGCATGGCCGCCATCGGCGAAGACATGAAGCAGCCATGGCCATCGGTTCCTGATGGATTTCAGGAGATCGGGAGCGCCGTCGCGATCCTGAATATCGGCACTGTGCACCATGAGGCCGACCATCAGCCCGAGTGTATCGACGATGATGTGGCGCTTGCGACCCTTGATCCTCTTGCCAGCATCAAAGCCTCGGATACCACCGCTTTCCAAAAGTACGTGATGCGCATGGACACGTTGGATGGCGCCCAAACAGAAGCGCGCATCGAGTTCAGGGTGTGCGACGAAGCACTGGATATCCTCGAGGTAAGCACAGGCGCAGCTCACTGATCGGCGCCGCGCAAAGCAAATCCGCCGCCAGTGTTGTGCTGACGGCGGATCGGGGTCGTGAGGTGAATTAGGCTGCTTCGGGCTCGATGGCCGTCCCATCCGATGCGTTTCGTCACGTCCAATATTCAAGGATACGGCCACGCTCACCACAACCTGCTCGTAAACGGTGCCTACGAGAATGGTGCGCGCTGGCGGGGCACGGCGCAAACGCCGGCGGAAATCGGCTTGTCGTGAAACAACTTGCGGCAACATTTATGGATAAAGCTGGGCAGTATCTCTCCAAGATCGGAGAACGGCTGATACTGTTGCAATCGACAGGCTTGGCGGCGGTCGCAATGTTAGTGTCTTACGCTTACGGACGTGCAAATTACACGCCTGCTGGAACCCAATGCGCTCCTTATTCGAAGTTCATGCAATTCGACCCATCGACCTGCCATAAGATACCCGCCGTCATTGTCTACCCGGAGCCTTGGCTCGATATGCTCGTTGCCGCGATCGTAGGAACGGTCATCCTTGGCATGATCGCCGCGACAATGGACCGGTCGGTGTTTGTCAGATACCTCTTCTGCGGCTGGCTCACATTCTGCGCTGTCATCGCAGTTTCAGGATATTTCAACTACTCCGGCATGGGTCAGTTTCCTAGCGCCTATTTCGTGGTCTACCCGGCTACGCCCGTCATCGCGTTCGGTGTTGCAGCAGCGTGTGTCGCTTCAATCGCGAACGTTGTGCTCAGGATAAGAGCCAATTTGTGTTTCGGCGTGCAAAAATTGGATGCCGATAAGGGGTGAATTTTGGACGCCGATTGACACCCGGATTACGATCGCATTCTGGGACTTCCAGATCAGCCGTCCAGCGTGACGGAGTTGGGAAATCAGCACGCGGCGGTGGCACGAGACATTCTGTCCGGTAGCAACTCGGCGCCAACCTTTGCAGACGGCGTCTACCTGCATCGGTTGCTCGATGCGGCCCAGATGTCGGTGACGCAGGCAGGCAGGCGGGTCGAGGCTCCTTACGTCCTGCCTGCGAACATCGGTTCCCTGCGCCAGTTTGAGCGCTTCGTCGAGGAAACGGTGAGAGCGATCGCGTCGGTAGTTTGCAGAATTTGGGGGGAAGCAGGCTGCTACGCACTCGCGTAGCCTCTGCTGGTACGACCGCCTTTCGACTAGAAGTCGTTGAAGCTCGTGTCCCTTTCCTCATCGGCTCCTTAGGCGGAGCCGATGGCAGCTCAGGGACTTCGTCGACTCAATCTAGCCAACGCTAGATCGAAGATCGCGGACGCCAGAAGACTGGTGATTGGATCTGGCTTGAGAGACAGATATGGACATTGGCCGGGATTACGAGACGAATTTGGACATTCCGGAGCAGGAAGTCGGCAAATGCGAGAACGAATATGCACGTCCGTACAAACGACGCAATTAAACGCCCCCGCTGACCTCTGACTTTTTTAAGAGAGCAATTTGCACCGAATTGTGGGCGCCGCGCTATTTCTGAGGAGCCCACGCACCTGCTGCCATAGCCGAGAAAATCGGCAACTGGACGCCTAGCCGATCTGCATCAGAATCGGGAAGGTCTGCTGAAACCAGATGGCCACGTCGCTGACCCATCCGAACAGGAAGGCAAGGCCGGTCAGCACCAGGAAGACACCCATCACCTTTTCCACCGTGCCGAGATGCCGGCGGAAGCGCGACAGGAAGCGCATGAAGGCGCCGGAAAATCCGGCGGCGATCCAGAAGGGGATTGCCAGGCCGAGGGAATAGACGGCAAGCAGCCCGGCGCCGGAGCCGACCGTCTCGCGCGAGGCGGCGACACCGAGGATCGCGCCGAGCACAGGGCCGATGCAAGGCGTCCAGCCGAAGGCGAAGGCAAGGCCCATGACATAGGCCCCCGTCAGCGTCGCCGGCTTGCCGCCGCCTTGGAAACGCGCCTCGCGGGCAAGGACCCCGATGCGGAAGAGGCCGAGGAAATTCAGCCCCATGACGATGATAATCAGCCCGCCGAGCTTCGATAACAGGTCGAGATGCTGGCGAAGCGCCATGCCGATGCCGGAGGCGCCGGCGCCGAGCGCCACGAAGACCGTGGCAAAGCCGAGCGTGAACAGCAGGGCGGAGAACAACACGCCGCGCCGGACATCGGGCGCGACGGCAACCGCACCGCCGCCACGGAACTGCTCGACCGAAATGCCGGCCATATAGCAGAGATAGGGTGGGACGAGGGGAAGCACGCAGGGCGAAAGAAAGGAAAGCGCCCCGGCAATCAGCGCGCTCCACAGGGAAATATCGGCAATCGACACACATTCTCTCCGGCTGCAATCTGCATGATGTTCCTAGCTTTGCGAGGCCGGGATTGCCAATCACCTTTTTGCGCTTTGCTTAGCCTCGAACCGGTAGAGACGGAGAATGGGCGGATAATGGCCCGTAGATTTCCCAGCGATCGGGAGCGACAGGCCGCGGCCATAGAATGCTATTTCAGCGGCAAAAACAGTTCCGCGACCGCCTCATGCTCCGCCACCTCCGGAAAGAAGCTCAGCCGCTGGCAATAGATCGGGAAGTCGCGTGCTTCCTCGCCGCTCACCGGAAGCCAGTCGCGATAAAGATAGAGCGCGGCGGGCTCCAGATTGTCGGTGTTGCCGACGATGCGCAGCACCGCGCAACGTCCGCCGGGGATTTCGCCGGCCTTGACCTGCGCGCCGTTCGGCTCGATCGGTTGGTCGGTCCCGACACAGAGGTCCACGCTGTAATCGGCAGGCGAGGCAGGGCGCCGCTCGGACCGCCAGACATTGAAGGTCGGATTTGTCTTGGGGTGCAGGCCGGCGGCCTGGCGCCAGGCGATGAACCGCTGGATGGTGGCGCCGAGCGTCGCCGGGTCGCCCCGATGCTCGATAATCGCCACCGATGTCGGAGGCACATTGCGAATCGTCACGTCGTCAGTGGTAAAAGTCTTCTGCATGCGCTTGCTCCTTGCGTTGTCGAGGGGCCCGAAGGCCGCAAGCCACGGCTCCCAGTCGGGAGATTTCCGGAACGACGAAGGCGATTGCCCGAACCGTTGCCGAAAGGCGCGGGCGAAGGCATCAGGTGCATCGTAACCGGCATCCATCGCTATATCGGTGACACTTTGGGCATCCCTGTAGGCCAGCCGGTGCGAAGCGCGCTTCATCCGGGCAAGCTGGATATAACGATACACGGATAGACCGAAGGTCGCCGTGAACTGCCGGTGGAAATGAAACTTCGAGAACGCCGCAACACCGCTCACCGTTTCCAGGTCCAGATCGTCGTCCAGATGCCGATCTATGTAGTCAAGCACCCGCTGCATCCGGTCATGGTAGTTTTGAAGCGCCGCCTTCATCGTTCCGTCCTCCGTGGCAGCATGAGATAAGCGCATGCCGACATGACGCGCTCGACCGATCTTGCGGTTTTGTCATGGGTCGCAGAACCTTGCCAAGGATTTTGGAGATGATGCTCGCATCCGCCGCCGCGCGCCTTTGAGGCTGCAGCCTGGATATGTGCCTTGCCCCCGCAAGATATTTACCTTGGCCCTTGGCCCCGCAAGATGTGCATTGCTCGCGCAAGAAATGTGCCGACTGCCGGAAAAAGCCGAATTTTTCGGTTGACCGCAATGGGTCGCCTGCCTATGTTCCGCCCACTTCCAGCCGGGGTGCTTCACACCCGCGGAGCGGGAGAGCGTAGCTCAGCTGGTAGAGCAACTGACTTTTAATCAGTAGGTCTCGGGTTCGAACCCCGACGCTCTCACCATTTCTAATCTTCAATATGACTGCCGCTAGCTGAGATCAGCAGTCAAAGGCGTCGCTGCTGTCGCGCACATGCACGTATGGTCTGGAAGGCAATCACAGCCAAACGCAGAATCACGCGACGGTTCAAAAATCAGCTTCGTCACAGGAACCAACTTCCACTGCGGTCCGTTTTCTTCTCACCAACATATAGGAGAAATAGATCATGGATTGGAATCGTGTCGAAGGAAATTGGAAGCAGGCGAAGGGCAAAATCAAGGAGCAGTGGGGCAAACTCACTGACGACGATCTCGACCAGATCGCCGGCAAGCGGGATCAGCTGGAAGGCAAGATCCAGGAGCGCTACGGCATCGAAAAGGACCGTATCAGAAACGATGTCGATGATTGGTATGGCCGCCAGACTTGGTAATTACCTCAACAAAAGCCCGGTGAAAGCCGGGTTTTTGCCGTCGAAGGATCTGAGGTGCAACCAGCTCCGTGAGGTTCCTTTGGAGCGATCAAGTCGGTCGGATGTTCATGAATATCTCCCAAAAGCCAGGAGAAGTGCTCCGACGGCGATAACGGCCAGAGCTGGCCAGTTCTGGGATATCCCGAGGAACCTGAGGCCTTCGCGCCGTGGTTCCAGCGTGCTGCCGCCTTGCGGCATGTGATGCGGATCGCTCGGTCTTCGACCAAGCGCCGACGAAAACAGAAAAACAAAGCCGCCGATTATGAGAGCGGCACCGATCAGGATTGCCCACATGGTGGCCTCCGCTAGTAACAGGGATTTTGGGTAAACCGGATTCGGACCTGTTCGTTCCGTGAAAGACTGCTGAGCAATCTTGGAGATCCCATGGACAAGACACCGAAAACGGCGATCCGCGGAATGATGTTGTACCTACTCGCTCTTCTCGTCCTGGGCGTTCTGGCCGGCGCCGCCTACACAATCTATGGCCATCCCGCCGATCCGTCTGAGCGACCAGCGGCTGAGACGATTCCGCAAAAAGCCACGGCTCCGCAGTAAAGCACATCACACCAACTATTTATTGATCACCCTTCGAGAAGAAACGGTGACCCGGGAAAGCACTTGCCACATCGGCTTCCCACCCGGTCAGGTCGTGTTGAAGCGCCCGGGTTCCACGGCAAGAAAGCCGCAAGCGGCAAGCAACATCGCTTTGGAAAGCAAGGCAGAAATTCCTGTCGCAAGTCGTTCCAACCAGTAGGGATCTTTATTTATAGGGAGAACAACCTGCGACACGGAATCAGCCTCTGCTGAGCGAAGCCGTTGCGGCATTATGTTACCCAACGCCGATGGCGCATCTAAAGCATGTCGCGCAAAAGTGTGCAGCGGTTTTCCCAGGCAAAGCGCGAAGCGCTTTTGCCAACGACATGCGTAAAAACAAAGACCTAAAGCGCGAGGAGCGAATCTGAAAGATCGCGACGCGCTTTAGAGAATTTCAAATACGTCATACTCAACGCCGCCCGGACACCGTCCGCCCTGCGCAACCGCGACGATTTGGTTGAGCCACGCATGCCGTGGCGCGGCCGTCTCGAAATAGGGAGTTGTCCGCAGATAGTATTCGGAGGCGTCGACCGCTTCGCCGCGTGCCAGACGCTCGTCAACGGCCGAGGTGGAGCGCCTGATGCCGCGATAGGTCATCAAGATCAGATCGCCGTCATCGGCGACGAGCAGGAGCCTGGCATCCTGCTGAAACGTGCCGTCTGCACGCGCAAGCAGCAGATCGGAGCCGATCAGCGGCGACACTTCGCCTTTCAGGCGCTCGCCCTCAAAATATCCACCGGAAACGGAAAATATGCGGCGGCCTCCGGCCGGCGTCTGGCCGAGCTCCAGGGCCGGATGAAGTGTCATGAAAAGTCTGAATAAGGGCCGAGATTGCAGGGTCATGTCAGATCGCCTATTGTTGACTTCAACCCTAGCTACAAGCGCTCTGTCCCCAAAACGCGCTTTGCTTGTGAGCATCACAAGAAAAACTCATCAAAAGCGAAGAGATCATGCGGCCGCCGTTGGAGTCCTTGCGAATTCTGGAAGCGTGCGTTTCTGCCGGCAGCTTTGCCCGTGCGGCCGAGCGTTTATGTCTCACCCCAGCGGCAGTCAGCCTGCGTATCCGGTCGTTGGAGACCGAACTTGGTCAGCCGCTGTTCCAGCGTGCCGGGCGCCGCGTTGTCCCGACGGCTGCTGCCGCTGTTCTGGCGGGTCGAATTCGGGCTGCATTGGATGGCATCGCCGGCGCGCTTGATGAGTTCCAGGCGGCCATGCCACCGCTCCGGCTGACGGCGCCTCCGACATTCGCCTCGCGCTGGCTCGCACCGCGGCTGTCCCGCTATCACTCAGTGGGAACATCACCGATCGAGGTCGACGTCTCCGCCGATATTCGCGATCCCAGCGCATTTGACGTCGCCATACGGACGGGGCGTGGCGGATGGGACGGGCTTGACGAATATCGGCTCGCTCCGGTTGAGGCAACTCCGATGCTGGCGCCCTCACTGCTTGGAACGAGAACCCTGCACGGGCCGGATGAGCTGACGGATTTCGAGCTTTTGCCGCATCCGGATTGGCATGCCTGGTTCCAGGGCGCTCAATGCGAGACGCCGCCGGCTCTGCGGTTTGCGATGGTCGATTATCCCACGCACGAATTGGACGCCAGTGCGGCGGTGGCAGGCGTCGGCGTGGCGCTGTTGTCGCCGTCCATGTTTCGACCGCTTTTGGACAAGGGAGTGCTGATCGCACCCTTCCCATATGTGCTGACCGGGCCGGCCTGGCATTTCGCGTTAATGCGCACCGGCGACTCCCGCCTCGCGCCCAGGCAGCTCTGCGCATGGCTTTGTGAGCGGGCTCACGAGCCAGCCTGATAGGGAACAACCTGCGGCAGGCAAGATCGACAGCAGGCCAGCCATCAATTTGGCTTCCCGGAAGCAATTGAGCCTCTATATCGCCCTCGGAAGTCGGAACAGAGGAGTTAGCGGACGATGGAGCATGCAGTCGTTATTGCCGGAGGGGGGCCGACCGGCCTGATGCTGGCGGGCGAATTGGCCTTGGCGGGCGTCGATGTCGCGATCATCGAACGCCGGCGGAACCAGGAGATCGTCGGTTCGCGCGCCGGCGGTCTGAGCGCGCGCACGCTCGAGGTTCTCGACCAGCGCGGCATCGTCGAGCGGTTTCTGGCGGAGGGCCAGATCGCCCAGGTCACCGGATTTGCGGTCACGCGGCTGGATATCAGCGATTTTCCGACCCGGCATAATTATGGTCTGGCGCTGCGGCAGAAGCATATTGAGCGCATTCTGGCCGGATGGGTCGGCGAGTTGCCGGTGCCGATCTATCGCGGCCGCGAACTGACGTCCTTTCAGCAGGACGACACCGGCGTCACCATCGAACTCTCCGATGGGGCTTCGTTGAGGGCAGGTTATCTCGTCGGCTGCGATGGCGGCCGCAGTCTGGTTCGCAAGATGGCCGGCATTGAATTTCCAGGATGGGATGCGACGACGAGCAACATTCTCGCCGAGGCCGAGATGGAGGAGGAGCCGCCACTTGGCGTCCATCGCACCGCGCTCGGCATGCATGCCTTCGGCCGGGAGGAATATGAAATTCGCGACGGCAAGGTCGTCTTTGCCAGCGAAGGTCCGATCAATGTCATGGTGACGGAAAAGAATGCCAGCGCCACGAGCGAACCGACGCTCGGCGATCTCAAAGAAGGCCTGATCGCCGCATGCGGAACGGATTACGGAATCCATGGTCTGACCTGGATTTCCAGGTTCACCGACATGTCGCGGCAGGCGTCGGCCTACCGCAAGGGCCGCGTTCTCCTGGCTGGCGATGCCGCGCATGTGCATTCTCCGGTGGGCGGGCAGGGCCTCAATACCGGTGTGCAGGATGCCGTGAATCTGGGCTGGAAGCTGGCCCAGGTGGTGAAGTGCATATCGCCGGAAAGCTTGCTCGACACCTACCACGCCGAGCGCCATCCAGTGGCCGCCCGCGTGTTGCGGACGACGATGGCACAGGTCGCCTTGCAACGGACCGATGACCGAACCGAAGCCCTGCGGGACGTGGTCTTGGAGCTGCTCGCCATGCAGGAGCCGCGCAAAAGGATCGCCGCCGAAATGTCCGGCCTGGCCATCCACTACGACCTTGGCGACGGGCATCCGCTGCTCGGCCGCCGCATGCCTGACCTCGACCTCACCACGCTCGATGGCCCCTTGCGCGTCTATACGCTGCTCCAAAATGCGCGGCCGATGCTCGTGAATCTCGGCACGCCCGGCAGTCTCGACATCACGCCGTGGTCAGACCGCGTCCAGCTGGTTGACGCCGGCTGTGATGGTGCGTGGGAGCTGCCTGGGCTGGGTGCGGTCTCTGCACCGACTGCAATTTTGATCCGACCCGATGGCTATGTCGCGTGGGTCGGTGAGGGGACGCAGGATGGTCTGCGCGAGGCGATGAACAGCTGGTTCGGAGCGCCAGGCTGAAAATCGCAAGAAGCTAAAGCATGTCGCGCAAAAGTGTGCAGCGGTTTTCCCAGGCAAAGCGCGAAGCGCTTTTGCCGCAACGACATGCGTAAAAACAAAGACCTAAAGCGCGAGGAGCGAATCTGAAAGATCGCGACGCGCTTTAGGCGGCAAGCGAGACGAGACGCAATCCGATAGCATCTCGGCCTCCGGCATCGGTTTGCCGCGACGCTCCCATGTCCGGCGGCTGATGCCGAAAGCCTCCCAGGGGCGCGCTTGGCTGAAAGAATTGGCGAGATAATCGGCTCTGGGAAGCGCGCCTGCGGCACGGCGTTGCTGCTCTTTCCGGCTTCGGTCCCGCTGCCGCCGCCTTTGTTTTTGAAGTTTTGCTCTTTTCCCTTTCGGCACATCGAAGGCCCCGATCGTGCGGATATCGAGGGCGCAGCGCTCCGAGTAGCTCAAATGCAGAGCGTGGCCGAGCGCGTCGGCCGACAGCGAGGAAAACCGCACCTTCGTTCTCTCGTAGATCACGTCCTCAATGTCGGCTTTCCCAGCCCAAGGCAGCCAGCGTCCCGCCCAGCCGAGAACCACGTCGACAAACGCTTCCTTGAATTCCACGAGGGCGAGGCTGGCGATCACCTCGACATAGATCAATGCGTCATCCGCCTCGGGCACGATGTCGCCATGGCGATGCCTTATCAATTTCTCGATCTCGCGCATCCGGCCGCGGAAGTGGTTCCAGCGGCCGCCCCGCGCGCGGCGCTGCACGGCCTTGTAACCCAGCAGGCAGTCGCCAACTTTGATGGCTGAAACTTCGCGGGCAAACCCATCCGGCTGATCGGATTTTGCAGCCCGCTTCCTGGATTGAGTCGCGTCATCTGCGGCAGTAGGACGATCCATCGATTTCGCTCACGATCGGCTCCGGGAGGCCGAAACGCTTGACTGTAAAGGACGTCGAGGGGGGTGATCCACACATCATTCGGTGGATCGTCAACAAAACGGGCATGAATCCCGGTGCGACCCCGATGCTTCACCATGGTTTTTCGAAGGGCGTGCGAGATTGCTTGTTTGTCGCGAGGAGTTAGTCGCGATCGAATAGCCGCGTTCCGAACTCAGGCGGGCAATTCACGAACCGCCGCCTTCAACCCACCCATCGCGACACGTCGCCAACGCCCGCTGCGGTCCTTTTGTCGGGCAGTAAGCCTAAATCATTCGCCGGATTTCGTTGACAAGAGGTGCCAGCTCGCGGTGGAAGCTTTTGATCATCGCTTGTAGAAACGGCCCAGGGCGTAGTTCGCCTTCATCGACCTCATATCCTGCATTGCGCGCCAGCATCGTGAGGAAGACCAGCTGGATACGTCCATTGCCCTCACGGAATGGATGGATCGCGTTGATTTCCCCCAAAAACCATGCGGAACCTTCGGCAAAGGCGTCCTTTGTTTCGGCCGTTGCGAGATATCCGCGGCTTGCCAATTGAGCAAACAGTCGTTTGGCCTCCGCCTCGATGTATTCGGGAAAACCGAACCAGTTGTCACCCTTGCCTGTGCGGATGGTACGAATATTCCCGGCCCAGCCGTATACATCCTGGAAAAAATGGTAGTGTAGCGCGCCATAATGCGCGAAATCCAAGTTGCCGTTCGGGAGGGATTCCGTGGCACGAGAGTCGAACATGAGCTGCTCGAATTGGTCAAGCTGATCCTGATCTTCGATATCGGCTTTATTGACCAGGACGTGAGTGCCCGGATAACAGAGCGGGTCCTCGACGGCATTGTAGCGGACCACCCGTCAGACTTTCTTGAAAGCTTTGACTATCTCTCGGCGGTAAGCGTCCCCCTTAAGGTCGCCGGACGTCAGTTTCTGCGACAGCGCCTTGGAACCGGCACTCAGCTTCAAACCTTCGACCTCGGCAAATTTCGCCGCCTTCTTTTCACCGATCGGACGTGTGACAAATCGACCGGATTCAGCAGGCCGACCTGATTTCGTTTCTTTTGTCATATCGCATCGTAACATCCAGCCAACCCTCACGCGATCATAATTATCGGAGCCGCGGCCAGATTCGTCCGTCTGTCGCCGCGAGGACAAACCGGTCGAGCCGCCACAACTTCCGTCAGTGACGTCTTACTCAGCGAAAGCCGAAGAAACTCAAAATCGCGAGCACGATAACGACAGCGCCGACAAGCCAGATCAAATTGTTCATTGGGAACCGTTCTCCTGTTTGAATTGAGCCAACCGTGACCCGTTGACCTAACTGCGGGCGGGGCTTGCGGTTCCCTAACCATTCCCGTTGCTGCAGCGCGCCTCACGACGCGGTGATACCGCGGCTGCTCTCCTGGGAAGCGGGGTTCAGCAGCATCTCGCACTTCGGCGGCCCGGCAATCTCAGCGAAGCGCTGAACGAATGTCGGGCGCCAGCGCCATCAATAACTGCACGAGCGCGCGTTACCGGGCCTGAAGCCACCCGCGCATGCCGGGTTTACCGATGTATCCCGTTGATACTGAAAATCTTCGCGATCGTGCTTGCTGGGCGAGGTGCAGGAAGACGTGATCGCAGACACACCGATCAGCATTCCGGCAGCCACCAATGTGAGAAATCGATTCATTGAACGTCTCCTTGCGAGGTTGATCCTGGTCACAATCTACCATGCCGTCACGTTAGCTTGTGGAGCCTTGAAGCTAGATCGCTGATCAATTCACTCAAGATAATCTGATCGAGCTATTCTGTCATTATGGAAGTAGTTGCCGATGGTTTCAGCGAAAAACAGCCGTTTTTGTCTTGAATAAATTATGGTTTTTCAGTAATATTATCCCATAAAAAAGTAATATAAATGGGAGGAATACTATGAATGAAACTCGGTTCGATCCGGTTTTGCTTCATCGTCAGCATTTCATCGCTGAGATCACGTGTCTCGATGAAATCTTCGATATTCTCGGTGAATGGCCGGAGGACAAGCGAGGTCTGGCATATGACACGCTGTTGAAGGCGTGCAGAGACACGGCCAGCGGCCGTTTCCCGCTGAGTGCTGCGCGCGAGAATTTCCGGCGGTTTCTGAAGATGTCGGGTGTGCTGGCCAAGGTCGAGGGCGCCCCCAAATTCGAACAGCTGATGGGCGATCGAAATATCGGCAATGCCTGATGATACTGAGTAGGCAGGGGCGCGCCGTCACATCATGTGCGGCGCGTCTTGCGTTCGATGTCGGCTGCCCCGCCCTCGCCACAAAGCGTCACGTCAAGCATGCCCGCCATTCGCCCATTCGCATCGGAAGACCATCATAGGCTTCGAAAACCCCTTGAGCCGACGGCGCGTGGCGTGGCCGAAGAGATCGGCGGCACCATACTCCCGGAAAATATTCTCCGAGACGAGAATCTGGTCGCTGGCGGCAACCGCACAAAGGCGCGCCGCAAGCTGCACCGTCGATCCGAAGAGGTCATTGCTGTCCTCGACCGGCTCGCCGCAATCAAGCCCGATGCGGATGTGGATCGGCTCGGCGTTTCCGCCGTTGTAACGCTTGAATTCCTGCTGGATCGTCATGGCGCATTCGACGGCGGCTGATGTGGCGGAAAAGGCGGCCATGATGCCGTCGCCGGTGTGTTTCACTTCCCGGCCTGACGTTTGGCCAAGGCATCGGCGCACGATCGCGTCATGGGCTCTCACCATTTCGGTCCCTATGCGGTCGCCGAGCCGCGCCGTCATCTCGGTCGATCCGACGATATCGGTGAAGAGGATTGCCCGGTGGCCGGGATCCACCTGCGCCGAGGATTGGCCAGCCGCCGGCTCGAGGTCATGAATTCGGCCGAGAAAAGCCTCGACCGCAGACAACGCGACCTCGACGATCTCGTTGGCGACGAAACCGTGCGCATCGCGATGCACACATTGGGCGGTCTCCATGTCAGGCGCATCGACGAGACAGAAGACGGTCCCGCGCTGCTGGTCGAACCAATAGGTGAGAAATTTGACGTCGTAGCGATCCTGAATGTCGAGATCCATGCGGTGCGCCCGGGCAACGTCGGCCGCCGACGTTCCCTCGAGAAAGTGCCGGTCCATGAAGATAGGCATCGCGCGTCCTCCCAGAAGGGATGGCATTGTACGATCTGGATGCGGCTGCGTCCACCTTTGGGACAATCAATATCCGATCATTTCGGCCTGTTGCTTCCAGAAATGCCAATGAATCCTGTCAGTTCTATAGAATACTAGGGAAGAGATTGATTTTAATGAGTAGGTTCGGGAGGGAAAGCCTGATATTTACCATAATCTGTCGTTTGATAACTGATCGCCGGGTTCTCTGCGCCGATCGGGACGGTTCAAAGGTTGCATGTTCTCAAAGCGCCTGGCTGGAGGGACGAGGAGACATAGTTGCCCCGCAGGCGAGCGGCCCGCCAACGGCACGCAAATTGCATTGTTACTGGTACGCTCACCGAAATTGGGAAAAGCTGTAGCAAAGTGAGACAGACGGCACATTTTCGACCGGTCGGCTTGGCCTCAATAGGGCTCGGCCATTATGCCGTTATTAACTCTGTGTGGGATGCCGCGCGCACGCTGCTGCACGATTGGCCAGTAGACGACGGCGAAGAATATTTCGAAGCCGTGAAATCCTGCCTGGATGCGATCATCGGCGATCTCCCGCCGGATGAGGTGCGGGCATCCTTCATCAGGGCTGCGCAGGAAGCCGGTATCGCCGTCATCGAAGCTGCGGACTGAACGCCCGCCGTGTTTCTACCCCAGGCTCCGGCCTGATCCCGTTGAACACCCAAATCCCTCCCGACTTGACTTTTCCGGCCGAGGTTCTATTTTAGAACAAATCAGGAACATCGGAGATGGTCATGACGCATACGGAACAGGTGATCGCCAACGCCCTAGCTCTTGTCGAAGCGTCCCGCGCGGCGCGCGAGCGGGATCAGCTGCGGCGCGCCGCCTGGCAGAGAAAGGTCGAACTCAGCCGGCCGCTGCCGCCCTTGCCACGCCCGGTTCAATTGCCACTGGCGCTAAACTGATGCAGCCGGCAAAGATCTTGCAACCCGAGCCGGCTTGGCCCGATTCAGCGCGGCCCGATCCGGCTTGGCCCGATACAGCTTGGCCAGATCCGGCGTGGGAAGTCGAAGCCGTGCTTGCCTGGCATGACGACAATGCCAAGGCGGCGATCCGCTCGCTGCTCGACGACTGCAAACATCTGCGCCAGCAACTGGCGCTGGCGGAGAGAGCGATCAGCCGGGGAATGACCCGCGGTTGGACGCCGCGATACGAGCGCGACGCCCTCTGAAACATTTGCGCTGCGCGCCATTGGGGATCGGCGATCCGCCTGGCGGCGGGGCGACCGGCAGCCTGGAACGGGATGGTTTCAGGCCGGGTCCGCCTCAAATAGAATTCTGCTCCAAGCGGCTCAGGCATCATGTTCCAAGGCCGACATTTGCCAGATAGGCATCCAGCGCCAAGGCATCAGACGATCCGACGATGGCGCCGACATATCCGTCCGGGCGCACGAGCGCCCAGTCACCTGGGGTCAGAGCGTAGGCGTCACGGAAGTGCCCGGCTTTATCAAGGATATCGCCGCGCCGGCCGATCCTGTGGATGTGCAATCCGCTGCGCGGCGGCACAGTGACTTGCTCGACCTCGTAGCCGAGCAGCGTCCAGTGCGCGCCGCTGAACAGTTCGAACAGCCGTCTCGGCTGGCCGGCCGCACCCGTGAGCGGCGCATCCGGCGCGCGGTCGCCCGCCAGCAGGCCGCCGCGGCGCTCCGGCTTTTCCAGCGCGATGGAGGATTCGGGATAGCCGATATCCAACTGATGGACCTCGCGGCCGCGCCGCATCTCGCCCCGCTTGAGTTGGTCGAGAAGATCTGTGGCAAGACCCAACATCGCCGCGGCGACCGGGCGACGCTCTTCCTCATAGCTGTCGAGCAGTGCATCAGGGCCGCCGGCGACGACTGCAGCCAGCTTCCATCCGAGATTATAGGCGTCCTGAACGCTGGTATTGAGGCCCTGTCCGCCGGTCGGCGGATGCGTATGGGCAGCATCGCCGACCAGGAACACGCGGCCGAGCCGGTAGCGATCGGCAAGCCGGGCGTTCATGGTGAAGGCCGAAGCCCAGGAGACCGAGTGGACGTGAATATCGTCGCGGCCGGTGCGCTCCGCGACCAAGGCGGTCAACCATGAAGCGGAAAGGTCGATCTCGCCTTCGAGCGGAATGGGTCCCTGGATCTGGAACAGTTCCGTTCCCGCGAGCGGGCAAAGTGCGATCTGTCGCCGCATGTCGCCTTCGCCGAAGCGATGCCAGGCGTCGCGCTCCAACCCCGTCAGCATGACATCGGCGACGATGGCGCGCACGCCGAGCGTCTTGCCGGGAAAACCGATATCAAGCGCGTGGCGTACGAAGCTGCGCCCGCCATCCGCGCCGATGAGCCATCGCGCCTGAATAGTCTCTTCGCCAAATGGTCCCGTGAGCCGCGCCGTCACGCTTGCCTCGTGCTGTTCGAAGCCGATGAGTTCGCATCCGAACTCCGGCTGGTGCCCCAGTTCGAGCAGGCGCTCGCGCATCACGCCTTCGGTCAGGAACTGCGGCACCATCAGCGGAAGATGGTAGGGCTCGGCGGGCGTCGGCTCCCCACGCAGCACGGCTTCGGATTCGCTGAAGATTCCGTCGTCGCGATATTCTCGCTGCAGGGGATAGGCGCCGCCGAGCGCGACGATCTGGTCGAGAATGCCGAGATCCTCGAAGACCTCCTGCGTTCTTGGCTGAATTCCCTTGCCGCGGGAGCCGCGGAACGGGTCGTTCAATTTCTCGATCAGGCGGAAGGATACGCCGCGCCGCGCCAGCTCGATCGCCAGCGTCAGCCCGGCCGCGCCGGCGCCTGATATCAGCACGTCGACTGAAGAATTCTGTGTCATTGCGATCTCCATATGTGTATTATGCACATAATAGGAGAATGGATATGGCGTCAACAAAAAACGTGCAAAATACACATATGTCCGAAAGGTTGCGCGAGTTGCATAGGGCATTGATCGAGATCGTCAGCGTCATGAACCGGCCCCAGCGCGATGAGCAGATGGTCCGCGAGGCCGGTATTTCGCTCGATCGCGCCCTGTTTCCGCTGCTGGTCACGGTGGAACGGCTTGGTCCGATCGGGGTGGTCGAACTTGCCGATCGCGCCGGGCGTGACTACACCACCGTCAGCCGCCAGGTCGCCAAGCTTGAAAGTCTTGATCTGGTGGAGCGCCGCGGCAGTACTGCGGATCGTCGCGTGCGCGAGGCGGTGATAAGCCCGAAGGGCAAGGCGATGACCGATCGCATCGACGCCGCGCGCGAGCGCATGGGCCGCGCCATCTTCGAGCGCTGGGACGAGCACGACTTCAATGAACTGGTGCGGCTGATGCGGAAGTTCGCCCGTGATATTAGTGGCGATATCGGCAATGGCGCCGAGGAGCCGCAGACAGAAGGCGGCTGACCGGCGGACGACCCGAGAGGCCATGTCAAAGCACTTTGGCGGCCGTGACTTCGACTTCCACGAGGAATTCGGGGCGGGTGAAGCCGCTGATGATGATCAGCGTCGAGGCCGGCTTCGGATCGAGTGTATAGCGATCGCGCATGGCCATATAGGCAGGGAAATCCTCACGCTTCGTCACGAAGCCTGAGATGCGGATGACGTCGGCAAAACTCATTTCCGCCTCGGCGAGAATTGCTTTGATGGCCTCGAAGCAAAGTTCTGCCTGTGCGCCGATATCTTCCGGCACTTTCTCGTCGAGACCGATCCCGAGCTGCCCCGAGGTCACGAGCAGCGAGGCCCCGGCCGGCACCAGCAGCCCGTGATTGTAATTTCCGAATGGACGACGGACAGACGCCGGATTGAAAATCTTCTTCATGGGCATTCCTTGCTTCAATGAGGATGCTACCACGACCAACCACCCGGTCGGGTCTTAAAACCGCTCCATCGCCATCTTTACCTTCTCCAAAAACCTGGCCCGGGTTTCCGGCGTGCAGTTGTTCATGTCGTAATGGGCAAGAAAGGTGACCGGCCGCAGCGGATTGATCTGCGCCCTCAGCACACGCTTGACGATCTTCTTCGGCGGGTTGCCGGCGGCGAAGGCGCGAAACGGCGTCGCGCCGTATGTCAGCACGGCCGCGAGTTTCCTGATGTGGCGCAGCCGCGATTCCACCTTGCCGTCGACCAACTCGAAGGAGACGCCAGGAAGCCAGACGCGGTCAAAATAACCCTTCAGGATCGCCGGAAAACCGAAATTCCAGATCGGCGTCACCAGCACCAGCGCCTCGGCCTGCTTCAGCCGCTCGACATAGGATTTCACCAGCGCGGTATTGCCGGGATAATCGTGATAGGCGAGCCGGTCGTGGCGGGAGAGCACCGGATCGAAATTCTCGGCATAGAGATCGCACGCATCCACCTCGTGACCGGCCTCTCGCAGGCTTTCCAGCGTCTGTTTGTAGAGCGCCTTGCCGTAGCTTTCCTCGACCGGATGCGAATGAAGCACGAGAACTCTCATTAGGCCTCCATGACGCTCGCAAGCCCGGGGAAGAGATAATTCTTGCCGGCATTGAAATCGAAATCGGGATTCTCCCAGGCGATCATCTTGCCGGGGTTCAATAGCCCTCTCGGGTCCGTTTCCTGCTTGAAGGCGAGCTGTACTTTGTCGGTGCGCTTCATGCCGCCTTCCTCTAGCGTATAGCGATGCGGATTGAAGATCGGGCAGCCGTGATCCTGGTGGATCTTGATGATCTCCTCGAGGCGCTCCTCCGTGGTATAGCGCACCAGCGGCAGGCCGGAGCATTGGATCTGCCCGTCGAACCTGATGAATTCGAGATGTCCAGGCACTTCGTCGCCGAAGATCTCGACCATCTTGGCAACCTTGGCGACGTGATCCGGGCCTGGATACTGAACCTGCAGATAGGTGAAGCCGGGATCGACCTTCAGCGCACGCAGCGTCGTGTGGTTCCAGGCAAGCTCATAGGCATGCGGAATACCTTTCATGCTTTCGACCGTGTCGGAGCGGAAGATGATCTCGCCCTTGTTGGCGGCGGCAAAGGCGAGGAAAGCGTCCATCGAATGCGGCGCGATCATCAGCACCACCACTGACTGGCCCTTGCGGATATAGGGCCTGTGGCGGGTGAAATAGTCGTGCGAGATCGGTGCCGCGATCGGCGCGATTTCCTTGACGAGGATGCCGTTGCATTTGGCCAGCGCATCCGAGAAGCGCACCGATGCCATGAAGTCGTCATAGCCGACAAGCACGTCGACCCAATCATAGGCAGGGGCGAGCGGCATTTCGATTTCGGTGATGATCCCGTTGGTGCCGTAGGCATGGCTGACCTTCTGCAGGTCCCAGCCAGTCAGGTCGAGCACGCGCGGCTCGGCCTCCATGGTGACGACGCGCAGACGCAGGATATTGCCGAGATCGCGCAGACCGCCCCAGGTGATCGACCCGACGCCGCCGGAGCCGCCGGCGATAAAGCCGCCGACCGTCGCCGTCTGCGCCGTCGACGGGTGGAAGCGCAGCTCCTGGCCGGAATGCGCTTTGGTCTGCTTGTCGAGCTGGGCAATGACGATGCCCGGTTCGCAGACAACCCGGCCGGGATGGATTTCCTTGATTTTGTCCATGGCGGCAAGGTTGAGCACAATGCCGCCGGAAAGTGGCATGGCCTGGCCGTAATTGCCGGTGCCGGCACCGCGCGGCGTTACCGGCACGCCGTGCGCGAAAGCGACCTTCAGCGCCCGGATGACCTCTTCTTCGTTTTTCGGCGTGACGACGAGATCGGCCGTGACATTGTCGAGCTGCGCCTTCAGGATCGGCGAATACCAGTAGAAATCGCGGCTTTTCTGACGCACCAGCGCCGGATTGTCCTCGACGGCGATGCCTTCGAGTTGCTTTTTGATCGTCTGATAATCCGGCATGTCAGGCTCCAACGACGCTGTCGAGTTCACGGTAGTCCGGCAGGCTGCGGTCGATCACCTTGCCGCGGCGAAGCACGACGCGGTCAGACTGCGGACGGGAAAGAAATTCGCTCCAGCGCCGGGCGCTGAAGAGCACGAGATCGGCCAAGGCGCCAGCGGCGATGCGCCCCTTGTCGGGCCGGCCGAGAATATCCGCAGGCGAGGTGGTGACGACGCGCGCGGCCGTGTCTAGCGGATGATCGAGATGCAGAATGCGCACCGCCTCGCGCAACACCTCGACCGGGTCGAGATCACCATACGCATAGAAGGGATCACGCGTATTGTCGGAGGCCACTGCCGTCGCAACGCCGGCCGCCGCCAGTTCCTTGAACAGGGTGACGCCGCGCCAGCGAGGCGTCCGGCCGGGGTAGCGGTCCTGCAGATAGAGGTTGCACATCGGCAGCGAGACGATGGAAAGGCCGGCTTTTGCGACGAGCTCGACCGTGCGTTTTGCCGTCTCCTCGTCCTGCCTGGCGAGCGAGCAGCAATGGCCTGATGTCACCTTGCCGTCGAACCGATTGCGCAGCACGGCTTGTGCGATCGCCTTCAGCGTCTCGGCGGCAGGATCGTCGCTCTCGTCGACATGAAGATCGACGTCGAGGCCGTTATCGGCGGCAGCCCTGAAAAGCACATCGAGTTGGCTGTCGAGATCGGCGGTCATCCGGGTGACGCCGCCGATCAGCCCGCCTTTTTCGCGGACGACGGTGACCAGGTCGGCGAAATAGGTCGCGTCCACCATATTTTCCAGCGGGAAGAGCGCCACCGCCTGCAGCGTAATCCTGTCTTTCCAGGCCTCGCGCATCTCGGCAAAAACCTCGAAGGAAATACGGTGCTGCGGCGCCAGGGAATCGAGATGCGTGCGGATCAGGCTGGTGCCGTGCGCATAGGCCGAACGCAGCGAGAATTCCATGCGCTTGCTGACATCAGCCGCCGACCAGTGCGCCTCCCGGTCCGTCCGCACCGCGTCCAGGGCGCCGATGAAGGTGCCGTCGGGATTGGCGTTGCGCGGCCAGATATGCCCCTTGTCGAGATGGGTGTGCATGTCGGTGAAGCAGGGCCAGACCATGCCGTCCTTCAGATCGGATCGTGGTAATTCCACCGGCGCTGCGCCCGCCGGCAGCAGCGCGGAGATGACGCCATCGGCGATGACGATATCCGCCTTGACCAGCCCGTCGATCGCCGGCGCGTCAAATCCCTCGACGGCGACGGCAGGCAGCGTCGCATTGCTCAGCACGAAGCGGCCGGCATTGGGCGGCGAAAGGAAGGAATAGGTCATCAGTTTTCTCGTTTCAGGCTGCTCTCATGCCAACGGTGCAGGGCGAGCCAGGAAATGAAGGAGGTGACGGCGAAGATCGCCACGCCAAGCAGGGAGAGCATCAGCAGCGCGGCGAAGAGGCGCGGAATGTTGAGCCGATATTGTGCTTCGAGCAGCCGGAAGGCGAGGCCGGAGCCGGCGCCAGCCGAGCCTGCCGCGAATTCTGCGACGACGGCGGCGATCAGCGCCAGACCGCCGCCGATCCTGAGGCCCGTCATGAAATAGGGTTGGGCGGCGGGCAGTTTCAGAAAGAGCAGCGTCTGCCAGCGCGAGGCGCCGTAAAGCTCGAAGAGGTTGATGAGATTGTGGTCGACGCTCTTCAGCCCCTGGACCATGTTCGAAAGGATCGGGAAGAAGGCGACGAGGAAGGCGCAGATCAGCAGCGCCACCTGGGTCGACGGCGCATAGATCAGGATCAGCGGCGAGATCGCCACGACAGGCGTCACCTGCAGGATGACGGCAAGCGGATAGAAGGCAAGCTCGATCCAGCGCGACTGCACCAGGAAGATCGCAAAGCCGACGCCGCCGACAAGGGCCAGCATCAGCGACAGGAAGGTGATCTTGGTGGTCACCCAGAGGGCAGGGGCAAGCGTACCCCAGTCCGTCACGAAAGCGTTAGCCACTGCGGCCGGACCCGGCAGGATATAGGGCGGCACGCCCGAGAGCTTCACATAGGCGTACCAGATCAGGATCAGCAGGCCGATAACGAGGAAGGGGATGGTGATGCGCAGGGCGAGATCGCGGCGCCTTGCGCCTGCGACATGGGGAATGGCATTTGCAGCAAGGTGAGGGAGCTGCGGCGGCGTATCAGTTTGGTCACGCATCAATGCTCTCCCGCCGCGTTGATTGCCCCGATCAGCGAAAGGGAGACCGTCTCACACGCCTTCCGGTATTCTTCCGAGGTGCGGTAATGCTCGTCGCGTTCCAGGCTGGTGGTCAGAAGAACATCGGCATGCACGCGTCCGGGCCTTGCCTTCATCACAACGATGCGGTTCGAGAGATAGGCGGACTCGAAGACCGAATGGGTGACGAAGATGACGGTGATGCCGGTCGCCTTCCAGAGCCGCAGCACGTCGTCGTTCAGCCTCTGCCGAGTGATTTCGTCAAGCGCCGCGAAGGGCTCGTCCATCAAAAGCAGCTTCGGTTTCGTAACCAGCGCGCGGGCGATAGAGACGCGCATCTTCATGCCGCCGGAAAGTTCGCGTGGATAGGCTTTGGCGAAATCCTGGAGGCCGACGGTGGTCAGCACCTGCATGATTTCTGCATGCGCTGACGCCTTCGAAATCCGCCTCAACCTCAGCGGCAGGTGGACATTGTCGAACACGTTCTTCCACGGCATCAGCGTCGGCTCCTGGAAGACGAAGCCGATATCGCCCTCCGGCAGGCCCTTCGAATTGATGCGCGAACTCGGCCAGCCGATCGTTCCCGACGTCACGTCGCCAAGGCCGGCGATGATGCGCAGCGCCGTCGACTTACCGCAGCCGGAAGGGCCGAGCAGGCTGACGAACTCGCCGCTTTCGACAGTGAGCGACATGTCGGAAAGGGCAACGGTGCCGCTGGAAAAGACCTTCGAGACCGACTGCATCGCGACCAGCGGCCGCTTGCGCGTCTCTTGCGGGGATCGGGCCTGGGCTTCTGCTAAGGGCATGCCTGTCTCATTCACCAGGGGAGGATGGGGTCCGCCACCTCAGGCGGACCATCGGCCGACGTCGGAGGGCTTACTTCTTCATCGCCATTCCGGTGCTCTTGCAGACGAATTTCGTCGTGAAGGCCTTGGTGTAGTCGGTCTCCGGCTTGAACACCTTGATCGCCACCATCTCGTCGAAGAACGCCTTGTAATGCGCGTCGGTGATGCAGCCGATGCCCTTGTCCAGGCTGTCACCGGATTCGATGATGCCGTATTCCTTCATTTTGGCGATGGAGTAGGCGATCTGGCCATCCGTCATTTCAGGATTGTCCTTCTTGATCAGCTCGTTCGCCTTGCTGTTGTCGCCGTAGAGGTAGTTGTACCAGCCCTCGATCGAGGCATCGACGAAACGCTGGACGACATCCGGTTTGCTGTCGACCATCGTCTGCGTGGTGGTGATCATCGTCGAATAGGGCGAATAGCCGTTATCGGCGAGCAGGAAGACCTTCGGTTCGAAGCCGGCCTGCTTCTGGATCTCGTAGGGCTCGGAGGTGAGGTAACCCTGCTGGGCGGATTCCTTGTCGGCAAGGAATGGCGCGGGGCTGAAATTGTAGGGCTTGTACTGCTCGTCCTTGAAGCCCTTGTAGTTCGCCTTCATCCATTCGAAATAGGTGAGGTAACCGTCCTTGCCGAGAAACAAGGTCTTGAGCTTGGCGAGGTCCGCGAATTTGTCGATACCCATGCCCGGATGGGCGATCAGGACCTGCGGATCCTTCTGGAAGATCGCTGCGACGTCGACCAGCGGGATGCCCTGTTCGACAGCCGATATCTCGCCCTGCGGCCCACCCATGTAGAAATCGATCTTGCCGGAGATCAGCAGCGCGCTGTTGGCCGCGTTCGGGCCACCCTGGACGATGGTGACGTCGAGGCCGTGTTTCGCATAGGTGCCGTCGGCGACCGCCTGGTAGAAGCCGCCGTGCTCGGCCTGCGCCAGCCAGTTCGTGCCGTAGCTTACCTTATCGGCCGCATGCGCCGAGACAGCAGCGGCGAGCGCGCCGCCAAGGCCGATGAGCGCGGAAAAGACCGTATTCTTCAGTGCATTGGGCATGATCAGCGTTCCCCTTCTGAGTTCGGAACGCCCATTGCGACGCCCGATTTTCTTCATTGGAGCGATTGCTTTGCTCTTTGAAAAGCATCAAATTTCGTGCGCAATGATGCCTTTTCGGCATCTCATCAGAAGCCTGTGCCTAATTTGTGCTGTCTGCTTTAATTTTATGCAACGAGGTTGCGATGCTGCACTCCAGAAAGCTTATCTACATCAATGAGATCGCGCGCTCCGGCTCGATCCGCAAAGCCGCAGCGCGGCTGAACGTGGCGTCATCGGCGATCAACCGGCAGATTCTGGCGCTGGAGGAGGAAATGGGCGCTCCGCTCTTCGAGCGCCTGCCGCGCGGCCTGCGCCTGACGGCGGCCGGTGAACTCTGCATCGAACATATTCGCGAGGTGCTGAAGAATTACGAGCGGCTGGAGGGGCGCATCCGCAGCCTGAAGATGCAGCAGGCGGGCAAGATCCGCCTGGTCACCACGGTCGGCCTTGCCGCTGGGCCGCTGCCGGAGATCATCGCCCGGTTCCAGTCGGAACATCCGCGCGTCTTCATGCAACTGCGCAATGATGCCGGCACGACAACGGTCAATCCGGTGCTGTCGGGCGAGGTGGATATCGGCCTCGGCTTCAATATCCCGGCGACACCCGGCATTCGAACGCTCGGCAGTTTCGATATTCCGATCGGCGTGGTGCTGCCGCCCGGCCATCACCTGATCGGTTCGGGTCCGATCAACCTAGCCGATATCGTCCAGGAACGCCTGGTGCTGGCCCAGCAGGGCACCAGCCTGCGTGAAGTGATCAACCTGGCGCTGGCGCGTCTCGATGTGCATGTCGAGCCGGTGCTTGAAACCAATGCGTCGGAGATGCTGAAGAAGCTGGTCAAGTCAGGGGCGGGGCTGACGATGCTGAACCCGCTCGACGTCATTACCGAATGCCGGCAGGGCGAGCTCGTCTTCCGGGCGATTGCTGAACCGCACGCGCGCCAGCAGCCGATGAAGCTTTTTGCCCGCGCCCGTGCGCCGCTCGATTCCGCCACCAGCCTGTTCGTTGAATATCTGCTGGCCGAACTTGCCGGCCTCGTGCAGGAACTGCAGGCCAAGGGCCATATCGCGATGGAAAAGCCGATCACCCAGTAGGTCGCCCTGGCCGGCGCTATTGTGAATAAAGGTTGGAAAGCGGATAGCGCGTCAGGTCGTAAAGCAACTCGATGAAGCCCCTGACTTGATGGCGGCAGATCGCTTCGCCTTTTTTGACGGTTCCGAGCGAGGCGTCGCCGACGACGCCGTTCGGATTGAGGTCGTGGGCGATCCAGGCGAGCGAATGGGGCGGCAGCGGCTGGATGTATTTCGATTGCTCGCGCATCCATTCGGCCTTGGACGCAAAATTCTGCGCCTTGTCCATCCGCACCAGATCGGGGCGGAAATGGAGCATCAGCGAGGTCTCGACCTCGCCGCCATGGATGCCGTATCTCAACTCGTGCTCGCTGATCATGCCTTCGGGATGGCCGAAGCGGCCCCATTGCGTCGAGATGACGGCCATCTGGTAGCGGACGCGCAGCTCGCGCGCGACGATACTCATGATGTCGACATTGCCGCCATGCGAATTGACGATGACCATCTTGCGGATGCCGGCTTCGGCAACCTTGGCGCCGATCGCCGTCCAGACTGGAATGAGCAGCTCAGCGCCGAGCGACAGCGTTCCCGGTCCGTAGATATGTTCGTTCGCCTTGCCGATCTCTTGCGTCGGCAGAACCAGGAAATCGAGATCGTCAGGCTTCTGCTTTCGCAGTTCGGCCAGCATGCCGTTGGCGATCGCCACATCGGTCGCGATCGGCAGGTGCGGGCCGTGCTGTTCCGTCGAGGCGATCGGCAGGATGGCAATGGTCGTATTGGCCGAAAGTCCGGCGAAATCGGAGCTGTTCAGTTCGTTCCAGTAAAATGGCATTGCCATCGCCGCGCCTCTCATTGCCGTTTCGACAGTGAGTAGGAAATATCGCTGCACGCGAAAAGCATCAATTTGCGCCCGCACCGATGCCTTTTTGCGGATGATACAGCAACGAGGGCCGCGCAGAGGGCAGAGAGCGGGGGCAGGCGGTAACCATTGCATAAGCCCTGGATGCGGCTGGGAACTCACTGGAGCCATTGCGCCGGCGCGCCTGCAATGGTTTTCTAGCGCCTCTGCAATTCAACGCTCTCCGGTGATTCCCAATGTTCGATATTCTGTGGCGCGGCCTGGCGATCGGTGCTGGCGCAACCATCCTCATGGACCTCTGGGCGATCGTGCTCACCAAGGTTTTCGGCCAGACGGCGCCCAATTGGGCCCCGGTCGGCCGCTGGTTCTGGCACCTTCGCCGCGGCAAGGTCTTTCACGACAGCATCGCCGATGCCGAGCCCTATACGCATGAACTGGCGCTCGGCTGGATCAGCCACTACGCCGTCGGCATTCTCTATGGCTTGATCTTTGCGCTCATCATGGGGCAGGCGTGGCTGGCGGCACCGACATTTCTCCCCGCCTGGATCTTCGGTATTCTCACCGTCGGAGCAGGGTGGTTCCTGCTGCAGCCCGGCCTCGGCATCGGCTGGGCCGCATCGAAACATCCGACGCCGAACAAGGTGCGGTGCTTCAATTTGCTCGCGCATACGGTTTTTGCGCTCGGGCTCTACGGCACGGCGCTGATCATTCGCTGAGACTGAGGCCTGCCCCTCACCCAGCCAACCGGGGTCGAGCCACTCGTCTCGACCCGTCCTTCGGACCGCCGTAAAAAACGGGGAGAGGGGACGTGCCGTGCGAGAGCTAGCGGGGAACGGAGAGGTCGCGGCTTGTCCCCTTCGCCCCGTTTACGGGGAGAAGGTGGCGGCAGCCGGATGAGGGGCCGCCGTCCGCGCGAACCTCGCCCTACCGCGCCGCCCAGTTGGCGCCGCGGCGGAAGATGGCCTTCATCTCGGGCACGTCGAATTCCTTGGCCTGGTGGCCGAGTGAAGAATAGAAGACCCGGCCCTTGCCGTATTTCCGCTTCCAGACGACGGGCATGACGACGCCGTCGATCCAGTAGGCGTGGTTGCCGGTGAATTTGGTCGTCGCCAGAACCTCGTTCGAGGGGTCGACATGCATGTAATATTGCTCCGACGTGTAGGGGAAATCGGCAATGCCCTCCATCAGCGGATCGTCGGGCCGGGTGATGTTGACGGTATAGTCGATGATGTTGCCGGGGTGCGCCACCCATTGGCCGCCGATGATGAACTGGTAATCGACCGAGTCGCGGAAGGCATCGCCCGCGCCGCCGTGATAACCGGCGATGCCGACGCCGCTCTCGATGGCGGCGGCGAGGTTCTTGACCTCCTCCTTCTCGATCTTCGACATCGTCATGATCGGCACGACGAGGCTGAGATCGTGGACCGAAGGGTCGGCAAGCGCCTCGGTGCCGTGTTCGAGATAGACCTTGAAGCCGTCCTCCTCGAGCATGGTCTTGATGACTTCGGCGCATTCCTGCGGCTCGTGGCCGCTCCAGCCGCCCCAGACGATCAGTGCTTCACGCATAGTCTTTCCTCCTGAATTTATTTCGCCAGCCGTCCGTCGACGATGGAATCGGACAAGGGGGCGGGGCGCACCACCGCCGTGGTGATCGCCACCGTGCGCCCGGTCGCAGACGCGGTGTGGAACGCTTCCATGACTTCGAGCACATGCAGCGCCAGATCGCCATTGGCCCGATGCGGCCGGTTGGAGCGGATCGCATGCGCCATGTCGGCAACGCCGAGCGAGCGATAATTGCCGTCGGCATAGGGTGCTGTGAGTGGCTGGTCCTCGAATTCGCCGCCCTTCTTCAGATATTCCACCGGGCCGCCGAATTTGTTGGGATCGGGGACTATAAGCGTGCCCTCGGTTCCGTAGATTTCGAGCGGCACATGCTTGTGGCCGGCGACATCGAAGCTCATGGCGATCTGCACGACGGCGCCGTTCTCAAAACGCATCATGCCGGCGACATGCGTCGGCACATGCACGGGAATATGTTCGCCGTTGCGCGGCTCGCTGGTCACCAGCCGCTCTGTACGCGGCGTCGACGCAAAGCCGACAACCTCAGACACCGGCCCGAGCAGATTGACGAGATCGGTGATGTAATAGGGCCCCATATCGAGCATCGGCCCGCCGCCGACTTCGTAATAGAAGGCGGGGTTCGGATGCCAGCGCTCATGGCCCGGGCACATGAAGCTTGCCGAGCCGCCGACCGGCTGGCCGATGACGCCCTGGTCGATCAGGATGCGGGCCGTCTGGTGGCCGCCGCCGAGGAAAGTATCGGGGGCCGCACCGATGCGAAGATTCCGCGCTTTGGCGGCGTCGGCCAATTTTTTCCCTTCTGCGAAATTAATCCCGAGGGGCTTTTCCGAATAGGTATGTTTGCCGGCTTCGAGGGCCTGCAGCGCAACAGCGACATGGGCTTTCGGGATCGTCAGATTGACGATGATCTCAACCTTGGGGTCGGCGAAAAGTTCCTCGACGGTCTTTGCCGGAACGTTGAATTCGATAGCCTTTGCCTCTGCCAGTTCCCGGTTGAGATCGGCGACGCCGCGGATATCGAGAATGGGAAAGGATGCCATCGCCTTGAGATAGGCGCCCGAAATATTGCCGCATCCGATGATGCCGATACCGACTTTATCCATGAAGTCCTCCATTCATTATGATTGTGCTGCTCGTCAGAGCGCCGGCCCCGTCGTGCTCCAGGGCGATTCGTAGAGTTCGTAGAGCGCCACCGCAGCCGCACCCTGGGCCCAGAAATCATCGGTCGAATCGTCGAAGACGAGTTCGCTGACGCCGCGCAGCGACGGCGGAATGGCGAGCGCATAGGCATCGCGCAGGCTGTTCAAAAACGGCTCGCCGAGCGCCAGGCTCGATCCCACCAGAATGACCCGTGGCGGCGCAAACAGCGTGACGATGTTGGCAACGGTCAATCCCACCGCTTCGCCGGCGCGGATGGCAGCACCAATCAGCCGGTCGTCATCGGCCTTGATCAGCGCCTGGGCATGGTTCATGCCGCGCCCGAGTCGGATCGCTTCGGCAAAACGCCCATCGGCCAGCTGTTCGCCGAGGATTGCGCTTTCGCCGGCCTGGCTGAACAGCCGCACGACGCCATTCGGTCCTGTGCCGAGCACGAGGTCGCCGAGATTGTGGCTGAGGCCACCGGCGCCGCGGAACAGGCTGTTGCCGTGCAGCACGCCGAGCCCCAGCGTCTGTTCCAGCGAAATCAGCACCATATCCTCGAGATCGCGCGCCTTCCCGAACCAGTGATGGCCAAGCGTGATGGCGTGGGCGTCGCTTTCGACGATGGTCGGTGTCGAAAGCCGCGTCGACATCTCGGCGGCGAAATCGACATTGGTGTCGCGAAAGATCGGGCTGCTGCGGATATAGCCGGTGCGGTGCTCGATGACGCCGGGAAAACCGAGGCAGACGCTGTCGACGTCTTCAAGCGACAGCCCGGCATCGACGACACAGCGCCTGACGCCATCCTCGACCAGATCGGCAATGACGCCGATCGGCTGCCGGTCGAGGCGGATCGGCAAAGCCAGCTTCGACAGCACGTCGCCGCGGAAATTGGTGACGACGAACACCATCCGGTTGGCGGCGATCTTGCCGCCGACCACACGCGCCGCATCGGGATTGAGTTCCAACATCACCCGCGGCCTGCCGCGCACCGCCTCATTGCGGATATCGCCTTCGTGACGCGGCAGGATCAGCCCGTCGTCGAGCAACGAGGCGGTGATGGCCGAAACCGTGGTGGTGGAGAGTTCGGTGCGCTCGCTGATCTCGATCCGCGAGATCGGCCCATGGCGTCGGACGGTATCGAGCACGTTCAAGCGATTGATCGCGCGCATTAATTCGGGATCTGCGGTCTTCATGAGAACTAGCCAGGCAAGCGTTTCGTTGGGCGGAACCCAAATATTTATAACGGGTTACGAAATAAATAGCCGGCAATTTCGTGGCCCTGTCAAGCGCATTTGATAAAAATAGCGGCATTGGGTTGACATTGGATGAAAGCTCCGGTGAATTAATCCGCATAGGGGAAAAATTGTGAGGATAGACCCCTGGGAGGAAAAATCATGAATTTTATGCACAAAAGCGCCGCTCTCGGCGGCAGGCGCATCGCATCCGTGGCCGCGGCAGCCGGCCTGTTGCTGTTGGGGGCAGGCGCCGCCTCCGCGACGACGGTGGTCAAGTGGCTGCATCTCGAGCTCGACCCGAAAAACGTCGCGGCCTGGGAAGACATCGTCAAGAAATACGAAGCCCAGCATCCCGACGTCGATATCCAGATGCAGTTCCTCGAAAACGAAGCCTTCAAGGCCAAGCTTCCCACTCTGCTGCAATCCGACGACGTGCCGGATTTCTTCTTCAGCTGGGGCGGCGGCGTCTTGAAGCAGCAGTCCGAGACCGGCGCGCTGCAGGATGTGACGGCAGCCCTCGATGCTGATGGCGGCAAACTGCGCAACGCCTATACCCCGGCCTCGGTCAACGGCCTGACCTTTGACGGCAAGACCTGGGCCATCCCCTATAAGGTCGGTCTGGTCAGCTTTTTCTACAACAAGGCGCTGTTTGCCAAGGCCGGCGTCAAAGCCGAGGACATCAAAAGCTGGGCCGATTTTCTCGCCACGGTGAAGAAGATCAAGGCGGCCGGCATTGTGCCGATCGCCGGCGGCGGCGGTGAGAAATGGCCGATCCATTTCTACTGGAGCTATCTCGTCATGCGCGAAGGCGGCCAGAAGGTTTTCGACGCGGCCAAGAAGGGCGAGGGCGAAGGTTTCCTTGATCCCGCCATCATCAAGGCCGGCGACGATCTCGCCGAACTCGGCAAACTCGAACCTTTCCAGCCCGGCTATCTCGGCGCGACCTGGCCGCAGACGCTCGGCGTCTTCGGTGACGGCAAGGCGGCGATCATCCTCGGCTTTGAAGCAACCGAAGCCAATCAGCGCAAGAATGCCGGCGACGGCAAGGGCCTAGCACCTGACAATATCGGCCGTTTCGTCTTCCCGACGGTCGATGGCGGCGCCGGCAAGCCGACGGATACGCTCGGCGGTCTGAACGGCTGGGCCGTTACCAAGAAGGCCTCCAAGGAAGCGATCGATTTCCTCGCTTTCCTGACGAGCGCGGAGAACGAGCGGGTGATGGCCAAGGCCGGCATGCTTCTGCCCGTTGCCGTCGGCGCCGATGATGGCGTCGTCAATCCGCTGCTGGCCGAATCGGCCAAACAGCTTGCGGGTTCGACCTGGCATCAGAACTTCTTCGACCAGGATCTCGGTGCTGCCGTCGGCCGTGTCGTCAACGACGTCTCGGTGGAAATCGTTTCCGGGCAGATGAATTCCAAGGACGGCGCCCAGATGATCCAGGACGCTTTCGAACTGGAACAATAACCAGCGCCAGCAGACCCTTCCCGGCGCTCCCAGCTAAAGAGCGGGAGCGCCGGCATTGCTGCCGACGACATGCGAAAGCAGGACCCATGGCCAATATTTCAGTCCCATCGATGACATCAGCCGCACGGCCGGCACGGAAAGCCGCAAACGCCAGGAGCTCGGTCGCCCATGACCGGCTGACGGTGCTGCTGATCTTTCTGCCGCCGGCGCTCTTGCTGTTCACGCTTTTCGTCATCATGCCGATGGGCGAGGCGGCCTGGTACAGCCTCTACAAGTGGAACGGCTACGGGACGCCGACCGAGTTCATCGCCCTGCGCAATTTCCAGGTTCTGTTTCGAAATGCGGCTTTCACCCAGGCGCTGCTTAATAACGGCCTGATCATCGTGATCTCGATCTGCATCCAGGTGCCGCTGGCCATCTGGCTTGCCACCATGCTGGCCCACCGCATTCCCGGCGTCGTCGCCTACCGCCTGATCTTCTTCCTGCCCTATGTGCTGGCCGACGTTGCCGCCGGCCTGATCTGGCGCTTCGTCTATGATGGCGATTACGGTCTGTTTGCCGCTGTTTCCAATTTCTTCGGTTTCGCCAACCCTTATGTGCTCGCCGATAAGGACCTGGCGATCTATGCCGTGCTCGGCGTCATCGTCTGGAAATATTTCGGTTTCCACATGATGCTGTTCATCGCCGGCCTGCAATCGGTCGACAAGAGCGTGCTGGAGGCAGCCGAGATCGACGGCGCCACCGGCTGGCAGAAATTCCGCTATGTCACGCTGCCGCTGCTCGGCTCGACCTTGCGCCTCTCGATCTTCTTTGCCGTCGTCGGCTCGCTGCAGCTCTTCGACATGATCATGCCGCTGACCGGCGGCGGGCCATCCAACTCAACGCAGACGATGGTCACCTTCCTCTACACCTACGGCGTCATGCGCATGCAGGTCGGCCTCGGCAGCGCCGTCGGCGTGGTGCTGTTCATCATCTGCGTCACGCTCGCCTTCGGTTACAAAAGGATCTTCATGCGCCATGACTGATATGAGTTCTTCCATCCGCATGCGCACCTCGACCCGCGTCTATCTCTACGTGTCGCTGAGCCTGATTGCCGCGATCGTACTCGTGCCGCTGCTGACGACGGCGCTCGGCGGCTTCAAGACGTTGGGCGACCTGCGCACCAATCCCTTCGGCCTGCCGATAGAGTGGCAATGGGCAAACTATACCGACATTCTGTTCGGCGAGCGCTACTGGCTGCAGATCGGCAATTCGCTGGTTATCGCCGCGCTCACCGTGCTCTTGACGCTGATCGTTTCGTCGATGGCCGCCTTCGCCTTTGCCCATGTCCGCTTCTTCGGCTCCTCCTTCCTGCTCAATTATTTCCTGCTCGGCCTGATGTTTCCGGCGGCAACCGCAATCCTGCCGCTCTTCATCCGCATCCGCGATCTCGGCCTGCTCGATACCTATTGGGGCGTGGTGCTGCCGCAGGTGGCCTTCGGCCTCGGCATGAGCATCCTTTTGTTCCGAAACTATTTCCGCAACCTTCCGGAAGAATTGTTTCAGGCGGCCTTCGTCGACGGCTGCGGCTATCTCAGATTCTTCTGGCATATCTCGCTGCCGCTTTCCCGGCCGATCGTCGCCACCGTCAGCATCATCTCCTTCGTCGGCAGCTGGAACAGCTACATCCTGCCGCTGATCATGTTGAACTCCGAATCGAAATATCCCTGGCCGCTCGGCATCATGGTCTATCGCGGCGAATACGGCACGGAATGGCAGCTGGTGCTGGCCTTCATCACGCTGACCATCCTTCCCACAATCATCGTCTTTTTCGTCGCCCAGAGACACATCATCGCCGGCCTGACCGCGGGCGCCGTGAAGTCCTGAGCCGAACCCTTGGAGGTGCATTTATGGCATCCGTTGAATTGAACGATATTCGCAAGACCTATGGCGCCGTCGATGTCATCCACGGCATCTCGCTGGATATTCAGGATGGGGAATTCGTCGCCCTGGTCGGGCCTTCCGGCTGTGGAAAATCGACGCTGCTGCGGATGATTGCCGGCCTTGAGGAAATCACCGATGGCGACATCTCCATCGGCGGCAAGGTCGTCAACGCCATGACCCCGCGCGAACGCAACATCGCCATGGTCTTCCAGTCCTACGCGCTCTATCCGCACATGACCGTGGCTGAAAACATGGGCTTCAATCTGAAGCTCGCCGGCGTTGCCAAGCCGCAGATCGAGGCCCGCGTTGCCGAGGCCGCCCGTATGCTCGATCTCGCCGAACTGCTCGACCGCAAGCCGGCCCAGCTTTCCGGCGGCCAGCGCCAGCGCGTCGCCATGGGCCGCGCCGTCGTGCGCAATCCGGCCGTGTTCCTGTTCGACGAGCCGCTGTCCAACCTCGATGCGAAACTCCGCGTGCAGATGCGCTCGGAAATCAAGACGCTGCACCAGAAGGTGAAGACGACCTCGATCTATGTCACCCACGACCAGATCGAAGCGATGACGCTCGCCGACCGCATCGTCGTGCTCAATCAGGGCAGGGTGGAGCAGCAGGGCACGCCGCTCGAACTCTACCGGAAGCCCGCCAATCTCTTCGTCGCCGCCTTCATCGGATCGCCGGCGATGAACATGCTCGACGGCACCGTCGACGGCGAAAATGGCGAACCCGCCGCCCGCCTGACCGACGGCACGGCAATCCGCATCGCGCCCGACCGCAAGGTCAGGCGCGGCCAGGCCGTCACCATCGGCCTGCGCCCCGAACATCTCATTCCCGGCATATCAGCCGGCACGCCGCTTGCCGGCCGCACCATGCTGGTCGAACCCACCGGCGCCCAGACCCATGTGGTTTTCGACCTTGCCGGACAGCAGGTGACCGCCATCGTCGACGGCGAATACCCCGTCCGCTACGGCGCGGTGTTCGAGGCAAGCATTGCCAGCGATCAGGTGCACGTCTTCGACCGCAACAGCGGCGTGGCGCTCTGAAGTGGATCGCATGTAGGTATCGCAAAATTGCTGCGCACTTTGCGCGACATGCCGTAGGCGTGATTTAACGGATGCCTGACAACGACAAAACCGCCGAGCAAGCCCGGCGGTCGTGACTGCTGATAAAGACAGCCAGAGACTATTCCGCCGCGATCCGCGAGACGCCGTTGGCCTGGACGATCTTGTCGAGCAGCGCTAGCTCTTCCTGAGTGAGATCCGTCAATGGCGGGCGCACCGGGCCCGGGTTCTGCCCAAGGACGCGAAGGCCGGCCTTGATGATCGAGACGGCATAGCCCTTCTTGCGGTTGCGCAAGGCGACGAACGGGAAGAAGAAGCCCTTCAGGATCTCGTCGACGGTCGCCTGGTCGCCGGTGCGCAAGGCGCCGTAAAAGCGCTGGGCGAGGGCGGGCACGAAGTTGAAGACGGCCGAGGAATAGGTCGTCACGCCGGCGGCGAAATAGGCCTGGGCATAGACTTCATGGGTCGGCATGCCGCCGACATAGACGAGACGGTCACCAAGCAGGGTCGTGATCTCGATGACCTTGTCGACATCGCCGACGCCGTCCTTGAAACCGATCAGGTTCGGGCATTCCTCGGCAAGCCGCGCGATGCTTTCGGCCGTCAACACGGCGTTGTCGCGATTATAGACGATGACGCCGATGCCGACCGATTGGCAGATCGCCTTGACATGGGCGACGAGGCCGGCCTGTTCCGCAAACATCAGATAGGGCGGCAGCAGCAGCAATCCGTCCGCGCCTGCCTTCTCGGCCGCCTGTGCGATCTCGATGGCGAGCGACGTGCCGTAGCCGGTTCCCGAGATGATCGGCGTCTTGCCGGCCGACGCCTTGGCGGCCCTGATAACCTGCGGAATCTCGGCGGGATTGAGGGAGAAGAACTCTCCCGTGCCGCCGGCGGCAAATAGTGCAGCCGCATCGTAGCCCGCAAGCCACTCGACATGGCGGCGGTACTTCGCCTCGTCGAATTTCAGCTGATCGTCGAAATGCGTCACCGGAAACGACAGGAGACCGCTACCGACGGCCTTCTTCAATTCATTCGGGTTCATCATCAAGTCCTGTTCTTTACGTGTTGAATGTTGACCGTTCAGGCGCTTTCGAGCGCCTGCAGAAGGGCCGCGATATAGCCGTAGCAGTAAGCAAATGCGGTGGCGGAAGGATCCGTGCCGCTGACGGTCGGCACGTGGTCGGGCATCAGCATGTATTTGAAGCCGACTTCCTTGTAGATCTTGACCGAGCGGACCATGTCCATGTCGCCTTCGTCGGGGAAGGTCTCCATGAAGGAAAGCTTGCCGCCGCGAATGTTGCGGAAGTGAACATTGAAGATCTTGCCGCGCTGGCCGAACCAGCGAATGACATCGTCGATCTCCTTGCCGGGATTTTCGAGCATCTCGCCGATCGAGCCCTGACAGAAATTGAGGCCGTGATAAGGGCTTTCGCGCATCAGCACGAATTTCTTCAGGCCTTCGACGGTGCCGAGCACCCGCGTGACGCCGCGATAGCCGGGCGGGGTATAGGGGTCGTGCGGATGGCAGGCGAGCCGGACGCGATTGCTGGCAGCGACAGGCACGACGCGCTCGAGGAAATAGTCGATCCGTTCCCAGTTTTCGTCTTCGGACAGCACGCCGGCAAGGCCGGGTTCGGCCTGCTGATCCGTCTTGTCCCAGCGGAAGCTGGCATTCATCGACCCGCCGCGTCCCGGTTCATCGGGTGTGCGGGGAATGCCGATCAGATTGAGGTTATATTTCACCGCCGGAATGCCGGCCGCCGCGGTATTCTCGATCAGCTTACAGACGGCGTCGATCTGCCTGTCGCGATCGGGGCCGGCAAGCAATATATCGGGATAGGACGCCTTCTCGATCGGCTGCGAAGGCAGCGGCAATTGGATCATGTCGAGGATCAGGCCGAAGCTTTCGACCTTGTCGCGATGACGCTCGAGATCGGAAAGCGTCCAACTGCTGGGTTTTCCCGGCGGGTCGGCGTTGATATGCTTCACACCCAGTTGCGCGAAGATACGATAATCGTCGTCGTCCCGCGCTGCGACCTGTGTTCCCAGATACATTTGAGTCTCTTTCGAAATTACACAATGTCATATGACATAATATGAATTTCTGAGAGAGTCGAGCCCTATTGCTGCTCGGAGAGCATCCGATAGCGACGTTGACTGGCCATCATATGGGCGCGCATCGCCTGGCGGGCGCGATCCGGATCCTGATCGGCGATGGCCGACAGGATTTCGACATGTTCGGCATAAACCTTTTGAAGATAGTCGCGGTCATTGGCCTCGGGCAGCGTCGGAAACTGGCCGCGGGGGATGGCCTTGGGGCCGAATTGGCGCAGGACATCGACATAGAATCGGTTGTTCGTGGCGGCGGCAATCGCCATGTGGAAGGCGTAATCCGCCTCCACCGTCTGCTGCCCTGTTTCGATCAGGTTTGCCATTCTGCGATTGGCATCACGAATGGCCGCCTCCTGCTCGGCGGTGCGGCGATAGGCGGCAATCGCCGCCGCTTCACCCTCTGCCGCCATGCGAAACTCCAGCAATTCCAGGGTCTCCGGAATGCTTTTGATTTCCACCGGCGTCAATGACAGGACAGAATTTGCCTTCGGATCTGCGACAAACACCCCTTTGCCCTGGATCGGCTTGACGAAGCCCGCCGACCTTAGATCGGCAATCGCCTCGCGCACCACGGTGCGGCTGACGCCGAACGTCGCTTCAAGCTGCGGCTCGGTCGGCAGTTGGTCGCCGACCCGCAGCTTCCCCGTCTCGATCTGCGCCCGCAGCTGATCGATGACCTGTTGCGCCAGTCTTTCTCGCCCACGGCCGAGTGTCGTCATTTTCCGTTCCCCAATCCCTTTGCACTCAAGTCTCCCGCTCGGGCCTTGTCAACCGTATCAGACTTCGCTAGATCATAATACGACATACGGGTGACATAATATGTCTCCTATAGTAATCCAGGGAGGAGTGACAATGAAGCATTTTTCTAAAGGCTTGTTCGTCGGCGCCGTTTTCGGCGCCCTGACGATCGCCGCACCGCAGCTGCAGGCCGCCACGCCGCAGGACCAGCTGGTGATCGGAACATCGCTGGCCCAGGTTCTGTCCCTCGATCCGCAGCAGGCGACCGAAGGCAAAGCGGTCGAGATCATGTCGAATCTTTACGACCGGCTGGTCGCCAGCACGGCGGACGGAAAGATCCTTCCGCAGTTGGCGGAAAGCTGGAAGGTTGACGACAAAGGCATTACCTTTACGCTGCGCAAGGCCAATTTCGCCTCCGGCAACCCGGTCACCTCGAAGGACGTCGTCTATTCACTGGCGCGGCTCTTGAAGATGGATCAGGCCGCTGCCGCCAACCTCAAGCGCGTCGGTTACGACAAGAACAATGTCGAAAAGCTCGTCAAGGCGGTCGACGACCAGACTGTGCGCATCGATCTTTCCGACCAGGTGACGGCGGAGCTTCTGCTCTACCGGCTGACGACGACCACCACCAGCGTGGTCGACAGCGTCGAGGTCGAGAGCCACGCCGTCGACAATGACTACGGCAACGCCTGGATGCGGACGCATTCGGCCGGCTCCGGCCCGTTCACCCTCAACCGCTGGTCTCCGAACGAGCTTGTCATTCTCGACGCCAACAAGGGTTATGTCGCCGGCGCTCCGAAGATGAAGCGCGTCATCGTCCGCCATGTGCCGGAAAGCCAGGTCGAGCGGCTGATGCTGGAGCGCGGCGATATCGATATTGCCAGTGCGCTCACGGCCTCCGATCTTGCGACCTTCCAGGCCAAGCAGGGCTTCGCCATTCAGCGTATTCCGACTGGCGGCTTCTACGTGCTGTCGATGAATGCCGGCAACCAGTACCTCGCCAATCCCAAGGTCCGCGAGGCCATTGCTTACGGCATCGACTACAAGGGCATCGAGAAGACGATCATGGGGCCTTACGGACGGGCAAGAACCGTTCCCGTTCCGGAGAACTTCGAATATGCGATCCCGAGCCCGGATTGGCATCTCGACGTCGAAAAGTCCAAGCAGTTGCTGAGCGAGGCAGGTTTCAAGGACGGCTTCTCGCTGACGCTGAAGACCATTGCGCAAACGCCGCGCATCGATCTTGCCACCGCCATCCAGGCATCGCTTGCCCAGGTCGGCATCAAGATCGACATCCAGCAGGGCAACGGCTCGGAAATCATTGCCGCCCATCGCGCCAGGGATTTCGATCTGCTGATTCCGCAGACCAGCGCCTACATGCCGAACGTGCTCGGTTCGATGGAGCAGTTTTCCTCCAACCCCGACAACTCGAAAGAGGCCAACAATGCCGGCAATTTCGTCTGGCGCTCGGCCTGGGACATTCCCGAACTGACGGCCCTGACGGCGAAGGCATCGATGGAGCCGGACGCCAAGAAGCGCGGCGAACTCTACGTTCAGATGCAGAAGATGTTCATCGAGCAGAAGCCGGCCGTGCTTCCGCTTTTCGAGCGCTTTGAGCCGATCGTCCTGACCAGCAAGGTTCAGGGATATGTCGGGCATCCGTCGCAGTTAACGCGTCTCGAGAACGTGACCAAGGTAGAAACCCAGTAAAGACTCCCAGGACAGCCGATCATGAAGGAACTCTCCGTAGCCGAATTTGGCCGACGCCTGGCGCATTTGCTGGTCAGCCTGTTCATTCTCCTCTGTGTGACCTTCGTGATCGGCCGCGTCTTGCCCAACGATCCGGTCGGCGCGATTGTCGGCGAGCTCGCCGATCCCGCCGCCTACGCAGCGATGCGGGCCCGCCTGGGGCTCGATCTGCCGATCTACCAGCAGTTTTTCCTCTATCTGAACGGGCTGGTGCATGGTGACTTCGGCACTGCCGTTCTCACCGGCAATCCCGTCTCCTCAGACCTCGCCCAAGCGTTTCCGGCAACATTCGAACTGGCGACGCTGGCGGTGATCATTTCGACATTCGTCGGCGTGCCGCTCGGCCTGGTCGCAGCTTTGTTTCGCGACAGCTTCATCGACAAGATAGCCCGGGTGGTGGCGCTCGTCGGGCATTCGATCCCGGTCTTCTGGTTCGGCATCGTCGGGCTCGTCATCTTCTATGCCGGCCTCAACTGGGTCGGCGGGCCGGGCAGGATCGATGTGTTTTATGAAGGCCTCGTCACGCCGAGGACCGGCCTGCTGCTGATCGACAGCCTGCTGCAGGGCGAGACGGAAATCTTCTGGAATGCGCTCGGCCACATCATTCTGCCTGCCATCATCCTCGCCTATGCGGCGATGGCCTATATCACCCGCATGACACGCAGCTTCACCCTGGAGCAGTTGAGCCAGGATTATGTCATCGCAGCCCGCGCAAAGGGTGTGAGCCCCTTCGGCACGATCTGGCGCCACGTCCTGCCGAACATTGCCGTGCAGCTGATTACCATCCTGGCCATTTCCTATGGCGGGCTGCTCGAAGGCGCTGTCGTGACCGAAATCGTCTTCTCCTGGCCGGGCATCGGCCAGTACATGACGAACGCCCTCATGATCGGCGACATGAACGCCATCGTGGCTGGCACCATCATCGTGGGATTCATCTTCATGCTGTTAAACTTCCTCGCCGACGTCGCTTACGCCGTCTTCGATCCGCGCATGCGGGAGGCAGCCCGATGAGTGACGCCATCCGCACTGACATTCATATCCGCCCGCCAAGCGTGTCGACCCGCATCGCGGCGTCGTTTGCGCGCGCCGGCCGCAAACTGGCTGCCGAGCCGCTTGGCCTTGCCGGTTTCATCATCCTCGGCCTACTGTGCCTGATTGCGATCTTTGCGCCGCTTCTGGCGCCTTATGATCCGGTCGTGCAGTCGCTTGGCGATGCCTTGCAGGCCCCGAGCCTCGCGCATTGGGCCGGCACCGACGAATTCGGCCGCGACATCCTAAGCCGCCTGATCTTCGGCACGCGCATCACCATTCAGACCGTGCTTTCGATCTCCCTGATCGTCGGGCCGATCGGCCTGCTGATCGGGGTCGTCGCCGGCTTCTTCGGTGGGCGCACCGATGCGCTGCTGATGCGGGCGACCGATATCGTTCTGTCCTTCCCGTCGCTGATCCTGGCGCTGGCTTTTGCGGCAGCGCTCGGCGCCGGCCTGACCACGGCAATCATTGCGATCTCGCTGACCGCCTGGCCGCCGATTGCCCGGCTTGCGCGCGCCGAGGCGCTGGTCGTCAGAAACGCCGACTATGTGGTCGCCGCCCGCCTCTACGGCGCCTCGCCGTTGCGCATCCTTCTCCTCTACATCGCGCCGATGTGCGTTCCATCGGTCATCGTTCGCCTGACACTCAACATGGCCGGCATTATCCTGACGGCGGCGTCGCTCGGCTTCCTCGGCCTCGGCGCGCAGCCGCCGGCGCCGGAATGGGGCGCGATGATCTCCAACGGCCGCAAGTTCATGCTGGATTACTGGTGGGTCGCCGTGATGCCGGGTGTCGCCATCCTCCTCACCAGCCTCGCCTTCAACATCGCCGGAGATGCTCTGCGCGACCTTTTGGATCCCCGCCATGCCCGATCGTGAAATGAATGACCATGATCTGCAACCCGTTCTGTCCGTCAAAGGACTGAGCGTTCGCTTCGGCCGTGGCGCCGTGCCCGCCGTTTCCAATGTCAGTTTCGACGTCGGGCGCGAACGTGTCGGCATCGTCGGAGAATCCGGTTCTGGCAAATCGACGACGGGCCGCGCCATCATGCGCCTTCTGCCGCCGGCAGCGGTCGTCACCGCCGAACGCCTGGACCTCGGTGGCGATCCGTTGCTTTCCAAAAGCGAGCGGCAAATGGGTGCGCTTCGCGGCAAGGATATCGCGCTGATCATGCAGGATCCGCGTTATTCGCTGAATCCGGTGCTCTCGATCGGCAAGCAGGTCGCCGAAGCCGCCCGCCTTCATCTTGGTCTTGGCAAGACCCAGGCGCTTGACGCGGCCCGCGCCATGCTGGAGCGCGTGCGCATCAGCGATCCGGATCGGGTCATGGCGCTTTATCCCCACCAGATATCGGGCGGCATGGGCCAGCGCGTCATGATCGCCATGATGCTGCTGGCGCGGCCGAAGCTTGTTATCGCCGACGAACCGACCTCGGCGCTCGATGTCAGCGTTCGCAAGGACGTGCTGCTGTTGCTCGATGAACTGGTCCGCGAGAACAATTCCGGCCTGCTGTTGATCAGCCACGACATTCGCATGGTGGCGGCCTTTTGCGAGCGCATCATCGTCATGTATGCAGGCCGCATCGTCGAGACGCTGACCAGTCTCGAAGCGGCCCGCCATCCCTATACGCGCGGGTTGATAGCCGCGTTGCCCGACCCGAAGAACCCGGTTCGCCGGCTGGCGGTTCTCGACAGGGCGAAACTCGATCTGGAGACGGCGCAATGATCAATGTCCGCGACCTCGATGTCGTCTTTGCCTCCGGCAAATCCAGCAACCATGTCGTCAGGGGCATCAGTTTTCAAGTCGCCCAGGGAGAGACGCTCGGCATTGTCGGCGAATCCGGATGCGGCAAATCGACGGTGCTGCGTTGCCTTGCCGGAATGGAGTCCGGCTGGGCCGGGCAGATCGAGCTTGGCGGCAGACCGATCGGCAAGCAGCGCTCCCGCGAGGAACTGAAGTTTGCCCAGATGGTCTTTCAGGACCCTTACGGATCCCTGCATCCGCGCCATCGCATCGGCACCGCGCTCGCCGAGCCGCTGCGCGCCATGCGCCATTCCGATATCTGGTCGAAGGTCGAAAAGGCGTTGATCCAGGTGGGACTGCCCGCGAGCTTCGCCAATCGATTTCCCCATGAGCTTTCCGGCGGTCAGCGGCAGCGCGTGGCGATCGCCCGAGCGCTGATCCTGTCGCCGCCCATCCTGCTGCTCGATGAGCCGACATCGGCGCTCGATGTCTCGGTCCAGGCCGAAATCCTCAACCTGCTTGCCGATCAGCGTGAGGAAAAGGGACTGACCTATTTGCTCGTCAGCCACGACCTCGCGGTCATCGCCCATATGTGCGATCGGGTGTTGATCATGAAGAACGGTTGTTTCGTCGACGAACTGAGCAGGGAGGATCTGCAGGCCGGCACCACGCATGATGCCTATGCGCGCGAACTGTTCGAAGCGAGCTTCATCGAAGCCTGATATTTGGGCTGACGGCTGCGACGCTACGCCTTTCGACGAGGTGGCAGGCAAGCTCGACGCGGCGGCGCGGCGCGGCCAGGCCGAGCATCATGTCGCGCAGCAGATCGAGGGCGGTGGCGCCGAGTTCGCGCATCGGGATATGCACCGTCGACAGTGGCGGATTAAGAAAGGCCGACTGCGGCAGGTCGTCGATACCCATGACGGAGACATCTTGCGGCACGGCATAACCCATCGCCTGCAATCCGCGTACTGCGCCGTTGGCAAGGCTGTCGCCCGCCGTCAGGACGGCGGTGAAGGAGAGGCCCTTGTCGCGGACAAGTCGGGTGAGAGCCTCGGCGCCGAGTTCCGGCAGCCAGTCGTCGACCTCGAGCACCAGATCGGTATCGGCCTTCAGCCCATGATGCTGCAGGGCATCGCGCCAGCCTTCCAGGCGCCGCTCGATCGTTCGCCGTCCCGGCCGCAGCATGAATAGGATGCGTTCATGCCCTGTTTTGATCAGGTGCTCGGCGGCGATGAAGGCGGCCGAGCGATTGCAGGGCGTCACGCTCGAAAGCCGCATATAGGGATCGTCGCTATTGACGAGCACGACGGGCTTGCCGAGACCGGCGGCTGCCGCCAGCATATCCTCCTCGTCGACGGTCAGGATCAGCATGCCGCCGAAACTCGGATCATCCCGCATCTCGGCGACGACGCGCGCTTCATCCCCCTCGTCGGCGACCGGTCGCATCGCCAGTTCGATGCCGAGGGCCGCCGCCCGCGCATTCAGGCCTTCGAGCACATAAAGCGTGAACTGGTTGCGCACATAATCGATCATCGCCGCGCCGGAGGCGACGAGCATGACCTTTTTGCCGGCGACGCTTCCCGGCACGGCGTAGCTGACGGCACTTGCCGTTTCCAGCACCAGCTTGCGAATGTCCGGCCTGACGCCCTTTTCGCCGGCCAGCGCCCGCGACACCGTGCTGATCGAGACGCCGCACCGGGCGGCGATATCGTCGAGACGCGTGCGTCTGCCTTTTTTCTCGTCCGCCGCCATGTCGTTCTCCTCGCTCCCATTCCTTTATGCAAAAATCTTTCAGATTGCGCAAACGGAATGCCTATGCACAATTGCCCAAGAGGAGTCCGCGACAAGCGGCAGAGCAGGGAGGCTTTGAAGATGCGGCTTGACCGCCAGTCCATGCGTCGGCGTTTCCGACGTCTCACGGCTCGAGCGAGCTGAAGCATGACCGCTGAGAAATCCCATCTTCGCCGCGCCACCGGCAAGCAGAGCCCGATTGTCTATTGGCAGCTGGGCCACCTCTCGCAAGAGCACTACGACGTCGCCGACCGGCCGATGGAAGGCAGGATGGATCCGTTTTTCTTCGTCACCAAGACGAAGAACTTCATCCCGCACGAATATCCCTGCCGCACCGAATTCAAAAAATCATTCTCCGGCCGAAGACCGAAACCGACCGCCGAATTCGAACCCGTTCGCTGGTGGCTTCCCTTTGCCTCGCCGCGTGTCGATCTCTCCGGCTTCTGGTTTCGCCCGACCCGCATCGGCTGCTGGGCGCGCACTTTCCTCGATGCCCGCTCAGCGGCGCGAGCCACACTTCGCCTGTCGACCTGCGGCGGCGCCATCCTTTTCGTCAATGGCCGCGAGCAAGGCTTCATGGCGCCTTACGAGCGCAATCTGGAAGCCCAGCAGCTTTTCGAGGTCGAGCTTTCGGACGGCCTCAACGAGATCCGCATCTTTTTCGACGATCTCGCCGAACGCGACGCCCGCTTCTATTTCCAGCTGGATTATCTCGACGGTCCTGAGGTCGAAACCGCTGTGCCTGTTCCGATCGCCGCCGATGCTGCGGACGGCCTGGAGGCGATCCTCGAAGGCATGCGCTTCGACCGCACCGCCTATCTCGGCGAGGACGTGACGATCCTTTTCCCCGTGCCGCTGCCGGTGGCGCTGAGCTGCCATGTCGAGATCGAAGGCGACTTCATGTCGAGCGAGCGCTTCGACTATGACTTCGCGCTCGAGGAAGGCGCTACCAAGCTGGCGCTTGGCACCTCGGCGCGGATGCCCGCCGATTTCCGCCATTTCCGCATCACCTTCAAGGCAGGTGAACTTTCCGTCGGCCGCACACTCGGCGTCGAGATCTGTCATCCCCAACGCCAGGGGCAAGCGCCCGCCGCGCTGGAGGACCGCGTCGCCGAGGCACTTGAAGAAGTCGCCGCTCATTCAGAGCCGGATACTGTCTGCGCTTTCGCGCGTTTGGCTCTGGGGCAGGGCGGTGAGGAGACCGAAGCGATGATTTCGGCCATGCTGCCGGTCATCGAGGATTGCCACGACTGCGCCGATTTCGTGCTGGTGCCGCTGCTCTTTGCCTATACCCGCTGGAGCGATCTGCTGTCGCAGGCTCTCAGGCAGAGGATCGAACACGCCGTTCTCAATTACCGCTATTGGATGGACGAGCCGGGCAACGACGTTCAGTGGTATTTTTCGGAAAACCACGCGCTCCTCTTCCACACCGCCGCCTATCTCGGCGGCAAGCTTTTCCCCGATGCCGTCTTCGTTCGTTCCGGCCGTACCGGCGCCGAGCAGATGAAGGTCGGCGAAGAGCGCGTCCGCGCTTGGCTCGATCATTTCGAGCGCTGGGAAATGGCCGAGTGGAATTCCGTTCCCTATTTCCCGATCGACCTCAAGGGCCTGACGGCGCTCGCCGCCTGCGCGCCGGATGAGGCGATCCGCGCCCGGGCGAGTGCCAGCATCGTCCGCCTGATGGAGATCGTCGCCCGCTCGGCCCATCACGGCATGCTGACCGGCAGCCAGGGCCGCTCCTACGAACATACTCTGCGTCCCGGCCGCTCGGTGGAACTGTCCGCCATCGCCCGGCTGCTCTGGGGCCGCGGCTGGTACGGCCGGCGCGTCCATGCGCTGCCGCAGCTTGCCGTCTGCATCCGCGATCATGGCCTGCGTTTTCCAGAAGCACTTGCCGAAATCGCCGCGCACCAGTCCGACGACGCGCAGGAATGGACATTCTCGCAGGGCGAGAACAGTTTCGCCGCGCTCTATCACTATAAGACGCGCGACACCGCGCTCGGCACCATCGCCCATTATCGCCCCGGCGCCTGGGGTTATCAGGAGACGGTGCTGCAGCTGCGCTTGGGCGACCGGCCGGAAGCGCAGATCTGGATCAACCATCCCGGCGAAACCATTCAGTTCGGCTACGGCCGGCCAAGCTTCTGGGGCGGCTGCGGGACGCTGCCGCGTGTGCACCAGTATCGCGATCTGGCGATCCTCGATTTCGCCATCCATGAGGGCCAGCCGGATTTCACCCATGCCTGGTTTCCCCTCGAAGCCTTCGACGACACGATGGTTGAAGGCAACCTGGCGCTCGCCCGCTCCGGCAACGGGTTTGCAATGCTGATCGGCAATGGGGCGCTGGAGCCGGTGAAGCAGGGCCCGACCACCGATATCGAACTGCGCCTCGCCGGCCGTAACGGCCGTTGGATCGTCCGCCTCTCCGATCTTGAGCGCGAGGGTGGCCTCGACGGAATGCAGGCGCGTTTCGCCACGCTTTCGGCCCGCCGCGATGACGAGGGCGCATTGATCGTCGTCGATCCGGATTATGGCCAGGTCGTCTTCGAGGAGGACGGCACTGTGCGCGCCGAAGGCCGTATTCTTCGTCCTTCGGACTGGTCGGTGCGGGGAGACGCGGTACATTTGGAAATACCCGGCAGGCAGCCTCGGCGCGCCGCCTCGTAGACGAGATGTCCGGCAGGCGGAGGACCGGCCGGGCAGGGGAATTCATCGGTCAAGAGGAGGAGAAAATGACCAGAATGAAATCGATCGGCGCGGCTTTGGCTGCTGTTCTCATGAGTTCCGTTGCCGCCCATGCCGGCGACGTGCGCATCATGTGGTATTCCGACGGCGGCGAAGGCGCTGTTATCAAGGATCTGCTGGCGCGCTTCTCCAAGGCCAATCCCGACATCAACGTCATCCTCGACGAGGTCTCCTACGACGTCGTCAAGGAACAGCTGCCGGTGCAGCTCGAAGCCGGCAAGGGGCCGGATATCGCCCGCGTCACCAATCTGAAGGCGCAGGCGCAGCACTGGCTTGATCTTCGCCCCCTCCTTGCCGACGCGAAATATTGGGACGACAATTTCGGCGCCCAGGCCGACTGGATGCGCCCTGACGGCTCGAACGCCATCGCCGGCTTCATGACGCAGCTGACGCTGACCGGCGGCTTCGTCAACAAGACACTGTTCGAGCAGGCCGGTGTCGAAATCCCCGGCCCGAAGGCAACCTGGGATGACTGGGCGGCGGCCGCCAAGAAGGTTGCGGACAGCCAGAAGGTCTTCGCCATGGCGATCGACCGCTCCGGCCACCGCGTCTCTGGCCCGAACATTTCCTACGGCGCCAACTATATCGCCGCCGACGGCAAACCGGCGCCGATCGATCAGGGCGCCAAGGAATTCCTCAGCCGCTTCGTCAAGTGGAACGAGGACGGCATCGTCAACAAGGATGTCTGGGTGAGTGCTGCCGGCACCACCTATCGCGCCGCGGCCGAAGACTTCATCAATGGTGGCCTTGCCTATTATTATTCGGGCAGCTGGCAGATCTCGGGCTTCGCCCAGAAGATCGGCGACAGTTTCGATTGGGTGATGGCGGGAAGCCCCTGCGGTACGGCCGCCTGCACCGGCATGCAGGGCGGCGCCGGTCTCGTCGCCGTCAAATATACCAAGAACCCGAAGGACGTCGCCAAGGTGATGGATTACCTGGCAGGCGCCGACGTGCAGAAGGAATTCGCCGAGCGGAGCCTGTTCATTCCGGCGCATAAGGCGGTGGCGGCCGGCCAGATGGACTTCAAGACCGACAATCCGCATGTGCAGGCGGCGCTGAAGGCCTTCGTCGAATCCGCCGGCCAGACGGCCGCACCCGCCATGAAGCTGCCGGGCTGGAAGTGGTCGGACGCCTATTACAGCGCCATCGTCGCCCGCATCAGCCAGGTGATCGCCGGCGAAATGAAGCTCGACGACGCCTATGCCCGCATCGACGAGGACATCAAGGCCAAGGTCGCCGGCAACTGACGGAAGAACAGATGGCGGAGAAGACGGTTACTTCTGAACCGCCGGCGAAAGCCGGTCTGCGGCAGGCGCTCGTTGCGCCTGTCCGGCTTGCCATGGGGCTGGTCGACGTTCCCATGCGCGCCTGGCAGAAGCTGACGGGGCTGAACGGCATGGCGGGTGTCTTCCTGGCGCCCAACATGCTGATCTTCACCGTCTTCGTGCTCCTGCCGCTGGTCATCAACTTCCTCTATTCGACGACGAGCGGCAGCGGCATCTTCCTGCAGAACAGGACCTATGTCGGCGCCGACCAGTATCGCATCCTCTTCGATTGCGGCTCTTATCTCGACCCTTCGACCTGCGCGGCCGACACCTTCTGGGCGGCTGTGCGCAACACCGCCGTCTTCGTCGTCTTCCAGGTGACGGCGATGCTGATCGCGGCGCTGGCAACGGCTTTGATCCTCAACCGCGAGCTTTCCAATCGGGGCTTCTGGCGGGCCGTGTTCTTCTTTCCGGTGCTGCTGTCGCCCGTCGTCGTCGGCCTGATCTGGAAGTGGATCTTGCAGCGCCAGGGCCTGCTGAACTATGCGCTGAGCCCCTTCGGCTTCGAACCCTTCTCCTGGCTCAGCGATCGTTTCTGGGCCTTCTTCTTCGCCGTCTTCGTCTCGGTCTGGGCGCATATGGGCTTTTACGCGCTGATCCTGCTCGCCGGCCTGCAGGCGATCCCGCGGGATCTCTACGAGGCGGCTGCGATGGACAAGGCAAGCCCCACCCGCATCTTCCGGCGCATCACTTTGCCGCTGCTGATGCCGAACCTCATCGTCGTCCTGGTCCTGGCGTTGATCCGCGCCGTGCAGATCTTCGACGAGGTCTTCGTGCTCACCGGCGGCGGGCCGGGCACCAGCACCATGTACATCACCCAATATATCTACGAGACCGGCTTTGCGAGTTCACTGCGCAATCCGGGGCTCGCTTCGGCCGCCTCGATCCTGATGGGCATCGTGCTCGTCATCCTGACGCTGGTCCAACTCGGAGCCAGCAGCCGTAACGAGAAAAAGGGAACACGCCAATGAGCGCTGTCGGCACGTTCCTGCTGCGCCGCCGCGGCCGCGGCTGGCACTGGACGGATGTCGTCACCTGGATCTGGCTGATCTCGGGCGTCTTCCTGATGTTCGGCCCGGCCGTCTGGCTGGTCTTCTCCTCCTTCAAGACGCCGGCCGCCCTTGCCGAGTTCCCGCCATCCTTCCTGCCCTATGTCACCGAACAGGCCGTGGTGCCGGGTTACGACAAGCCGCTGCCGCTCTATACCGTGACGATGCCCGATGGCAGCAGCCGTGTGCTCGCCGAAGTCCGCCGCATCGGCATCATCGGCCAGATGGTCGATCCGAAACAGCCGGGTGAAATCGTCAAGGCGAACATCAAGGACCGCACCCCGGTGCGCCAGGTCGAATTCGCCGCCGGCAATTACACCGAGCCGTTCCAGCGCTTCGATTTCTTCCTGTTCCTACGCAACTCCGTCTTCGTGACCGTCATCGCGACGGCGATCACGCTGCTGGTCAATTCAATGGCCGCCTTCGCGCTGTCGAAATACCAGTTCCCCGGCCGCACTGCCGTTATGCTGATGATCCTGGCGACGCTGATGGTGCCGCTTTCGGTCATCGTCGTGCCGCTCTATTCCGTCATCGGCACCTTGAACCTCTTCGACAGCCTCTGGGGCGTCATCCTGCCGACGGTCGCCACCCCGACGGGTGTCTTCCTGCTCCGGCAATATATGCTGACCATCCCCGACGAGCTGATCGACGCCGCGCGCATGGACAAGGCCAGTGAATGGCAGATCTACTGGCGCATCATCCTGCCGCTGTCGGCGCCGGCGCTTGCGGTGCTGGCGATCTTCTCGGTCGTCTGGCGCTGGAACGATTTTCTCTGGCCGCTGATCGTGCTGTCGCGCAAGGAACTCTATACGCTGCAGGTCGGTCTCAACGTCTATGCCGGCGAGCTCAACGTGCAATGGCACTACATCCTCGCCATGACGGTCGTCTCGATGATCCCGGTCGTGCTGATCTTCGTCTTCCTGCAGCGCTTCATCACCACGGGCATTGCCGGCTCGGGACTCAAATAGTCAAACAGGAGAGTGCATGAGCGGGCTCGAGCTCAGGAACATTGTCAAGAATTTCGGCACCGTCGAGGTCATCCGTGATGTCTCGCTTGCCGTCGACGATGGCGAGTTCGTCGCTTTCGTCGGCCCTTCCGGTTGCGGGAAATCGACGCTGCTACGTCTGATCGCCGGCCTCGACAAGCCCACAGGCGGCAGCATCGCTATCGACGGCAAGGATGCGACCGAGATCGGCGCCGCCGACCGCGGCCTTGCCATGGTCTTCCAGTCCTATGCGCTCTATCCGCATATGAGCGTGCGGGAAAACCTGGCCTTCGGTTTGGAGAATACCAAGGTGGCCAAGGCCGAGATCGAAGCGCGCATCGCTGACGCCGCCCGCATGCTGGAAATCGAGCCCTTCCTGCAGCGCCGTCCCGGTCAGCTTTCCGGCGGCCAGCGCCAGCGCGTGGCGATCGGCCGCGCCATCGTCCGCCGGCCGGATGCCTTCCTGCTCGACGAGCCATTGTCCAATCTCGACGCCGAACTCCGGGTCAGCATGCGCGCCGAACTCGCCGCCCTCCACGCCCGCCTGAAGGCGACGATGATCTACGTCACCCACGATCAGGTCGAGGCGATGACGCTTGCCGACCGCATCGTCGTGCTTCGAAGCGGCAGGATCGAGCAGGTGGGAACGCCGTTGGAACTATACAACACGCCGGCCAACCGCTTCGTCGCCGGTTTCATCGGCGCGCCGCACATGAATTTCCTGGAAGGTGCGATCATCGGCCATGAGAATGGTTTCGCCGAGGTGGAAACCGTCGGCGGCCACCGTCTCTCGGTGATTGCCAAAGAGACGCGCCCAATCGGCGAAAGGGTCAGCATCGGCATCCGGCCCCAGCACATCACCCTTGCCGATGGAACTGGTGCGCGCAAGCTGGACACCCGCATCACTCTTGTCGAGGAACTGGGCTCGGAGACCGTCGTCCACGCCGACGCAGGTGGAAAGAAGCTCATCGCCGTTTTTGCCGGCCAACAACGGATGAAATCAGGCGACAGCCTGCCGCTGCATCTTGATCCCGCTGTGCTCCACCTCTTCGGCGAGGACGGCCGGCGTCTGTGCTGAGGCGGCGGCAAACCGCTCGTCAGCTTCCAGTCAGCCGTTCCCGAGTACACGAAGCAAGCGCGGTGTCGGCGTGATCATGGTGCAGGACTCGTTCGTGGTCGGCAGTCCGTCCTGTGATTCACGGGGTTCTCGGCTGGCCGCCTCCGACGCGAGAACACCATCCGGTCGACGGTCTCGTCATGGGCGACCAGAGTGTGCCAGGCAGCTGCGGCGAGGTGCAGCGCGAGCATCGCCAGGATAACTCTCGAACCGATCACATGATACGGCGCGATGGTGAACCAGAGGTAGCTCGCGACGAACCCCATGCAGGCCTGTCCGATGATTGCGGCGTAGAAGCCGTAATGAAGAGCCGTCGCGGCCCGGCCGGCCCATGAACCGGGCTTGCTGGATTCGGGCGGTTGAAGGAGACGAAGAACCAGCCGCAGGCCCATCAGCAGGCCAATCGCCATTCCCGCGTAGTTATGAAGCTGGTGCTGGGCGACGTCCCAATGTGATGGCGCGATACCCATGTGGACGGCGTGGTGAATTCTCTCGATGCTGCCGCCGGTCAGATACTGGACCGGCACCATGAAGGCGACGAGCCAATGGAGCCCTATCTGGGGCAGCGAGTAACCACTCTTCATCGATCCTCTCCGAGCGAGACGCGCAGATTAATCTGCGTCAGTTAATGCTTTCTCACCGCCCCATTGCCAAAGGATCTGAGTGCTACAGATCAACCCTCGATTGGAACATTTCCGCCGCCGCACAGTTGGGCCCCGGAAGGGAAACCAGCCGAATGAGACTTGGAAGCATAGTCCGCTCAGTCCAGGTGTTCGTTGTCGTCCTGATGATGGCGGTAAATCCGTTCGGCATGGTCGAGGCGTCGCCCGCCGTTCCAAACCAGCACCAGCCGGCGGCTTCGGAGCAACATCGCGATGCCGGTAATCCTTGCGGGAACCTGACCGCATGCTGTTCGACGATGCACTGCTGCCCAATCCTGCCGCAACTCGCATCAATCGCAGCGCCTCTGATCGAACCGGGGATCCATGAAAGAATGTCGGCCGAGCACCGGCCGCTGCTGCTGACCCGCGCGATCGATCCGCCGCCCCGATCTCTGCCGGGCTGAGACAAATCGACATCAACCAGATTTCGGAGATCGAAACATGAAAACGTTCACCAAGCTTACCCTCTGCGCGGCGGCAGTCGCGGCTTTACTGGCCTTTTCTGCCACAGCTCAGGGTCAAAATACGATGGCCTATCCGGAGAAATGTAAGTCCGAAGGCATGAAGATGGACATGTCGATGTCCGGGGGCATGCCAATGGGCGAAATGACCGATTACCAGAAGGCATCGTCCGACGGCATGAAAGACATGCACCTGAACATGATGCAGGGAATGATGAAGAAGGATGCCGACGTCTCTTTCGTCTGCGGCATGATCGCCCATCACATGGGCGCGATCAGCATGTCGGAGGTTGAACTCAAGTACGGCGACAACGAAGAAGCCAAGCAGATGGCGCAGCGGATCATCGAGGCGCAGAGACAAGAGATCGAAGAAATGTCCAAGTGGGTGGACAAGCAAGTCAAGTAGGAGATTGCGCCATGCATCACATGTCGACTGAAATGAAAGCCTGCATCGACAACTGCCTCGCCTGCTACAGCGAATGCCTGTCGATGGCCATGGGACACTGCTTGGAACTTGGCGGGGAGCATACGAAGCCTCCGCACTTCAAGCTGATGATGGCTTGCGCGGAGATCTGCCGGAGCTCTGCGCACTTCATGCTGATCGGCTCGGAACATCACAGGCACGTCTGCCGGGAATGCGCCGAAATCTGCGCCCAATGTGCCCATGACTGCGCCCGGGTCGGCGATATGCAGAGCTGTGTCGACGCCTGTCTCCGTTGCGCCGAGAGCTGTAAGAAGATGGCGGCCTGATCGGCGCATTCACCCTCTTTCTGCCTGCTGCATAGCTCCTGAAATCGAATTCGATTAAGGATAAACATCCATTTCCAATGTTACAGCGCCGCGCGCCTGAGGAGACGCGCGGCGCGGTCAACGAATATTGAAATTCGGTCACGGCATCGGATATCCGCTGCAGCATCATGGTCACCAATCCAGGCGGCGTCGTCGATGAGATTAACAGCTGACGCGAACAAGTTAGGACCGTTCGCCTTCATGGCAGCAGTTATTTTGACGGCAGCCGTGTCTTCGGCCGCGGAGGATGTCGTCACCATCCGGCAGGCGGACATGAAAGCCATGGCCGCAGCGGCAATGACGATCTCCGGCATGTTCAAGGATCCGTCGGCCTACAAGGCCAGCGAGTTCAAGTGGGCGGCCGATACCATCCGCGACAGGTCAGGAGGCGTTCTCTCCGCACATTTCGCGTCCGAGGCCAACAATCCGGCCGGACCGAAATCGAAGGCCGGGCCAAACATTCTCAAGGAGCGCGACCGGTTCGACCGCATCGCAAACGACCTCCGAGACTATGCCGCCGCGCTGGGTGCCGCCGCGGAAAAGAACCCCGGGCCAATGACCGCCAGCATGCGCATGAAGCCCGGAGAGGCGATGGGCGGCGGCCCTTTCGGCACCCACGTCCGCAATCAGCAGGAGTTGTCGGCGATGCCGGCGGAACATATGTTCCACCTGATGCTGCAGACCTGCACGACCTGCCACACCCGCTTCAGGATGGAGTAACGGCGCCCATGCGTGATTGTCATTGTCTGTCGTATCCACGCGTCTCGCCGTACGTCTGAAGATTCATCGAGGAACGGGACATGCCGGAGGCGGACAAGCCACCGTTGGAGCCACTCGACACACAAAGGCCCGCGCCGAAGCGCGAGCCGGGAATTTTCAAATCAAGACAGCTTTACTGGCTGTTCTTGTGGCTCTGTTGACCAGCTTTTACAGGCTGTTCATGGCTGCCGCCGCGGGTCCCGCTGGACTGCGCGTCGCTGCCACCTGAAGAGGAGCTGCGGGCGTTGGAGTCGTTCTTGTGACTCTGCTGCCCAGCTTTGACGTGCTGTTCGTGGGTTCCACCTTGGTTTGCCATACGGTTCTCCTTCGGTTTGAACGAGGCCACGTCGACCCCGAGGGAAGAACCTCGCTGAGGCGCATGTGTTCCCAATTTTAATATTTCGTGATCTCGTTTCGAAAACAGCGATGAGGAAGCGGACCGGGCGGGTAGGGAGCTCGCCTGCCATTTCGTTGGCCATCGGGAGAAAGCGGAAAAATCCCGATGTTCTCCAGCACCGTCGCGTCCGCTTAGCGCGGCCCGCAACCTCGCTTTGACAATGCCGGTGGTGGCGGGAAGGTTCCGCAATCCACCCGATCCACCCATGCCGGAAGAGCCGCTGCAGCCCGCCGCCTCTTTCCAATTGACCTTGTCGCACTAGCTTAAAAGGCATGCAAAGAAAGGAGAAACCCATGTCCGACGCACCGAATACGGCGACCCCGGCGCGAAGAGTGTTGCGTGGGCGCCCCTATAGCATCAGCGAATTTGCCAGGAAATACCGGCTTGATGACGAGGAGGCCAAGCGCCTCTACGAGAAGTTCGGCCCCTCCGCAACCGAACTCGATCTGCTGATGGCGGCCAAGCGGCGCCCGCCGGGCTTGCCCACCAGTCTCGACGCCTGACGGCCGCACCATGAGGATCCGCACCGGAAGCTGTCTATGCGGGGCGGTTGCCTATCGCGTGGAAGGCGAACCGCTTCGTGTCGGCCTCTGCCACTGTGCCGATTGCCGCAAATCGAGCGGCTCCGCCTTCGTCTTCTTCGCGGTCTGGCCGCGCCGGGCTTTTTCCCACAGCGGCGAGATCGCCACCTTCGCCGGTCGCAGCTTCTGCCCCGCCTGCGGCGGCAGGCTGTTCTGCCTGCAGCAGGAGACGACAGAAATCCGCCTCGGCTCGCTCGACGATCCGCCGAGCGACCTTGCGCCGGACTACGAAGTCTGGATTAAACGGCGCGAGCCCTGGCTGCATCCGCTGCCGGGCGCGGGGCAATATGCCGAAGATGCTGACTGACGTGCGCTTCCCCGCCAAAACTTGACTTTCCTTACCAATATTTCATTTCCCCCGTCCGCAATTCCGTGCCACTTCGGCGGCAATGCTAATGCCCGGTTCATCTGCGTTGTGCTTATTTCGCAGCGGGGCCGAGACGGCTCCCGACTGATCGAGGATGACATGAACGATACCGGAGCCAGCAAGAAGACCGGGGCAGAGACAAACGGCGCGTCCGATCTCGCAGCGGTCCTTGCCGCATCGGGACGGCAGGGCAAGCGCAGCCGCTGGCGCGGACGTCTGCTTATTCTGCTGATTCTCGTCGCCGCTGCAGCCGGCGCCGCATACTTCTATGTGGGGCGCGGGCAAAGCGAAGTGAGCTATGCCACCCAGCCGGCAAAACGCGGCGACCTGACGGTGCTCGTCACCGCCACCGGCTCGGTGCAGCCGACCGAGCAGGTCGATATATCGAGCGAACTTTCCGGCACGGTCCGCGACGTCAACGTCGATTACAACAGCACGATCAAATCGGGCGACGTGCTGGCGCAACTCGACACCAACAAGCTCGAGGCGGATGTGAAGAGCTCACGCGCCAAGCTCAATTCGGCCAAGGCGAATGTCGCCAAGGCCAATGCCGACCTGCAATCAGCAAGCACCTCGCTCGAGCGGCTGAAGAGCCTGGTCAAGAGCAACGTCTCCACCCAGCAGAGCCTCGACGACGCCAGCTACAAATATGATTCCGCCGTCGCCGCCAAACAGATCAACGAAGCCGAGGTCCTGGCCTCGGAGGCCGATCTGCAGCTTGCCGAGGTCAATCTCGCCAAGGCGAAGATCATCTCGCCGATCGACGGCGTGATCCTCACCCGTGCCGTCAATCCGGGTGCGACGGTCGCAGCCTCGCTTTCGGCGCCGATCCTTTTCACCATCGCCGGCGATTTGAAGAAGATGGAGCTGCAGGTCGATGTCGACGAGGCCGATGTCGGCCAGATCGCTGTCGGCCAGAAGGCGAAGTTTTCAGTGGACGCCTATCCCGACCGGAGCTTTCCGGCTGAGATCGAGCAGATCCGCTTCGCCTCCGAAGTGGTCAACAATGTTGTGACCTATAAGGCGGTCCTCTCCGTCGACAATGCCGACCTCTTGCTGCGTCCCGGCATGACGGCGACGGCCGACATCACCGTCGAAGCTGTCAAGGACACGCTGATGGTGCCGAACACCGCGCTACGTTATGCTCCCCCGCAAGCCGAAAGGCGCGGCCGCGGCATTTTCGGGATCTTCGGCCCACCACGTCAGCGCGGCGGCAATTCAGGTCAGGCGTTGACGGGAGCGCAGCGGCGCGTCTGGGTGCTGCGCGACGGCCGGCCCACGCCTGTCGTCATCCAGGTCGGCTCGTCCGACGGTCAGTTCACCCAGGTCGCCTCCGGTGACCTCAAGGAAAACGACGCATTGGTGACCGACGCCACGACGCGTGCGAACTAGGCGGAGAGACGGATGGCAAGCCCGCCGCTCATCGAATTCAGGCAGGTCTCGAAAATCTACGGCGAAGGCGAAGCGGCGATCCGCGCGCTCGACCATGTCGACCTTGCAATCAACACTCACGAATTCGTCGCGATCATGGGCCCATCGGGCTCCGGCAAGTCGACGGCGATGAACATCCTCGGCTGCCTCGACGTGCCGAGTGCTGGCGATTACATCTTCGAAGGTATTCCGACCAGTGGCTTCGACCGAAGCCAGCTGACGCTTCTGCGCCGCCATATGCTCGGCTTCGTCTTCCAGGGCTTCAACCTGTTGTCGCGCACCTCGGCCGTCGAAAATGTCGAGCTGCCGCTGATCTATCGCGGGATGGCGGTGCGCGAGCGGCGCGAACGAGCCCGCGAAGCCCTGGCGCTGGTCGGGCTGTCCGGCCGCGAACATCACAAGACCCAGGAACTATCGGGCGGTCAGCAGCAGCGCGTCGCCATCGCCCGCGCCATCGTCACCGAACCGGCGCTGCTGCTCGCCGACGAGCCCACGGGCAATCTCGACACGAAAACCAGCATCGAGATCATGGATCTGATGACCCGGCTGAACCGCGAGCAGGGCATCACCATCGTCATGGTCACGCACGAACCCGATATCGCCGCCTATGCGCAGCGGCTGTTCAGGTTCGTCGACGGCAAGCTGGAGACCGAGGTCGAGCATCGCAGGAGGGCGGATCATGTTCTTTGAGACGCTGAAGCTGGCGCTGCGCGCCATCAGCCGAAACATGCTGCGCTCGTTCCTGACTGTGCTCGGCGTCGTCATCGGCGTCGCCGCCGTTATCGCGCTGGTGACGATCGGCAATGGCACGACCGCACAGGTCTCGACCGAACTGTCGCGGCTCGGCACCAACATGCTGTTCGTCCGCCCCGGCCAGTTCGGCCCCGGCCGGGCGAGCTCCGAGGCCAAACGCTTCAGCGTCAAGGATGTCGCCGCCATCCGCGATCAGATCGGCGGCCTTAGAGCCGTGGCGCCGCTCAACCAGTCCACCGCGACCGTGATTTTTGGCGGCCAGAACCATTCGACCAGCGTCTCCGGCACCACCAACGACTATTTCGTGGCGCAGGATTGGAGCCTGGCGCTCGGCCGCAATTTTACCCCCGCCGAGGAACGCGGCCAGTCCCGCTGCATCATCGGCGAGACGGTGCGTTCGCAGCTCTTCGGCGCCGCCGATCCGATCGGTCAGCAGATCCGCGTCGGTAAGGTTTCATGCCCGGTTATCGGCGTGCTCGCCAAGCGCGGCCAGTCCGGCATGGGCACCGACCAGGACGATGTCGTCATCATGCCGGTCAAGGTGTTCCAGCGGCGCATCAGCGGCAACAGCAACGTGCCGCAGATCATCATCTCGGCGCGCGACGGCGTCTCCACAGCCAAGGTGCAGTCCGATGTCGAAGATCTGCTGCGCGAGCGCCGCAAGATCGTGCCCGGCCGGCAGGACGATTTCAACGTCAACGACATGACCCAGATCGCCGAGGCGATGACCGGCACGACGACGTTGCTGACCGGCCTGCTCGGCGCCGTCGCCGCCATCAGCCTGCTCGTCGGCGGCATCGGCATCATGAACATCATGCTGGTCTCCGTCACCGAGCGCACCCGCGAAATCGGCATTCGCCTGGCGATCGGCGCGCTCGAAAACCAGGTGCTGACCCAGTTCCTGGTCGAAGCGGTGGCGCTGTCACTGTTCGGCGGCATCACCGGCATCGTGCTTGGCCTGAGCCTCGGCTTCGGCGCGGTGACGCTCCTAAAAGTCCCCTTCGTTTTCAGCCCGATGATGGTCGCCGTCGCCTTCCTCTTCTCCGCCGCAATCGGCATGATCTTCGGCTATTTCCCGGCAAGACGGGCGGCACAGCTCAATCCGATCGAGGCGCTGCGGCATGAGTAAAAGGCAGGATGTCGTTCTCCAGCCGACGGCGGTTCGAGCTGTCACTCATTTGTTCAGGCTGACACCGTCACGTTGCGCCGCGCTGAAAGCGCCTTGTGCAGGGGCGGCACCAGAGCAGTCGAGACGGCGGCCCCCGGCAGACTGGCGAGTTTGGCGAGAAGGCCAACCCACTCTCTGTCTTCCTCGGCCTTGAGCCGAGGATCCATGCCACTGCTGGTTGATGCCGTGTGAATGCTCGGCCCAAGGAGCATTCAGAGGGTGAGGCAAGCGGAAGGAGGCGTTTACGGCGTAGACGCTCAGCAGCTTCGCCTATGTTATTCATCTGTCTCTATTTTGATATATCATCTTGACTTGCCTTCAGTTTTCGAGCGTGCCACTATGTGATATATCAGTCTCGAACGACGGATAGTCCGGCATGCAGACCTCACAGAGCCATCTTGCCTATCTCGCGCTCGAGCATCTGATTGTGACGCTGGCGCTGAAGCCTGGCGCACTTGTCACCGAAAAGCAGCTGATCGATATGGCAGGCCATGGGCGCACACCGGTGCGCGAGGCGATCCAGAAGCTTGCCTGGCAGGGGCTAATCCTGGTGAAGCCACGAGTTGGGCTGCAGGTGTCCGAGATCGCGCCTGAGGATCATGGCGATGTCATGCAAGTACGCCGCGAGCTGGAGCCGATCGCAGCGAGCCTCGTTGCCGAACATGCGACGGAGGAACAGCGCGTCCGCCTTGGCAACTGCGCGCGTGCGATGGAGGAATGCGCCGTCACCGGCGATCTCGCCGGCTTCTTCGCCGCCGACAAGGCTTTCGACGAAATCCTTGAGGAGGCCTGCCCGAACGGCTTCATCATGGCAGCGCTCGGCCCGGTGCAGACGCATTCACGTCGCCTCTGGTATTCGACGGCAAGCCCGGAGCGCATGGATCGCGCCATCGCGCTGCATGTCGCCGTCATCCGCGCCATCCATCAGGGCAATCAGGATGAGGCGCGCGCCGCGATGGCGGTGCTGATCGACTATCTCGCCCAGACATAGAAACGGCCCCGTTTCCGGAGCCGCTGTCAGATCTGATTGTCGGAAAACGTCAGCCGACGAAAGCGCGTTCGATGACGAATTCGGCGGGCTTGCTATTGGCGCCTTCATCGAGGCCGGCCTTTTCGAGCAGTTCCTTGGTATCCTTCAGCATCGCCGAGGAACCGCAGATCATGCCGCGGTCGATCACCGGGTCGAGCGGCGGCACGCCGAGATCGGTAAACAGCTTGCCGGAGGAGATCAGGTCGGTGATGCGGCCGCGATATTCGAAATCCTCGCGCGTGACCGTCGGATAATGCCGCAGCTTGTCGCCGACGACTTCCTTCAGCAACTCGTCGTTCTGGATCTCGTGCACCAAGTCGAAGCCGTATTTCAGCTCGGCGACATCGCGTGTCGTGTGGGTGAGGATGACTTCCTCGAACTTCTCATAGGTCTCGGGATCGCGGATCAGGCTGGCGAAAGGCGCAATGCCCGTTCCCGTCGAGAACATGTAGAGACGGCGGCCAGGGGTCAACGCATCGAGCACCAGCGTGCCGGTGGGCTTCTTGCGCATCAGTACCTGGTCGCCCGGCTTGATTGCCTGCAGATGCGAGGTGAGCGGGCCGTCCGGCACCTTGATCGAGAAGAATTCAAGCTCTTCGGCCCAGGCTGGGCTGGCGATCGAATAGGCGCGGAATACCGGCTTGCCCTCGACCATCAGGCCGATCATCGCGAATTCGCCGGAACGGAAACGGAAGCCCTGCGGCCGGGTCATCGTGAAGCGGAAGAGCCGGTCGGTATAGTGCGTGACATCGAGCACCGTCTCGGCATAGACGCCGGCGGGGATGGACAAGGCGAAGTCTTCGGTCTTTGCAGGCGCGTTCATTGCGGTAGCGGATCCCGTATTCGTCGGATGAACTGTCGGATGCGAGCGAGATATTACAAATCGCGCCCGAATTAAAGGTATTCCATTCCACGCACCACTCCTGAAGGGAAATATGCATGCCATTGTCAGGATTCAATGGCTCGCGGGCAATGTCGTATTTCCCGCTGGCGAAGCCCGGCAAAGGATGCATATTAGGGCGGCGCGCCTGATATCGATGCCGGTTTTCGGCAAAAACGGTGCGACAACAAAGACCTACGGCGTCGGGACCCGATTCAGGAAGAGGGGTCCGGTGATAGTTGGCGAAAAAAGATGCTTGCCGGGGCGAGCGCGATAGGGCGGTCGGGGGAATATGAAGATTTTCAAGTACAAGCGTGTTCCTTACGCGGAGATGCGCGCCTTTTCCGTCCATATCCTGACGGCCTCCGGCTCCTTCCTTGCCTTTCTCGGCGTCGTTGCCGCCGCCGAGCACCGCTTCATCGACATGTTCTGGTGGCTGGGCCTTGCCCTTCTCGTCGACGGCATAGACGGGCCGATCGCCCGCAAGGTGCGCGTCAAGGAAGTGCTGCCGAACTGGTCTGGCGATACGCTCGACAATATCATCGACTACGTCACCTATGTGCTGCTGCCGGCTTTCGCGCTCTATCAGAGCGGCATGATCGGCGAGCCCTGGTCCTTCGTCGCCGCCGGCATGATCGTCATCTCAAGCGCCATTTACTATGCCGATATGGGCATGAAGACCGAGGAGTACTTCTTCTCCGGCTTCCCTGTCGTCTGGAACATGATCGTTTTCACGCTGTTCGTCATCGATGCCAGCGCGACGACGGCGCTCGCCGTCGTCATCGTTTCGGTGGTGCTGACCTTCCTGCCGATCAATTTCCTGCACCCGGTCCGCGTCAAAAGGCTGCGCCCGCTCAATCTCGGCGTCTTCTTCCTGTGGTCGGCGCTGGGCATCTTTTCGCTGCTGATGCACTTCGACACACCCGAATGGGCGCTCATTCTCTTCATCGTGACCGGGCTCTATCTTTACGTCATCGGTGCGGTGCTGCAATTCTTCCCCGCTCTCGGACGCGAAGCATAGGGCAAGCCAGATGACCAAAACGCAGGCGGTTTCATTCTCGAGGACGGGCGGGCCGGAGGTTTTCGACTATGTCGAGCTCGACCTCCCGCCGCCCTCAGTCGGTGAGGTGCAGATCGGCCAAGCGGCGGTCGGCCTCAATTTCATCGATGTCTATTTCCGCAACGGCTCCTACAAGGTGCCGCATCTACCCTTCGTCACCGGCAAGGAGGGCGCCGGCACCGTGACATCGGTCGGCCCCGGCGTTACGGATTTCAAGCTCGGTGACCGTGTCGCCTATGCCAGCGCCGACGGCGCCTATAGCGCTGAGCGCAATATCGAGACGCGCCATCTGGTGCATGTGCCTGACGGCATCGAGCTCGAAACGGCGGCGGCGATGATGTTGAAGGGCATGACTGCCGAATATCTGCTGAACCGCACCTTCAAGGTCGGCCCTGAGACAGTGCTGTTGTTTCATGCCGCAGCAGGCGGCGTCGGGCTGATCGCCGGCCAATGGGCAAAGGCGCTCGGCGCTACCGTCATCGGCACGGCGGGCTCCGAAGACAAGGTCCAGCTGGCGCTCGCCCATGGCTACGACCATGTGATCAACTACAAGAGCGAGGACTTCGCCGTCCGCGTCCGCGAGATCACCGCCGGCAAAGGCGTCGATGTCGTCTACGATTCGATCGGCCGGGATACTTTTCCACAGTCGCTCGATTGCCTGAAGCCGCGCGGCCTTTTTGCCTCCTTCGGCCAATCCTCCGGGCCGATCGAGAATTTCACCCTGGCGATGCTGGCGCAGAAGGGGTCGCTGTTTGCGACGCGGCCGACGCTCTTCACCTACATCGCCGCGCGCCAGGAATTGATCGACAGTGCAAAGGCGCTATTTGATGTTGTGCAAAGCAACAAAGTGCGTATCAATATCAATCAAACCTATCCGTTACGTGAGGTTGGGCAGGCTCACGCGGATCTGGAAACAAGAAAAACAACAGGAACGACGCTGCTGATTCCATGAGATCCGAACGGACCGGCTGGCAGAAGAAATGAGGGGAACGTGTCGCCATTGAATGTGCCGGAGTCCGGTGCGTTATTATCCGTCCAGAAGCTGACGAAGTTCTTCGGTGGCTTTGCCGCCTGCAATGAAATCGATCTCGATATCGCGCCGGGCGAAATTCATGCGCTTCTCGGCGAAAATGGCGCCGGCAAATCCACGCTGGTGAAGATGCTGTTCGGCGTACTGGAGCCGACGGACGGGCATATCCTCTGGCAGGGCAAGCAGGTCTCGATCACCTCGCCGGGTGAAGCCCGCAAGCTCGGCATCGGCATGGTCTTCCAGCATTTTTCGCTGTTCGAGGCGCTGACGGTTGCCGAAAACATCGCGCTCTCGCTCGATGACGCCATCCCGATCGACAGGATCGCCGAGGAGGCGAGGGCACTGTCGCAGGCTTACGGCCTGCCGCTCGATCCGCACGCCCATGTTGCCGATCTCTCGGTCGGCGAGCGCCAGCGCATCGAGATCGTCCGTGCGCTGCTGCAAAATCCGAAGCTGATCATTCTCGATGAGCCGACCTCGGTGCTGACGCCGCAGGAGGCCGACAGGCTGTTCGAGACGCTGTTCAAGCTGCGCGCCGAGGGCCGTTCGGTTCTCTATATCAGCCACCGCCTGGAAGAGGTGCAGCGCATCTGCGACCGCGCCACCGTGCTGCGCCATGGCCGCGTCACCGGTGCCTGCGATCCGAAGCAGGAAACGCCCGCCTCGCTCGCCCGCATGATGGTCGGCAGCGAGGTGGCGACTGTCACCCATCCGGAGTGCAGCGACAAGGGCGAGGTGCAGCTTGCCGTTGCCAACCTTTCCGTCGCCGCCCGCACGCCTTTCGCCATGCCGCTGCGTGACGTCTCGATGACGGTCCGCGCTGGCGAAATCCTCGCCATTGCCGGTGTCGCCGGCAACGGCCAGAGTGAACTCTTCGATGCGCTGTCCGGCGAATATCCGGTCGCGTCGCCCGACGCAATCATCATCCGTAAAAGGCCGGTCGGCACCCAGGGCATCACCGCTCGCCGCCTGCTCGGCGCCGGCTTCGTGCCGGAGGAGCGTCACGGCCATGCCGCCGTTTCCGCCATGAAACTGTCGGACAATCTGGTGCTCGCCCGCAGCCAGTCGGACCGCAAGGCGTTTCTCGGCCTGCTCGGCATCATCCGCCATGGAGCGGTGAAATCTGCCGCGCGGCGGATTTCCGAGGCCATGGATGTCCGCAAGAGCGGCGATGATCCGGCCGCCGGCTCCTTGTCCGGCGGAAATCTGCAAAAGTTCATCGTCGGCCGCGAGCTCGACCGCCAGCCGGCGGTGCTCGTCGTCAACCAGCCGACCTGGGGCGTCGATGCGGGTGCTGCTAGCCGCATCCGCCAGGCATTGGTCGATCTGGCCAGAAGCGGTTCGGCGGTTGTCGTCATCAGCCAGGATCTCGACGAGATCTTCGAAGTGGCGACCGATATCGCCGTCATCTGCGAAGGCCGCCTTTCCAGCCCGGCTGCGGCCGGCGAGCTGACGCGCGAAAAGATCGGCCTGCTGATGGGTGGCCTGCACCAGAGCGGCAATGCCCCGGAGGCGCGCCATGCGCATTGAAGAGGCGCCCCATGCGCATTGAAGAGGCAGCCCATGCGCATTGAACTCGAAAAACGCCCCGACATCTCGAAGCTCTACGCTTTCGTCTCGCCGCTGCTGGCCCTTGTGCTGACTCTGATCTTCGGCGCCATCATGTTCGCAATGCTCGGCAAGGACCCTGTGGAGGCGCTGAACGCCTTCTTCGTCGAGCCGCTGCTCGAGGTCTGGTCGCTGCACGAACTGGCGATCAAGGCAGCACCCCTCATCCTGATCGCCGTCGGCCTGGCCGTCTGCTATCGCTCGAACAACTGGAATATCGGCGCCGAAGGCCAGTTCACCATCGGCGCCATCACCGGCTCCTATCTGCCGATCGTCTTTTACGATTGGCATTCGCCGCTGGTGCTGCCGCTGATGCTCATCCTCGGTGCGCTCGGCGGTGCGCTTTTCGCCGCCATTCCGGCGCTGCTGAAAGCGCATTTCAACACCAATGAGATCCTGACATCGCTGATGCTGGTTTATATCGCCCAGCTCTTCCTCGATTGGCTCATTCGCGGCGCCTGGCGCGATCCGAAGGGCTTCAACTTCCCGGTCTCGCGCGATTTCGCCCCTGAGGCGGTGCTGCCGGCGATCTGGGAAGAATCGGGCCGGGCGCATTGGGCCTTTATCTTCGCCATAGTCGCGGCCATCGGCGTCTGGTTCATGCTGCGTTATACGCTGAAAGGCTTCGAGATCGTCGTGCTCGGCCAATCGGAGCGGGCAGGGCGCTTTGCCGGCTTCTCGTCGAAGAAGATGATCTGGTTCAGCTTTCTGTTTTCGGGCGCTCTTGCCGGCCTTGCCGGGATAGCCGAGGTCTCCGGCTCGATCGGCCACCTGCAGCCGGCGATCTCGCCGGGCTACGGCTTCACCGCCATCATCGTCGCCTTTCTCGGCCGCCTCAATCCGCTCGGCATCATCGCCTCCGGCCTGGTGCTGGCGCTGACCTATCTCGGCGGCGAGGCGGCACAGCTGTCGCTCGGGGTCTCCGACAAGGTCACCCGCGTCTTCCAGGGGCTGTTGCTGTTCTTCGTGCTGTCCTGCGATACGCTGATCTATTACAAAATCCGCATTGTCTGGTCGCGGCTAAGGGGCGAGGCGGCATGAGCATCTTCGAAGCCATTCTGCTGACGGTCATCACCGCCTCGACGCCGCTCGTCATCGCCGCCCTCGGCGAACTCGTCACCGAGCGTTCCGGCGTGCTCAATCTCGGCGTCGAAGGCATGATGATCATGGGCGCGGTTGCCGCTTTTGCCGGCGCGCAAATGTCGGGCTCGCCCTATGTCGGCATCGTCTGCGGCATTGCGGCAGGCGCGCTTTTCTCTCTTCTCTTCGCCTTCCTGACGCTGACCCTGGTGGCAAACCAGGTGGCGACGGGATTGGCGCTCACCCTTCTCGGCCTCGGCGCCTCCGGCATGCTTGGCGAGGCCTATGTCAGCGTGCCCGGCATCCGGCTGGGAGAGATCGTTATCCCGGGCCTGTCGGATATTCCGGTCATTGGCCACGTTCTCTTCAGGCAGGATCTGGTCTTCTACCTGTCGATTGCGCTTGTCGTCGGTGTCAGCTGGTTCCTGTTCCGCAGCCGCGCCGGGCTGAAGCTGAGAGCGATCGGCGACAGTCACGGTTCGGCCCATGCGCTCGGCATTCAGGTTATCCGCACGCGATATCTGGCGGTGATGTTCGGCGGCGCCTGCGCCGGTCTTGCCGGCGCCCAACTGTCGCTTGTCTACACCCCGCAATGGGCGGAGAACATGTCGGCCGGCCGCGGCTGGATCACGCTGGCGCTGGTGGTGTTCGCCTCCTGGCGGCCGTGGCGGGTTTTTGCCGGCGGCTATCTCTTCGGCGCGGTCACCATCCTGCAGCTGCACGCGCAGGCATTCGGTCTCGGCATTCCCTCGCAGTTCCTCTCGATGCTGCCCTATGCCGCGACTATTGTGGTTCTCATCATCATTTCCCATAATCGGCGCACGACGTTGATCAATACGCCCGCCTCGCTCGGAAAAGCCTTCGTGCCGGAGCGATAAGGCAAGAACACAATGACGGGTTCCGCAATAACTTCAAACCAACAGGGGTCACCATGAAGAAGTTCGCATTCACACTCGCCGCCTCGGCCGCCGCCGTGATCGGCATCTCGTCCGCCGCAGAGGCTGCTGATAAGACCAAGGTCTGCTTCGTCTATGTCGGTTCGCACACCGATGGCGGCTATTCGCAAGCCCACGATCTCGGCCGCCAGCAGGTCCAGGCCGAGTTCGGCGACAAGATCGACACGCCTTACCTCGAAAACGTACCGGAAGGCCCGGATGCCGAGCGCGCCATCGAGCGCCTTGCCCGTTCCGGCTGCAAGCTGATCTTCACGACGTCCTTCGGCTTCATGGATGCGACCGTCAAGGTCGCCGCCAAGTTCCCGAAGGTCAAGTTCGAGCACGGCACCGGCTACAAGTCCGGCCCCAACCTCGCCACCTACAATTCGCGTTTCTATGAAGGCCGCTACATCCTAGGCCAGATTGCCGCGAAGACCTCGAAGAACCACGGCGCCGCCTACATCGCCTCCTTCCCGATTCCCGAAGTGGTGATGGGCATCAATTCGTTTGAGCAAGGCGCCAAGTCGGTCGATCCGAGCTTCAAGCTGAAGGTCATCTGGGTCAACACCTGGTTCGACCCGGGCAAGGAAGCCGACGCCGCCAAGGCGATGGTCGACCAGGGCGTCGACGTCTTGACCCAGCACACCGATACGACGGCGCCGATGCAGGTTGCCGAAGAACGCGGCATCCACGCCTTCGGTCAGGCGTCCGATATGATCGCAGCCGGTCCCAAGGCGCAGATGACGGCGATTGTCGACACCTGGGGCACCTACTACTCCAAGCGCATCCATGCGCTTCTGGACGGCACCTGGAAGTCCGAGCAGAGCTGGGACGGTCTCAAGGACGGCATCTTGAAGATGGCGCCCTACACCAACATGCCCGACGACGTGAAGAAGATGGCAGAGGAAACCGAAGCCAAGATCAAGTCAGGTGAACTGCATCCCTTCACCGGCCCGATCAACAAGCAGGACGGCACACCCTGGCTGAAGGCCGGCGAAAAGGCCGATGATGGCACGCTGCTCGGCATGAACTTCTATGTCGAAGGAGTCGACGACAAGCTGCCGGCGCAATAAGTCGCCTTCAATTCGCAGTTGCGAAGAGCGCCCCTTGTGGGTGCTCTTTTTTTGCTGCAGTGCATGCCAAGATTCCGATTTACAAAAGTAATACTATATGATTTTTTGACCCTGCGCCGCGAGATGCGGCTTGGGAGGAAATCATGAAATTGAAGACTGCACTTTTGAGTGCCACGATTCTTGCTGCCTGCATGTTCGGTTCGGCTTCGGCCGGCGGACTGACCGTCGGCTTCTCGCAGATCGGCTCGGAATCGGGCTGGCGTGCGGCTGAAACGACCGTTACCAAGGAGCAGGCCAAGAAGCGCGGCATCGATCTGAAGTTTGCCGATGCACAGCAGAAGCAGGAAAACCAGATCAAGGCTTTGCGCTCCTTCATTGCTCAGGGCGTCGATGCCATTCTCATTGCGCCGGTCGTTGAAACCGGCTGGGACGACGTTCTCAAGGAAGCCAAGGAAGCCAAGATTCCGGTCATCCTTCTCGACCGCACCATCAAGGCTCCGGACGATCTCTACCTGACGGCTGTGACCTCCGACCTGGTCCATGAAGGCAAGGTCGCAGGCGACTTCCTGGTCAAGACTGTCGGCGACAAGAAGTGCAACGTCGTCGAGCTGCAGGGCACGACCGGTTCGTCGCCGGCCATCGCCCGCAAGAAGGGCTTCGAAGAGGCTCTCGCCGGTCACGACAATCTCAAGATCGTTCGCAGCCAGACCGGTGACTTCACCCGCACCAAGGGCAAGGAAGTCATGGAAAGCTTCCTGAAGGCCGAGAATGGCGGCAAGGACATCTGCGCACTCTACGCCCATAATGACGACATGGCCGTCGGCGCCATCCAGGCGATCAAGGAAGCCGGCCTGAAGCCAGGCAAGGATATCCTCGTCGTCTCCATCGATGCCGTTCCCGATATCTTCAAGGCGATGTCCGAAGGTGAAAGCAATGCCACGGTCGAGCTGACGCCGAACATGGCAGGCCCGGCCTTCGATGCCCTCGATGCCTACCTGAAGGACAAGAAGGCTCCGGCGAAGTGGATCCAGACCGAGTCCAAGCTCTACACCCCTGCCGACGAGCCGATGAAGGTCTACGAACAGAAGAAGGGTCAGGGCTACTGATCTGATTTGACACCGCTGCATAATCCCTGAATCGGGATCGATTTGAGGGTAGAATTATGCAGCATTCAAAGCGCTGCAGCGTCACGCGCCTGAAAAGTCGCGTGACGCTGTAGAACCGCACCGGCCCGTCATGGACCGGTGCGGAACTGCCTTGCCGCCTTGGGACCTCATGTCCGGCCGCGGCGCGGCCTTTGCGGTCAATATCAGGAAAACAGACCCTTATGACTGACGATTTCGAGAACGTTCTCGCGGCTTCCGGAATATCGAAATTTTTTCCCGGCGCAGTGGCGTTGGACAAGGTCGATTTCACGCTGCGCAAGGGCGAGGTGCACGCGCTGCTTGGTGAGAATGGCGCCGGCAAATCGACGCTGATCAAGTGCATCACCGGCGCCTATCATCGTGACGAGGGCAGTCTGACGCTCGACGGCCATGAAATCAATCCGGCCAATACACTCGCCGCCCAGAAGCTTGGCATCGGCACCGTCTACCAGGAGGTCAACCTCCTTACCAATCTGAGCGTCGCCGAAAACCTGTTTCTCGGACGCCAGCCAAGGCGTTTCGGCATGACCGACGTGCGCGCGATGAACCGCAAGGCGCGCGACCTGCTGACCGGCTACGGCGTCGATATCGACGTCACCGCCGAGCTTGGCCGTTTTTCCGTCGCTGTCCAGCAAGTGGTTGCCATCGCCCGCGCCGTCGATCTTTCCGGTAAGGTGCTGATATTGGACGAGCCGACGGCAAGCCTCGACAACCAAGAAGTGGCGCTGCTCTTCCGCATCATCGAGGACCTGAAGAAGCGCGGTCTGGGCATCGTCTTCATCACCCATTTTCTCGAGCAGGTCTATGCGATCAGCGACCGCATCACCGTGCTGCGCAACGGCAAGCTCGTCGGCACCCGCGACGCCGCCGATCTGCCGCGCCAGGGCCTGATTGCCATGATGCTCGGCCGCGAACTGGCTCATGTCGAGGAGACGGTCAGGGAACGCAGCGTTGCGGCCGGCGAAGTCCGATATCGTTTTGCAGGCTACGGCAAACGCGGCAAGGTCAAGCCCTTCGATCTCGACGTGCGCGCCGGTGAGGTGGTCGGCATTGCCGGGTTGCTAGGTTCCGGCCGCACCGAAACCGCCGAACTGCTCTTCGGCATCGAACATGCCGATAGCGGCAGCGCCACGATCGACGGTCAGCCGGTGGCGCTTTCGAGCCCGCGCGCCGCAATCGAAAAAGGTTTTGGCTTCTGCCCCGAGGACCGCAAGACCGACGGCATCGTCGGCGACCTGTCGATCCGGGAGAACATTGCCTTAGCGCTGCAGGCCCGCCGCGGCTGGACGCGGCCGCTGTCGCGCGCCGAGCAGAATGCGCTTGCCGATCGCTATATCAAGGCGCTCGACATTCGCACCACCGATCGCGAAAAACCGATTCGGCTGCTCTCCGGCGGCAATCAGCAGAAGGCGATCCTCGCCCGCTGGCTGGCGACCAATCCCAAGTTTCTGATCCTCGACGAGCCGACCCGCGGCATCGATGTCGGCGCTCATGCCGAGATCATCAAGCTCATCGAACAGCTCTGCGCCGAGGGCATGTCGCTGATCGTGATTTCCTCGGAACTTGAAGAACTTGTCGCCTATAGTTCACGTGTCATCGTACTTCGCGACAGGCAGCATATCGCCGAACTGACAGGCGAGCGCATCACCGCCGCCGGTATCGTCGATGCCATCGCCGCCGCCGAGCACAAGACGGAGCATGCATGAAGTCCTCGCTGAAGACGCTGGCATATCGCCTGGCGCCGCAATTAATCGCGCTCGTTGTCATTCTTCTATTGAATTTCATAACGTCACCGCAGTTTTTTAATGTTGTGGTTCAAAATGGCCGCCTCTATGGCAGCCTGATCGACGTCCTGAACCGCGGCGCGCCGGTGGCGCTGTTGGCGATCGGCATGACGCTGGTGATTGCCACCAAGGGCATTGATCTATCGGTCGGAGCCGTCGTCGCCATCTGCGGCGCCGTCGCCGCCTCGTCGATTGTCGCTGGAAATTCAGTTGCCTACACCGTCATCCTGACGCTTGCGATCGGCATTGCCTGCGGCGTCTGGAACGGTTTCCTCGTGGCAGTCCTCAATATCCAGCCGATCATCGCCACGCTGGTGCTGATGGTCGCCGGCCGTGGCATCGCCCAGCTCATCACCGAAGGCGCTATCCTGACCTTCAACGATGACGGCCTGACCTTCTTCGGCAGCGGTTCCATGGCCCTGCTGCCGATGCCTGTTGTCATCTGGCTGCTCGTCGGCCTGCTCGTCATCCTGCTCGTCCGCCGCACGGCGCTCGGCATGCTGATCGAGGCCGTCGGCATCAATCGCCGCGCCAGCACGCTCTCCGGCATCCAAACGCCGGTACTGCTGATGGCGGTCTACATGCTGAGCGGGCTCTGCGCATCGATTGCAGGCATCATCGTCGCCGCCGACATCAAGGGCGCCGACGCCAACAATGCCGGCCTCTGGCTCGAACTCGACGCCATCCTCGCCGTCGTCGTCGGCGGCAATTCGCTGCTCGGCGGCCGCTTCAGCATTCTCGGATCGCTGATCGGCGCGATGATCATCCAGGCGGTGAATACCGGCATTCTGTCCTCCGGATTCCCGCCTGAATTCAACCTGATCATCAAGGCCGTCATCATTATCGTCATCCTCGTCATCCAGTCGCCGGCGGTGCAATCGCTCGCCATCTTCGCCAGCCGCCGGCAGAGCGGCAGGGAGCAGCCGAAATGAACTCCAAATACCTGCCGCTGCTTGCGACCATCGTCATTTTCGTGCTCGCTTATGCCGGTTGCACGCTGCAATATCCGAACATGCTGTCGACGCGCGTCATCGGCAATCTCCTGACCGACAACGCCTTTCTCGGCATCGCCGCCGTCGGCATGACCTTCGTCATCATCTCGGGCGGCATCGATCTGTCGATCGGGTCGGTCATCGCCTTCACCGGCGTCTTCCTTGCGGTGATCCTGCAGAAGACCTCGATCCATCCGCTGCTCGCCTTCGCGCTTGTGCTCGTCATCACGACCGCCTTCGGCGCGGTCATGGGCGCAATCATCCACTATCTCGAAATGCCGGCCTTCATCGTCACGCTCGCCGGCATGTTCCTGGCGCGCGGCATGGCCTTCGTGCTCTCGATCGACAGCATTCCGATCGATCATGAATATTATTCGACGCTGACCAGCCTCTATTATCGTCTGCCTGGAGGCGGCCGGCTGACGCTGATCGGCGGCATCATGCTTCTGGTCTTTGCCGTCGGCATTTTCATCGCCCAGCGCACCCGTTTCGGCACCAATGTCTATGCACTCGGCGGCGGCCCGCAGACGGCGCGGTTGATGGGTGTGCCGGTCGGCCGCACAACAATCCAGATTTATGCGCTGTCCGGCTTTCTGGCAGGCCTTTCCGGGATCGTTTTTTCGCTGTACACCTCTGCCGGATATTCTCTTGCAGCAGTCGGCGTCGAACTCGATGCCATTGCGGCCGTCGTCATCGGGGGGACGCTGCTGACCGGAGGAGCGGGATTCGTGGCGGGAACCTTGATCGGTATCCTGATCCAGGGGCTCATTCAGACCTACATCACCTTCGACGGCACGCTGTCGAGCTGGTGGACCAAGATCCTGATTGGCCTTTTGCTTTTTGCATTCATCCTGATGCAGAAAGCCATCCTGTTCGTTTCCAGTCTGAACAAGAGGTACGCCTGAGGGGAGAGGGATCGCTTGCGCAACAAATTGGACGAGACCCGCAAGACGGGGCGCAGAGCCCGGACGAGCCACGCGCAGGTGGTCGACGAACTCGGCAAGGGTATCGTCGCCGGCACCTATCCTGTCGGCTCGATCCTGCCTGGCGACACCGAACTGGCGCAACGCTTCAAGGTGTCCCGTACCGTCTTGCGTGAGACGATGAAGACGCTTGCCGCCAAGGGCATGGTCGTCGCCAAGGCGCGGGTCGGCACGCGTGTGACCGAGAAGAACCTCTGGAACATGTTCGACAGCGAAATCATCGCCTGGCACTTCGACAATGGTGTGACGGAAGAGTTCCTGCTACAGCTCTACGATATTCGTCTCGCCTTTGAACCCTTCGCCGCCGGTCTTGTCGCCGAACGGGCGAATGCAGAGGATATCGAGACGCTGCGCGGACTGGCGCTCGAGATGGCGGCGAGCGGCCACACTGCCGACAGCCTGGCACTTGCCGACCTTAACTTTCACCTGGCACTCGCCGAGGCCTCGCACAATCCTTTCATGCGCACCTTGGGCAGCCTCATCGAAGCGGCCCTCGTCGGCATGTTCCGCATGAGCACGCCGCCATCCGAAAACGGTTTTGCCAATATCGCCGACACCCATATGCGCATCGTCGACGCGATCGTTTCCGGCGACGGCCTGGCTGCGCGCCGCGCCATGGAACTCGTCATCCTGGATGGCCGCCATCATGTGCACGAGGCCTTCGCTGCCCGCGGTTCGGAGACCGTCATAGTGCCGATTTCTGCCGAAATTTCACACCTGTAGAGACTTTGCTTATCTGAGAGCGCCGCGCGTCTTTTTCGGGCGCGCAAGGGACGTGCAAGACCTTCAATCCACGAAGCCTGCTTTCCGAAAATCGATTCCGATTTCAGAAATTATGCAGTATGAGGCATCAAAGCCGCCTCATGGCACGGATTCGCGGAGCACATCATGGAACGCACTTGTCTTGCCGTCATCCTTGCCGCCGGTGACAGCACGCGGATGAAATCCTCGAAATCGAAGGTGCTGCATCCGGTCGCCGGCCGGCCGATGATTGCGCATGTGGTCGAGGCAGTCGCCTCCGCCGGCATCTCGTCCGTCGCCCTCGTCGTCGGCCGCGATGCCGAGGACGTGGCAAAGGCCGCAAGCATTGGCGGTGTCGGCATCGAATCCTGCCTGCAGAAGGAACGGCTTGGCACCGGCCACGCGGTATTGGCGGCGCGCGAAGCGATTGCCAAGGGTTACGACGATATCCTCGTCACCTATGGCGACGTGCCGCTGCAGACCGACGGCCCCCTCAAGGCCGCCCGCCAAGGCCTTGCCGACGGCAGCGATATCGTCGTCATCGGCTTCCACACCGACCGCCCGACCGGCTACGGCCGTCTGCTCGTCAAGGACGGCGAACTCATCGCCATCCGCGAGGAGAAGGACGCGACCGATGCCGAGCGTACCGTCACCTGGTGCAACAGCGGGCTGATGGCGATCAACGGCCGCAAGGCGCTCGATCTTCTCTCGCGCATCGGCAACGCCAACGCCAAGGGCGAATTCTATCTGACCGATCTCGTCGAGATCGCCCGTTCGCTCGGCGGACGCGTCACCGCTGTCGATGCCCCTGAAATCGAGATGACCGGCTGCAACACCCGGGCCGAACTCGCTGTCATCGAGCGCTTCTGGCAGGAGCGCCGGCGCCACCAAATGATGCTTTCAGGCGTCACCATGATCGCGCCGGAAACGGTCTTCCTCTCCTACGACACCGTCATCGGCCAGGATGCGCTGATCGAGCCGAATGTGGTCTTCGGTCCCGGCGCGGTGATCGACAGTGGCGCCGTCATCCATGCCTTCTCGCATATCGAAGGCGCTCATGTCAGCCAGGGCGCGACCGTCGGCCCCTTCGCGCGGCTGCGGCCGGGCGCCGATCTCGGCATCGGCGCCAAGGTCGGCAATTTCTGCGAGGTCAAGAATGGTCGGATCGGCGAGGGCGCCAAGGTCAATCACCTGACTTATATCGGCGATGCCGTCATCGGCGCCGGCAGCAATATCGGCGCCGGCACGATCACCTGCAATTATGACGGCGTCAACAAGAGCGAGACGGTGATCGGCGAAAACGCCTTCATCGGCTCCAACTCCTCGCTGGTCGCGCCGGTGACGATCGGCGACGGCGCCTATATCGCCTCCGGCAGCGTCATCACCGTCAATGTGCCGGCCGATGCGCTGGCACTCGGCCGTGCCCGCCAGGAGATCAAGCCCGGCCGCGCAACGCTGCTGCGCGAGCGCGCGCTCGCCATCAAGGCGGCGAAGAAGGCGAAGGCTTGAGCCTGCTTTGCGTAACCGGCGGAAATTGAAAGTGACCGCCGAGGTGATTGAGAAATAAGCGGAAATCGTTAGGACTGGCCTCGTTATCGAAGCCTTATGGGGATGTTTTATGTGCGGCATTGTCGGGATCGTCGGAACTGCGCCTGTTGCCGGGCGCCTGGTCGATGCGCTGAAGCGTCTCGAATATCGCGGTTATGATTCCGCCGGCGTCGCCACCATCCATGAGGGCGTGATGGATCGCCGCCGCGCCGAAGGCAAGCTGTTCAATCTGGAAAAGCGCCTGGACGCCGTACCGCTGCCCGGTGTGGTCGGTATCGCCCATACGCGCTGGGCGACCCACGGCGTTCCGAACGAGACCAATGCCCATCCGCATTTCGTCGAAGGTGTCGCCGTCGTCCACAACGGCATCATCGAGAACTTCTCCGAGTTGCGCGACGAGTTGACGGCGGAGGGTTCGGTCTTCGAAACCCAGACCGATACCGAGGTCGTCGCTCAGCTGATGGCGAAATACCTGCGCGAAGGCCTGGAGCCGCGCGCCGCAATGTTGCAGATGCTGAACCGGCTGACCGGCGCCTATGCGCTTGCCGTCATGCTCAAGGCCGATCCCGGCACGATCATGGCCGCCCGTTCGGGGCCGCCGCTTGCCGTCGGTTATGGCCGCGGCGAGATGTTCCTCGGGTCGGATGCGATCGCACTGTCGCCCTTCACCAACGAGATCACCTATCTCGTCGACGGCGATTGTGCCGTCCTCACCCGCGACGGTGTCGCCGTCATCGATTTTGCCGGCAAGCCGGTCAAGCGCGCCCGGCAGATCTCGCAGGCGACCGCCTATGTCGTCGACAAGGGCAACCATCGCCATTTCATGGAAAAGGAAATCTACGAGCAGCCGGAGGTGATCTCCCACGCGCTCAGCCATTACGTTGATTTCGCCGAGAACACCATCGGCGCCAACGCCGCCGCGATCGACTTCAAGGCGGCGACCGGCCTGGCGATCTCGGCCTGCGGCACCGCCTATCTCGCCGGCCTCGTCGGCAAATACTGGTTCGAGCGTTATGCCCGTCTGCCGGTCGAGATCGACGTCGCCTCCGAATTCCGCTACCGCGAAATGCCGCTGTCGCCATCGCAGGCCGCTCTCTTCATCTCGCAGTCCGGCGAAACCGCCGATACGCTGGCATCGCTGCGCTATTGCCGCGACAACGGCCTGAAGATCGGCGCCGTCGTCAATGTCCGCGAATCGACGATCGCCCGCGAATCCGATGCCGTCTTCCCGATCATGGCCGGCCCCGAAATCGGCGTCGCCTCGACCAAGGCCTTCACCTGCCAGCTTGCCGTGCTGGCATCGCTGGCGATCGGCGCCGGCAAGGCGCGCGGCACCGTGAGTGCCGATGAGGAGAAGACGCTGGTGCGCCATCTCGCCGAAATGCCGCGCATCATGAGTCGCGTGCTGAACCTCATCCAGCCGCAGATGGAAAGCCTGGCGCGGGAGCTGTCGAAGTGCAAGGACGTGCTCTATCTCGGCCGCGGCACCAGCTTCCCGCTTGCTATGGAAGGTGCGCTGAAGCTCAAGGAAATCTCCTATATCCACGCCGAGGGGTATGCCGCCGGCGAATTGAAGCACGGACCGATCGCGCTGATTGACGAGAACATGCCCGTCATCGTCATCGCCCCCTACGACCGCTTCTTCGAAAAGACCGTCTCGAACATGCAGGAGGTCGCAGCCCGCGGCGGCCGCATCATCTTCATCACCGACGAAGCCGGTGCGGCGGCCTCGAAACTGCCGACCATGGCGACAATCACCCTGCCTGTGGTCGACGAAATCATCGCGCCGATGATCTTCTCGCTGCCGATCCAGCTGCTCGCCTATCACACCGCCGTCTTCATGGGCACCGATGTCGACCAGCCGCGTAATCTGGCGAAATCCGTAACCGTGGAATAAGCCCGCGACAACCCGATCTTCGCGCCGAAACATATTGTGCGACGCCTCGAATTCTGGCAATTTTGGTCTGCGGACAAGGGGGAAGGGCCGGCGTTCCGGCCTGTCCAGGACTGAGATGGAGTTCATCAGTAGAGATGACCGACAACACCCCCAGAATGCCGGTGGCGACCCGGTTGAGGAACAATTTTCTCGCAGGCCTGATCATCTGCGCGCCGATCGCCATTACCATCTGGCTGACCTGGACCTTCATCCACTGGTCTGACAGCTGGGTCAGGCCCTATATTCCGGCGCGCTGGAATCCGGAAAGCTATCTCAATTTCGCCATTCCCGGTTTCGGCCTGTTGACCGCCATCGTGTTGATCACCGTCGTCGGTTTTCTCGGCAAGAACCTGATCGGCCAGAGCATCGTCCGTTTCGGCGAATCGATCGTCCAGCGCATGCCGCTGGTCCGCACGATCTATAGAAGCGTGAAACAGATTTTCGAAACGGTGCTGAAGGAACAGGCGAATTCCTTCAAGAAGGTCGGCCTCATCGAATATCCAGGCCCCGGCCTCTGGGCGCTGGTCTTCATCGCCACCGACGCCAAGGGCGAGATCGCGTCGAAGTTCAACGCCATGGGCCAGGATATGGTGGCCGTCTTCCTGCCGCCGACCCCGGTGCCGACGGCAGGTTTCCTCGTCTTCGTGCCGCGCGAAAAGATCGTCCTGCTCGACATGAGCCCGGAAGACGCCGCCAAATTCCTGATTTCCGGCGGTCTCGTTGCCCCCGGACACAAGCCGCCCGAGCCGAAGCAGAAACATTTGCCGCGGCCGAAGCCGGTGGCGGTTTCAAAGGCGGATTGAAGCATGTCGCCCAAAAGTGTCAGCGGTTTTGGGATAACGACATGCATGTAACAAAGATTTAAAGCGCGTCGCGGCGCGCTTTATCCCGCTCTCAGAAACCGGATCGCCTCGTCGCGGCGGAAGAGATAGAGCAGGGTGCGGATCGCCGTTCCTCTGTCACTGGTCAGCTCCGGATCGCGCTCAATGAGATAGGCCGCATCCTTGCGGGCGATTTCCAAGAGGTCGGCATGCGCCTCGAGGCTGGCGATGCGGAAGCCCGGCGTGCCGGACTGGCGGGTGCCGAGCAATTCGCCTTCGCCGCGCAGCTTCAGGTCCTCTTCGGCGATGCGAAAACCGTCCTCCGTCTCCCGCATGATCGACAGCCTCGCATGGCCGGTCTCGCCGAGCGGTCCCTTGTAGAGCAGGATGCAGGTCGAGGCCTGGTCACCACGCCCGACGCGGCCGCGCAGCTGATGCAATTGCGCCAAGCCGAAGCGTTCGGCATGTTCGATCACCATGATCGTCGCATCCGGCACATCGACACCGACCTCGACGACGGTGGTGGCGACGAGCAGCCGCGTTTCGCCGTTCTTGAACGCCAGCATCGCCGCGTCCTTCTCCGGGCCGTTCATCCGGCCATGGATGAGTCCGATACCCGGGCCGACATTGGAACCGAGCGCGGCGACCAGTGTCGCGTGCCGCTCCTCGGCCGACATCAGGTCGAGCTCTTCGGATTCCTCGACCAGCGGGCAGATCCAGTAGGCCTTCTTGCCCTCGGCGATCGCGCCCTGCAGCCGCCCGACGATTTCGCCGGTCCGCTCCATTGGCACGGTGATCGTCTGGATCGGTTTGCGGCCGGCCGGTTTCTCGGTGAGTTTGGAAACGTCCATATCACCGAAGGCGGCAAGCACCAGCGTGCGCGGGATCGGCGTCGCCGTCATCACCAGCATGTGCGGCGAGATGCCCTTGGCGGTCAGCCTCAGGCGCTGATGCACGCCGAAACGGTGCTGCTCATCGACTACGGCCAGCATCAGCTTGGCGTAGGCGACGCTGTCCTGGAACAGCGCATGCGTCCCAATGATGATCTGTGCTGCGCCCGAGGCGATGCGCTCGAGGATTTCCTCCCGCTCCCGCCCCTTGGTGCGGCCGGTCAGGATCTCGATGCCAAGTCCGGCGGAGGCGGCGAATTTCGAGATCGTCGCATGGTGCTGCCGCGCCAGGATTTCGGTCGGCGCCATCAGCACGGCCTGCCCGCCGCTTTCGATCACCGCCGCCATTGCCATCAGCGCCACCAGCGTCTTGCCGGAGCCGACATCGCCTTGCAGCAGCCGCAGCATGCGCTCGGCTCTGGCCATGTCCTTCAAAACACCGGCGATCGCCTCGTTCTGGCTTGATGTGAGCGAGAAGGGCAGGGACTTCAGAATCTCACCGCTGATGTCTCCCGTCGCATGCACCGGCTGGCCCGCCACCTTGCGCAGCCTCTGTCGCACCAGGCTCAGCGACAGCTGGCCGGCGAGGAATTCGTCATAGGCAAGCCGCCGCCGGGCAGGAGCCTGCGGGTCGATATCGGCAGGATCGTGCGGCTCGTGCAGCATATGGAAGCTGTCGCGGATCGACGGCAGGCCCTCTCTCTGCGTCAAGGCGAGGTCGACCCATTCCGGCAACTCGGGAAAACGCGGCAGGGCGGCGTCGATGATCTTGCGCAGCGTCTTCGGCGAAAGCCCCGCCGTCAGCGGATAGATCGGCTCGACCAGTGGCAGGTTTTCCGCCTCATCGGCCCTGACGATATAGTCGGGATGCACCATCGAGGCGCGGCCGTTGAACCAATCGACCTTGCCGCTGACCGTCACTTCCGCATCGATCGGCAGTTGTTTTTCCAGCCAGGCGGCCTGGCCGCGGAAGAAGACCAGCGTCAGCTCGCCGGTCTCGTCATGCAGGAAGACGCGATAGGGAATATTGCTTTTGCCGCGCGGCGGCACCTGGTGCCGGTCGACACGCGCCGTGATCGTCACGATCGCGCCCTGCGGCGCGCGGGCGATGCCCGGCTGGTTGCGCCGATCGATCAGCGAAAACGGCGCGTGGAAGATCAGATCGATGACCCGGCAATCCTCCGGCGTCTCGCGGCCGAGCAGCTTGACCAGCAGGTCGGCGATCTTCGGCCCGACGCCCGGAAGGCCCGAAATTGGGGAAAACAGAGGATCGAGAATGGCGGGGCGCATGCGGCCAAAATGCGATGAACAATGCGGCCTTGGCAAGGCTGACAAGCCGCTTTCCAGGGTCTATAGAGGCGCATCAACAGGAAGGTAATGCCATGACAGGTGTCACGCTCACCAGTGCCGGTCTCGACCCGCGCCGCCGCCGGATCCTTTTCCGCTGCTGGCACCGCGGCATCCGCGAGATGGACCTGGTCTTCGGCCAGTTCGCCGAAGCCGAGATCGCGACGCTTTCGGAAGCCGAGCTTGACGAGTTCGAGACGATCATGGCGGAAGAGGACAATGACCTTGTTCGCTGGATCATGGGAACATGGCCGGTGCCCGAGCGTTTCAAGACACCGATGTTTACCCGCCTTGCCGCCTACACACCCGATTTCGACAAGCCCCTCAGGACGCCGGAATGATCCCTGGTTTCGATGCGAAGAAGCTTGCGGCCATTGCCGAGCCGCTGACGATCGGCAATGTGCCGTCAGGTCTGGAACCGCTGCTGCTGGCCGAACTCGCCCGAGCGGGAGAGCCGGTCGCTTATGTCATGTCCGACGGCCACCGCATGGCCGATCTCGAGCAGATGCTGGGCTTTGTCGCCCCCGACATTCCTGTTCTCACCCTGCCGGCCTGGGACTGCCTGCCTTATGACCGCGTTTCGCCGAGTGCCGATACCTCGGCCCGCCGGCTTGCAGCACTCGGCGGCCTCATCGCCCACCGCAAGAAGCCGCATGCCGCCATCGTGCTCGTCACCGCCAATGCCATGCTGCAGAAGGTGGCGCCGCAGGATGTCATCGAAAGCCTGACTTTTTCAGCCCGTCCCGGCAACCAGCTGCGCATGGACGATCTTGCCGGCCGCCTGGAGCGCAACGGCTTCGAGCGTGTCGCAACCGTGCGCGAGGTCGGCGAATATGCCGTGCGCGGCGGCATTCTCGACGTCTTCGTGCCGGGTTCGGAAGAGCCGGTCCGCCTCGATTTCTTCGGCGACACGCTGGAATCGATCCGCTGCTTCGATCCGGGAAGCCAGCGCACGACGGGCCAGGTGCGCTCCCTCGATCTCAACCCGATGAGCGAGGTGACACTGACCCCGGATACGATCAGCCGCTTCCGCAAGAATTACCTCTCGGCTTTCGGCGCCACCACGCGCGACGACGCGCTCTATCTCGCCGTCTCCGAGGGTCGGCGTTATCCGGGCATGGAGCATTGGCTGCCGCTCTTCTACGAGAAGCTCGATACCGTCTTCGATTATCTCAGCGGCTTCCGTGTTGTCACCGACCATACGGTGCGTGAGGCAGCCGAGGAGCGCTCCAAGCTGGTCTTCGATTATTACGACGCCCGGCTGAATTCCGGCCAGCCGGCCAAGGGCCAGATGGCGCAGGGCACGCCCTACAAGCCGGTGACGCCGGGCCAGCTCTATCTCGACAGCAAGCTTTTCGCAAAGACCCTCGACGCGCTCGGGGCGATCCGCATCAGCCCCTTCAACGAGCATGAGGGCGAGGCGCGCCGCGTCGTCAATATCGACGCCCGCCAGGGCCAGCGCTGGGCTCGCGCGAATGCCGAAGGCGGCGGCGATGCAGAACGCATCAACATCTTCGACGTCGTCGTCAAACATATCGCCGACCGCCGCGCCGGCGGCGCGAAAGTGCTCGTCACCGCCTGGACCGAAGGTTCGCTGGAGCGCCTGCTGCAGGTGCTGAACGAACACGGCCTGGAAAAGGTCAAGCCGGTCGAGGCGCTGAAGGATCTCGGCTCGTTGGCGAGAGGCGAGGCGGCCGCCGCCGTACTCAGTCTCGAAGCCGGCTTCGAGGCCGGCGACCTCGTCGTCATCGGCGAGCAGGATATCCTCGGCGACCGCATGGTGCGCCGCTCCAAGCGCCGCAAGCGCGCCGCCGATTTCATCTCGGAGGTCGCGGGCCTCGACGAAGGCTCGATCGTCGTTCACGCCGAACATGGCATCGGCCGCTTCATCGGGCTGAGGACCATCGAGGCCGCAGGCGCCCCGCATGCCTGCCTCGAACTGCAATATGCCGACGAGGCCAAGCTTTTCCTGCCGGTCGAAAACATCGATCTTCTCTCGCGCTACGGCGGCGAGGGCACCGAGGCCCAGCTCGACAAGCTCGGCGGCGGCGCCTGGCAGATGCGCAAGGCCAAGCTGAAGAAGCGCCTGCTCGACATGGCCGATGCGCTGATCCGCATCGCCGCCGAGCGCCTGACGCGCCATGCGCCGATGCTGACGACGCCGGAAGGTCTCTACGACGAATTCGCCGCCCGCTTCCCCTATGACGAGACCGAGGACCAGGATGCCGCCATCGAGGCCGTGCGCTCCGATCTCGGCGCCGGCCGGCCGATGGACCGTCTCGTCTGCGGCGACGTCGGCTTCGGCAAGACCGAAGTGGCGCTGCGTGCCGCCTTCGTCGCGGCGATGAACGGCGCCCAAGTCGCCATCGTCGTGCCGACGACATTGCTCTCCCGCCAGCATTTCAAGACCTTTTCCGAGCGGTTCCGCGGCCTGCCGGTGCGCATCCAGCAGGCCTCGCGCCTGGTCGGGGCCAAGGAGCTGGCGCTGACCAAGAAGGAAGTGGCCGAAGGCAAGACCGATATCGTCGTCGGCACCCATGCGCTGCTTGGCGCCGGCATCAAATTCGCCAATCTCGGCCTGCTCGTCATCGATGAGGAGCAGCATTTCGGCGTCAAGCACAAGGAACGGCTGAAGGAGCTGAAGAGCGACGTGCATGTGCTGACGCTGTCGGCGACGCCGATCCCGCGCACGCTGCAGCTTGCGATGACCGGCGTGCGCGAACTGTCGCTGATCACCACGCCGCCGGTCGACCGCATGGCGGTGCGCACCTTCATCTCGCCCTTCGACAGTCTGATCATCCGCGAGACGCTGATGCGCGAGCATTATCGCGGCGGCCAGAGCTTCTATGTCTGCCCTAGGCTTGCCGACCTCGAGGACATACATGCCTTCCTGCAGTCGGATTTGCCGGAGCTGAAGGTCGCCGTCGCCCATGGCCAGATGCCGGCCGGCGAACTCGAAGACATCATGAATGCCTTTTATGAGGGCCGTTACGATGTGCTGCTGTCGACCACCATCGTCGAATCCGGCCTCGATGTACCCACAGCCAACACGCTAATCGTCCACCGCGCCGACATGTTCGGCCTTGCCCAGCTCTATCAGCTGCGCGGCCGCGTCGGCCGCTCGAAGGTGCGCGCCTTCGCGCTCTTCACCCTGCCTGTGAATAAGGTGCTGACGGCCACCGCCGAACGCCGGCTCAAGGTGCTGCAGTCGCTGGATACGCTCGGCGCGGGCTTCCAGCTGGCCAGCCACGATCTCGATATCCGCGGCGCCGGCAACCTGCTCGGCGAAGAGCAGTCCGGCCACATCAAGGAGGTCGGCTTCGAGCTCTATCAGCAGATGCTGGAAGAGGCGGTCGCCGAGGTCAAGGGTATCGACGAGATCCACGACACCGGCTGGTCGCCGCAAATATCGGTCGGCACGACGGTGATGATCCCGGAGGGCTACGTGCCCGACCTGCATCTGCGCATGGCGCTCTACCGCCGTCTCGGCGAAATCACCGAACTCAAGGAGATCGACGGCTTCGGCGCCGAGATGATTGACCGTTTCGGGCCGATGCCGATCGAGGTCCAGCATCTCCTGAAGATCGTCTACATCAAGTCGCTCTGCCGCACCGCCAATGTCGAAAAGCTCGATGCCGGCCCGAAGGGTGTCGTCGTGCAGTTCCGCAACAAGGAATTCCCCAACCCGGCAAACCTCGTCGGCTACATCGGCAAGCAGGGCGCGATGGCGAAAATCCGCCCCGACCACAGCGTTTTCCTGACCCGCGACCTGCCGACGCCGGAAAAGCGCCTGCAGGGCGCTGCCGTTATCATGACGCAACTGGCCGAGATGGCGAAATAAACGGAAGGACTTGAGGATGGCGACATACGGCGCAAGGATCGCTTGGGACCGGAACGGCGAGACATTCACCGACAACCGCTACAGCCGTGCCCACCGCTGGAGCTTCGACGGCGGCATCGAGGTCAGGGCGTCCTCCTCGGCGCATGTCGTTCCGCTGCCCTATTCGGTCGAAGACGCCGTCGATCCGGAAGAGGCTTTCGTCGCCTCGCTCTCCAACTGCCACATGCTCTGGTTCCTGTCGATTGCCGCCAAACAGCGGTTCTGCGTCGACAGCTACACCGATGCCGCCGAGGGCATCATGGAGAAGAACGCCGAAGGCCGCCTCGCCATGACCGTCGTGACGCTCCGTCCGCATGTCGTCTTCAGGGGCGACAAACAGCCTTCCCTGAGTGAGCTCGAAAGCCTGCACCATCGCGCCCATGACGACTGCTTCATCGCCAATTCGGTGAAGACCGAGGTGCGCTGCGTTCCAGTTCTGGGCTGACGCTGAAATCGTTGCCGGCCCTTTGCCGTCTGCTAGTTGAGCCCGGATCGCGCCTCGGCCTTCGCTTTGGCGATATCGCGCAACGCGTTTACTAGCACGTCGGGCGTCTGGGCGCCGCTGACGGCATATTGCTGGTCGAAGATGAAGAACGGCACGCCGTTGACGCCCATCTCCTGGGCCGCCGTGATCTCGGCAACGATCAGATCGCGATCGGCATCGGAGGCGAGCAGCGAGGCGGTGGCCGGGCGGTCGAGGCCGGCCTTCTCGGCGATATCGAGCAGCACCGCATGGTCGCCGACATTGCGGCCCTCCTCGAAATTCGCCTTGAACAGCGCGGCAACCACTTTGTCCTGCTTCTCGCGGCCTTCGATCATCGCCCAGTGGATCAGCCGATGCGCGTCGAGCGTATTCGGGCCGATCTTGATCGCCTCGAAATTGAAGGCGAGGCCGACCTCGCGGCCCAGATCGTTGAGCATCTTGTGGGCCTGCGCCACGCGCTCCTCGCCGCCGAGCTTCTCAGCCAGTGCCTTCTTCTGGTCGACGCCCTCCTTGGGATAATCGGGGTTGAGCCGGTACGGCCGCCAGTTGATGTCGACGCCGATTTCGTCCTGCACCTCGGCGATGGCGAGTTCCAGCCGCGCCTTGCCGAGATAGCACCAAGGGCAGACGACATCCGAGACGACGTCGATGGTGATACGCTCCATGATGATCTTCCTTATGTCCATGCGTCTCCCAAGGGAGACATAAAGGCCGGGCGGTTCGGCCGATTCCTACTGCACGCTCGTATCCCACCATACCGGTAGTTGATAGCCATTGAGCGGCACGCTGTCGGGACCGCCGATGCGTTTGCTGTGGGCCACCCATTGCTGGTCAATATGATAGAGCGGCAGCACGTAATGGCCGGAAAGCAGCAGCCGATCGTAGGAGCGCACCGCCGCGGTGAAATCCTCAGCCGAGCGTGCCCGCAGCAGGTGGTCGATCAGCGTGTCGATATCGGGATCATTGGCGCCGGCAAAACTGTCCTTACCCTGCTGCGTGCGCGCGGCCGAAGACCAGCGGCCAAGCTGCTCGGTTCCGGGTGACAGCGATGAGGTATAGGATTTGATGATCATGTCGTAATCGAAGCTGTTCGTCCGGCTCTGATACTGCGAGTCGTCGACGGTGCGGATCGAAGCGGCGATGCCGATCGTCTGCAGCGAACGCTGGTAGGCGATGGCGAGCTTCTCCTGGTCGGCATTCTGCGTCATGATCTCGAAGGCGAGCTGGCGGCCGGACGCATCCAGCATCTTGCCGCCCTGAATCGTATAGCCGCCCTGCTTCAACAGCTCGACCGCCTGCTTCAGCACATTGCGGTCGCGGCCGGAGCCGTCGGTGACCGGCAGCTTATAGGTGCCGTCGAGAATCGCGGGCGCGATTTTGTCCTTGATCGGCCCGAGCAGCGCAAGCTCCGCCGCATTGGCGGGAACGCCGAAGCTCGAAAGCTCGGAATTCTGCCAGAAGCTCTGCGTGCGCTTATAGGCGCCGGAATAGAGGTTCTTGTTCGCCCATTCGAAATCGAACACCAGCGACAGGCCTTCCCGCACCTTGAGATCGGCAAAGATCGACCGGCGCGTGTTGAACACGAAGCCGAGCATGCCGCTCGGCAGTTTCGGCGTGAACGTGTCCTTGAGGACAGAGCCCGAGGTGGCCGCGGGGAAATCATAGGCATTGGTCCAATGGCCGGGATTGCCGTCGGGATAGACGTCGACATCGCCCTTCTTGAAGGCCTCGAATAGCGTCGTATCCTGCAGGAAATACTGGACGGTGATCGTGTCGTAATTGTCGGTGCCGACCTTGGCGGGAATGTCCTTGCCCCAGTAATTCGGATCACGCTCATAGGTGATGCTCTCGCCGGGCTTCACCGTTTTCACTTTGTAAGGACCGGAACCGACCGGCGGCGCCAGCGATGTGCGGTCGAAGGTCTCCGGATCGACCGCATGTTTCGGCAGGACCGGGAAAAGGCCGAAAATCAGAGGCGTCTCCCGGTCGGCCTTTTCGTTGAAAGTGAAACGCACGCTATGTTCGCCGACCTTCTCCATCTTTGCGACGACTTTCAGGCGTTCGGAGTACGGTGGGCGGCCCTTGTCGCGCATCAGTTCGAAGGTGAACATCACGTCCTCAGGCGTCACCGGTTGGCCATCGGCCCATTTCGCCTTCGGATTGAGGTTGAATTGGATGAAGCTCCGGGCGTCGTCCCATTCGACCGTTTCGGCCAGCAGGCCATAGAGCGTGAACGGCTCGTCCCTGGAGCGCTGCATCAGCGATTCGTAGACGAGATTGCCGTATTCCGGATCCCACATGCCGCGCGCCGTCGTCCGATTGCTCTTCAGGATAAACGGGTTGAGGCTGTCGAAGGTGCCGACGACGCCGTAGGTGATCTTGCCGCCCTTTTTCACATCAGGATTAACGTAAGGGAAGTGTTTGTAATCCGCCGGCAAAGCCGGCTCGCCGTGCATCGCGATGCCATGCAGCGGCTCGGCGGCGACAGCGCCGCACAGCAGCGACAGGACGAGGGGGACGACGATCCGGAGCATTCGGCAATCCTTGAGACCACGAAAACGGGCATGATTCACCGCGGAGATTATCATGAGGTCGAGCGATTCCAACACGGAGCGCCGATTTCTTTGGCATCGCGACGAAATGCTCCTCAAATTGCCAAAGAAATGCTGGATATCTTGAACGCTGCGATGTAACAGGTGAACCCGAAGTTTCGGGGTCATGCATTTGCCTTATTTTTTTAAGAGGTGAGTGCCGAACGACCCGAGGTTGGGGCGGCAAGTCGCTGTCCTGAACGGATATCAGGAGACGGAATTCGTTATGATGTTCAAGTCTGAAAAGAAAATGCGGGCAGCGCTGTCCGTTCTGGCAGTGATGTTCGGCGCCGCTTCGGCTCCGGTCTCCTCCTTCGCCCAGGAAGCCGCGGCTCCTGCCGATGGCCAGGCGCAGGCCGCCGGCGCGCCGAAGCTCGGCTGGTACAAGACCTGCAGCAAGCAGGAAGACAACGACATCTGTGTTGTCCAGAACCTGATTCTCGCCAATGGCGGCCAACTCGTCACGGCCGTCGGCCTGATCTCGGTTTCCGGCAAGATCAACCGCAAGCTCCTGCAGGTCTCGGTTCCCACGGCACGCCTGATCCCCCCGGGCGTCATCATGCAGATCGACGGCGGCAAGGGCCAGAAGCTCGACTACGCCGTCTGCCTGCCGGACAAGTGCACGGCCGAAGTTCCGCTGACCGACGCGATGATCGCCAGCCTGAAGAAGGGCAGCGACGTGATCTTCACCTCGATCAACTTCCGTCGCGCCCCGAACCCGATCAAGATCTCGCTCGAAGGCTTCACCGGCGCTTATGACGGCGAACCGGTTTCCGAAAACAAGCTCGCCGCAAGTCAGCGCAGTTTGCAGGAAGGCATGCAGAAGAAGGCCGAAGAAGCCCGCAAGAAGCTGGAAGACGCCCAGAAGGCAGCCAAGGCGCAGTAATCCTGCCGCCATACTGAATAGAAACCCGGCTTCAAGCCGGGTTTTTTGTGCGCAAGGAAAAGGCCTCGTCGGGAACGAGGCCTTGAATGATGCTGCGGTCAGACCGAGTTTAGTGGGCGAAGCTCATCTTGGGTTTGAACTGCCCTGACGGGGCCTGATCGAAAATCTGGTAGATCTGCGGGTTGCGAAGCGGCGTGCCGCTTTCATCGTTCATCAGATTCTGCTCGGAGACATAAGCGACATATTCGCTTTCTTCATTTTCCGCGAGCAGGTGATAGAAGGGCTGGTCCCTGCTTGGGCGCACCTCGGCCGGAATGGAATTCCACCATTCCTCCGTATTCGCGAACTCCGGATCAACGTCGAAGATGACGCCGCGAAACGGGAAAACCTTGTGCCGGACCACTTCGCCGATACTGAACTTTGCTACTCTTTCTTTCATGGTACGACTTCCTTTCATCACCAAATTTGGTGATTGGTGCCGCGCAAATCAAGATTTTTGCGCAAGCTCGTCACATGAACGTCATATCCTCCTCCTGCATAATTCCTTAGATCGGCATCGATTTAAGGATGAAATTATGCAGCATTTCAAAGTGTTACAGCGTCTTTGTGCGTCTGAAAAGACGCGCGGCGCTGTGATGGCGTCCATGACCCTGGGAGGTGAAAGCCCCGGCGAACCGGGACTTTCCGTGTTCAGGCCAATCAGGCCGAATAGTACATGTCGTATTCGACAGGATGCGGCGTCATTTCGAAACGCATCACCTCAGCCATCTTCAGCTCGATGAAGGCATCGATCTGGTCGTCGTCGAACACGCCGCCGGCCGTCAGGAACTTGCGGTCCTTGTCGAGGCTTTCGAGTGCTTCGCGCAACGAGCCGCAGACGGTCGGGATCTTCTTCAATTCCTTCGGCGGCAGGTCGTAGAGATCCTTGTCCATGGCCTTGCCGGGATGGATCTTGTTCTTGATGCCGTCGAGGCCGGCCATCAGCATGGCGGCAAAGGCGAGATAGGGGTTGGCGGTCGGATCCGGGAAACGGACTTCGACGCGCTTTGCTTTCGGGTTGGTGCCGAACGGAATGCGGCAGGACGCCGAGCGGTTGCGAGCGGAGTATGCCAGCAGAACCGGTGCTTCGTAGCCCGGGACGAGACGCTTGTAGGAGTTCGTTGACGGATTGGTGAAGGCGTTGATCGCCTTGGCATGCTTGATGATGCCGCCGATGTAGTAGAGGCAGCTCTCGGAAAGACCGGCATATTCATCGCCTGCAAAGGTCGGCTTGCCGCCCTTCCAGATCGACTGGTGCACGTGCATGCCCGAGCCGTTGTCGCCGAAGATCGGCTTCGGCATGAAGGTTGCCGTCTTGCCATAGGCATTCGCCACCTGATGCACGACGTATTTGTAGATCTGCATCTTGTCGGCGTTGCGCACCAGCGTATCGAACTTGATGCCGAGTTCGTGCTGGGCGGCGGCGACTTCATGGTGATGCTTTTCGACGACGACGCCCATCTCGGAGAGAACCGTCAGCATTTCCGAACGCATGTCCTGGGCGCTGTCGACCGGCGGAACCGGGAAATAGCCGCCCTTGACGCGCGGGCGATGGCCAAGGTTGCCGGTTTCGTAGTCGGTGTCGTCGTTCGACGGCAGTTCGGTCGAATCGAGCTTGAAGCCGGTGTTGTAAGGATCGGCCTTGTACTTGACGTCGTCGAAGACGAAGAATTCCGCTTCCGGGCCGACGAAGATCGTGTCGCCGATGCCGGATGCCTTGAGATAGGCTTCGGCCTTCTTGGCAGTGCCGCGCGGATCGCGGTTATAGGCCTCGCCGGAAACCGGATCGAGAATATCGCAGACGATGACCATGGTCGACTGTGCGAAGAACGGGTCCATATGCACCGTCTCGGTATCGGGCATCAGCACCATGTCGGACTCGTTGATGGCCTTCCAGCCGCCGATCGAGGAGCCATCGAACATCACGCCGTCAGCGAACATGTCCTCGTCGACGCAGACAACGTCCATCGTCACATGCTGCAGCTTGCCCTTCGGGTCGGTGAAGCGCAGATCGACGAACTTCACGTCGTTCTCCTTGATCTGCTTCAGAATTTCGCTTGCGGTCGCCATTAAATACCTTCCTCCGATTTGCGATGACAATACATGGCTGCGCTGACCGTATCTAACTTTGCGCGCCAGGCAAAGTGGGTCAGATGGCGTCGATGCCGGTCTCGCCGGTGCGAATGCGGATGACCTCTTCGATGTTGGAGACGAAGATTTTTCCGTCGCCGATGCGGCCGGTCTGCGCCGCCTTGCGGATCGCGTCGATGACCGCCTCCGCGTTCTCGTCGGCCAGCACGACCTCGACTTTTACCTTCGGCAGAAAATCGACGACGTATTCGGCTCCGCGGTAAAGTTCCGTGTGACCCTTCTGACGGCCGAAACCCTTGGCTTCTGTGACCGTGATACCTTGCAGGCCGACTTCCTGAAGGGCTTCCTTCACTTCGTCCAGCTTGAAAGGCTTAATGATCGCTTCGATCTTTTTCATGAGAAAATGTCTCTCCGCTTCTCCCGTTATGGCAGGAATTTTCCCGCTCGCCGGATATGATGCAGATATCGTGCCAGTTTGAAATCCATCTTCTTAAAAAAATACGAGGATTTTGCCGAAACCGCCGCATTTGTGGGGATTTTGATGACGGTTTGGCGGCAAACCAGGGGAAAACTCGGTCCTTCGATCAAAATCATATCGAAAATCGAAAAAGACATGAGTTTAAGGAGTCGCGCAACTATGTCTTAGTGGGGTGAAAATATAGGCAATTGCACAAAATAGGCTCTTTTCTTTGGTGTTTCAGGCGGTTGTTTTTTAGGCGTTTTTTGATTGAATAGGCCGATGAGCCATGAACTGTCCGATCTTCTTCTCACGCCTGCCGAGATGGCCGCGGTTGACGCTGCCGCTGCCGCATCCGGCATCGATTCCTTCGCTTTGATGGAAAGGGCAGGGGCGGCGGTCGCGGCGGCTGCCTTGCGCCTTCATCCCGGAGCTTTGCGCTTCGTCGTGCTTTGCGGGCCCGGTAACAATGGCGGCGACGCCTACGTCGCGGCAAGACATCTGCGGGAGAGCGGGGCGACGGTGGCGCTCTTCCATCTCAGCGACCCCGCCAGGCTAAAGGGCGATGCGGCTCGCGCGAGAGCCGGATGCGCGATCCAGGGGGAACAGCTCCACCTCTATAATCCCGAAACCGGCGACGTCGTCATCGATGGCCTGTTCGGTGCAGGGCTCGGCCGTGAAGTGCCGGCCGATGTCCGCACGGTCATAGAGTGCGTCGCCGAGGCAGGTCTTCCCGTGCTTGCCATCGATCTGCCCTCCGGACTGGATGGCCGCACCGGCAGGGTGTTGGGGGCCGCCTTCCGGGCCTGCAACACCATCACCTTCATGACGCGCAAACCCGGCCATCTCCTGATGCCGGGCAGGGAGCTTTGCGGCGAGTTGGAGGTTTTCGATATCGGCATTCCCGCCCGCATCGTCAGGGCTGCGGCGGGCGGCGTCATCGCCGAGAACAGGCCGGATGCCTGGAAGGGTGTGCTGCCGGCCGAGCAGTTGGAAACCCACAAATACAAGCGCGGTCATCTGGTCGTCTTCTCAGGCGAGGCCGACAAGACGGGGGCCGCGCGCATGTCGGCGATCTCCGGCCTGAAGGCCGGCGCTGGCCTGGTGACGATCGCAGCCCCGCGCGCGGCGATGGCCGCCAATGCTGCGCATCTCACCGCCGTCATGCTGCACGCAATCGACGACGCGGCCGACCTCGACGATTGGCTCGCCGACAAGCGGTTGCAAAGCTTCGTTCTAGGCCCCGGCTTCGGCATCGGCGTCAGAGCGCGCGGCTTTGTCTCGGCCCTTGCCGAGCGCCATCTCGTGCTCGACGCCGACGGCATCTCCTCGTTCAAGGAAGACCCACAGCAGCTGTTTGATCTTTTCCGGGGCGAGCCGCGTCTGGTGCTGACGCCGCACGAGGGCGAGTTCGCCCGGCTCTTTCCCGATATTGCCGGCGACGATGGGCTCGGGAAGGTTGATAAATCAGTGGCCGCTGCCCGCCTCGCCAATGCCGCGATCGTCTACAAGGGCGCCGATACCGTCATTGCCGCGCCGGACGGACGTGCGCTCATCAATACCAACGCGCCGGTCTGGCTTGCCACCGCCGGTTCCGGCGACGTGCTCGCCGGCATCATCGGCGGATTGCTCGCCCAGGGCCTGCCGGCCTTCGAGGCCGCGGCCGCCGGCGTCTGGCTGCACGGAGAGGCCGGCCAACGCGCCGGCAAGGGCCTGACGGCGGAGGAGCTCGCGACCCACGTCTCGCCGCTTTAACCCGCTCGATGCTTCAGCTTCGAGCCGCCGATGCTTCAGCTTCGAGCCGCCGATGCTTATGTCTTTAGCGCAAATCTCAGCCCGGCCTATTTTGCCAGCGCCTGCTGCAGGGCGATTGCCCCATGCGGCGCATTGACCTTGCCCTCGTGGATCATGAAGGCGAAGACGTCGCGTGGCTCGGCCTTCACCTTGCGATCCCCATCGATCAGCGGCAGATCGTCCGGGACCTTGCCCTCCGCCCAGGTCTCCAGTCGGCTTGCCCAGGCCTTCAGGTCCTTATCAGGATAGCAGGTCGGGATATCGTCCGATCCCTTTTGCAGCCTGGCATAGACGAAGTCGGCCGTGACATCGGCGATCATCGGATATTCGAAATGTTCGGCGCAGACCGGCGCCACGCCGTATTTCGCCAGCAGCGCCACGAATTCCGGCACTTTGAAGGAATCGTGCCGCACCTCGACCACGTGGCGCAGCGCCAGCCCGTCCTGCTTTGCCGGCAGCAGCTTCAGGAAGGCCTCGAAATCTTCCGGATCGAACTTCTTCGTCGGTGCGAACTGCCAGAGCAGCGGCCCGAGATGATCGCCGAGTTCGCTAATTCCAGATGACAGGAAGCGTTCCATCGATTCACCGGCTTCGGCAAGCACCCGCCGGTTGGTGACGAAACGCGTCGCCTTTAGCGAGAAGATGAAACCGTCGGGTACGTCGGCCGCCCATTTGGCGAAAACCGCCGGCTTCTGCGTGCTGTAATAGGTACCGTTAACCTCGATAACCTTCAGCTGGCGGCTGGCATAATTCAGCTCGTCCTTCTGTTTCAGGTCATCGGGAAAGAAATGCCCGCGCCAGGGCTCGAAGGTCCAGCCGCCGATGCCGGTGCGGATAGTGCCGGATTTGGTCATGTCGTCCTCCCTGTTTGCAGCCGTTCAGGCCGCGTCGATCTGTTTCGCCATGTCGACGAGCGTCCATCCTGGCCGATATGGGTTCGGCCGGCGACCCGTTTCGTGAAATCCGACGGCGCGATAAAGGGCGATGTTCCGCTCCATCAGCGCATTGGTGTAGAGCCGGATTTCCGGCTTTGCCCACTCGCGCGCCTTGCCCTCCAGCCACTTGAGCATCGCCAGACCATGTCCGGCCCCCTGAAAGGCCGGCGAGACCGCGATGCTGAACAGCATGAGGTGATCGGAATGCCGCTCGACAACCATTAGCCCCGCGGTTTCGCCGCCGACCTCGCGGAGCCAGACCTCGCCGCGTTCGATGCGAGGCGCGTAATCCTCCGCCATCGGGATCGGCGGAGCGCCGAACAGTTCGGTATAGGGCCGATAGGCTGCTGCTGTCAGCGTCGTGATCCTTTCCAGATCTTCGGGCGACGCCGGCCGCATCGTCATTCCGCCGCAGCCGCCCTCTTCGCCGGCCGCCGTTCCAGCAATTCCTTGAGGAAGTGCCCGGTATAGGAGCGCTTCTCCTTGACGATCGCCTCGGGCGTGCCGAAAGCCACAATCTCGCCGCCGCCATCACCGCCTTCGGGACCGAAATCGAGCACCCAGTCGGCCGTCTTGATGACTTCGAGATTGTGCTCGATCACCACCACGGAATTGCCCTGGTTGACCAGTTCGTGCAGCATTTCAAGCAGCTTGGCGACGTCGTGGAAATGCAGGCCGGTCGTCGGTTCGTCGAGAATGTAGAGCGTGCGCCCCGTCGAGCGTTTCGACAGCTCCTTGGCCAGCTTGACGCGCTGCGCCTCGCCGCCCGACAGCGTATTGGCCTGCTGGCCGACCTTGATATAACCGAGGCCGACATCCTTCAGCGACTGCAGCTTGTCGCGCACGGCCGGCACCGCCGCGAAGAAGTCGACGCCTTCCTCCACCGTCATGTCGAGCACGTCGGCGATCGACTTCTGCTTGAAGGTGACATCGAGTGTCTCGCGATTGTAGCGCTTGCCGTGGCAGACGTCGCAGGTGACGTAGACATCGGGCAGGAAGTGCATCTCGATCTTGATGACGCCGTCGCCCTGGCAGGCCTCGCAACGCCCGCCCTTGACGTTGAAGGAGAAACGCCCCGGCTGGTAGCCGCGCGCTTTTGCCTCCGGCAGGCCGGCGAACCAGTCGCGGATCGGCGTGAACGCGCCGGTATAGGTCGCCGGGTTCGAGCGCGGCGTGCGGCCGATCGGCGACTGGTCGATGTCGATCACCTTGTCGATATGCTCGAAGCCGTCAATGCGGTCGTGATCGGCCGGGTTTTCGCGCGCGCCCATGACGCGGCGCGCTGCCGATTTATACAGCGTCTCGATCAGGAAGGTGGATTTGCCGCCGCCGGAAACGCCGGTCACCGCCGTGAACACCCCGAGCGGGATTGCCGCCGTGACGTTCTTCAGATTGTTGCCGCGGGCGCCGACCACCTTGATCTCGCGGCCCTTCTTCTGTCTGCGGCGCTCGTTGGGAACGGGAACGCCGAGTTCGCCCGAGAGATATTTTCCGGTCAGCGACTTCGGATTGTCCATGATATCCTGCGGCGTGCCGTGGGCGATGACCTCGCCGCCATGAATGCCGGCGGCCGGGCCGATATCGACCACGTCGTCGGCCGTCATGATCGCATCCTCGTCATGTTCGACGACGATGACGGTGTTGCCGATGTCGCGCAGGTGCTTCAGCGTGTCGAGCAGCCGGGCATTGTCGCGCTGATGCAGGCCGATCGAAGGCTCGTCGAGCACATAGAGCACGCCGGTCAGCCCCGAGCCGATCTGCGATGCCAGCCGGATGCGCTGGCTTTCGCCGCCCGACAGCGTGCCGGAATTGCGCGACAGGCTGAGATATTCCAGGCCGACATCGTTGAGGAAACGCAGCCGGTCGCGGATTTCCTTGAGGATGCGCACGGCAATCTCGTTCTGCTTGGCGTTGAAGCCGGCCGGCAGCGTCTCGAACCAGTCGCGGGCGACACGGATCGACATGGCAGTCACTTCGCCGATATGCAGCGTGGCGATCTTCACCGCCAGCGCTTCCGGCTTCAGGCGGAAGCCGTTGCAGGAAGGGCAGGGTGCTGCCGACATGAAGCGTTCGATGTCCTCACGCGCCCAGGCGGAATCGGTCTCCTTCCAGCGCCGCTCGAGATTGGTGATGATGCCCTCGAAATTCTTCTGCGTCGTATAGGAGCGGGCGCCGTCGGCATAATGGAATTCGATCTTGTCGTCGGTGCCGTTGAGAATGACGTCCTTGGCCTCGTCGGAAAGATCGTTCCAGCGGGTGCCGAGCTTGAAGCCGTAATGTTTGCCGAGCGCTTCCAGCGTCTGATTGTAATAGGGCGAGGTCGACTTGGCCCAGGGCGCGATCGCCCCGTCGCGCAGCGTCCGTTCCGGCTCGGGCACGATCAGGTCGCGATCGATCTTCTGCTGGGCGCCGAGGCCGTCGCAGGTCGGGCAGGCGCCGAAGGGATTGTTGAAGGAGAACAGTCGCGGCTCGATCTCCGGAATGGTGAAGCCGGAAACCGGGCAGGCGAATTTTTCCGAAAACAGCACGCGCTCATGCGTCTCGTTGAGCGACTTGTTGGCCGAACCGCCGGCCGAGGTCTCTTCCAGCGGCAGCGGCTTGTCGGCGAATTCGGCGACCGCCAGCCCGTCGGCGAGCTTCAGGCAGGTTTCCAGGCTGTCGGCTAGGCGGGCCGAGACATCCGAGCGCACGACGATGCGGTCGACCACCACGTCGATGTCGTGCTTGTATTTCTTGTCGAGCACCGGCGCCTCGGCAATCTCGTAGAACTGGCCGTCGACCTTGACGCGCTGGAAGCCCTTCTTCATCAGCTCCGCCAGTTCCTTCTTGTATTCGCCCTTGCGCCCGCGCACGAGCGGCGCGAGAATATAAAGACGGGTGCCTTCGCCGAAATCGAGCACGCGGTCGACCATCTGGCTGACGGTCTGGCTTTCGATCGGCAGGCCGGTCGCCGGTGAATAGGGCACGCCGACGCGGGCAAAGAGCAACCGCATATAGTCGTAGATCTCGGTCACGGTGCCGACCGTCGAGCGCGGGTTGCGCGAGGTGGTTTTCTGCTCGATCGAGATCGCCGGCGACAGTCCGTCGATCTGGTCGACGTCGGGCTTCTGCATCATCTCGAGAAACTGCCGGGCATAGGCGGAGAGGCTCTCGACATAGCGCCGCTGGCCCTCGGCATAGATCGTGTCGAAGGCAAGCGAGGATTTGCCGGAGCCCGAAAGCCCGGTCATGACGATCAGCTTATTGCGCGGCAGATCGAGATCGATGCCTTTGAGATTATGCTCGCGCGCGCCGCGGATGGAGATCGTCTTCAGTTCGCTCATCGTCTCAGCTTGGTCCTTTGGGATAACAGCCCTTATTTAGTGATGCCGAACGGCGAGTCGAGGCTGAATGTCCGCAACACTGAAGGTTTTCGATTCTGTTGACAGGATCATACGGATAAACTAGAACAAAGAAAGAACAAAAATCCTGATGGATGCATGCGGTGTTCTGACGGAGAAATATGTGGATTAAGTGCCGCCCATGCGCATCGGCGGTCGTTGATGGTTTAAGGTGCGCCGATCGATTGAAACGCCGCCGGGCAGGGCGGCAGGTAGGGTGAGAGCATGGCTGGTAGCGTAAACAAGGTAATTCTGATCGGAAATGTCGGTGCGGACCCGGAAATCCGCCGCACCCAGGATGGCCGGCCGATCGCCAATCTTCGTATTGCGACCTCGGAGACCTGGCGCGACCGCAATTCCGGCGAGCGTCGTGAAAAGACCGAATGGCACACTGTCGTCGTCTTCAACGAGGGCCTGTGCAAGGTCGTCGAGCAATATGTGAAGAAGGGCGCCAAGCTCTATATCGAAGGCCAGTTGCAGACCCGTAAGTGGCAGGACCAGCAGGGACAGGACCGCTACTCGACGGAAGTGGTGCTGCAGGGCTTCGGTTCGACGCTGACCATGCTCGACGGCCGCGGTGAAGGCGGCGGTGCAAGCTCCGGTGGCGGCCGTGGCGGCAGCAGCAGCAATGATTATGGCGACGACTACGGCGCCCCGGCTCCCTCATCATCGCCAAGCCGCGGCGGTGGCGGCGGTGGCAACTTCTCGCGGGATCTCGACGACGACATCCCGTTCTGATCGGCCGTTCGTGGTTTATGATTTATCCGAGAGCATGACGTCTTTAACGGCGTCATGCTCTTTTTCTTTGATCTCGCGGCGGATGCCGTTTTCAGTGCGGCGTTGCGCTGATCAGATTGAACGCCGATTTCGCCCCGTCGACGACGAACTGTGCGGCAAGGGCCGCGAGGATAACGCCGAGAAGCCGCGTCAGAATTGCCCGGCCGGTGACGCCGAGGAAACGGTCCAGCCGTTCGGCGATCAGCAGCATTAGGAAGGTCAGCAGCAGATTGGCGGCAATGACGCCGATCAGTTGGGCTTTCCCGATGGAGGTGGCGAGCGTGCCGGCAAGCAGGATCGTCGCCGAGATGGCGCCCGGGCCGGCAATCAGCGGCAAGGCTAGCGGGAAGACGGCGATATTCTCGATGTGATCCTTGGTGATGGCCGCTTCGGTGGCCTTCTCCTTGCGTTCCTGGCGTCTTTCGAAGACCATCTCGAAGGCGATCCAGAACAGCAGCAGACCGCCGGCGATGCGGAAGGCGCCGATCGAAATCCCGAGCACGCCGAGTACGCCGGCCCCAAACAGCGCGAAGACGGCGAGGATGATGAAGGCGATAACCGAGCCGCGCAGCGCCACCTGCGTGCGCTGGGCGCGGCTCATGCCCATCGTCAGCCCCAGGAAGATCGGTGCGAGCCCCGGCGGATCGATGGTGACCAGCAGCGTCGTGAAGGCGTTGATCAATTGGTCGGCGCTTGCCATCGTCTCTCCGGAACCCCATATAGTCGGGTGGTTTTTATGCGTGGTTTTATGATTGTGAAGCGGCGATTCCGATTTGGCAAATATCCCGCGGCGGCCCGCGGCGGATTTGTCCGGTTCGGCCGCGCAACTTGCATGTTTTACCCTCTTTAAGCCGCAAAAGCCTGTTCAAAACGCCCGGTGAAATTGGCGCTGCAACGGGCTTTCCGCTATAAATCTTCAAGTGATTCTAGAAGAGATCGTGATCTGTTTTGACTGAGCAAACACCCCCCGGCGGCGGGAAGCTCCCGCCAGGCATCGAGCCCATCTCCATCATGGAGGAAATGCAGCGGTCGTATCTCGATTACGCCATGAGCGTCATCGTTAGCCGCGCGCTGCCCGACGTGCGCGACGGCCTGAAGCCCGTGCACCGGCGCATCCTCTACGGCATGTCCGAGCTTGGCATCGACTGGAACAAGAAATACGTCAAATGCGCCCGCGTCACCGGTGACGTGATGGGTAAATTCCATCCGCACGGCAATTCCGCGATCTATGATGCGCTCGCCCGTATGGCGCAGCCCTGGTCGCTGCGTCTGCCGCTGATCGACGGCCAAGGCAATTTCGGCTCGGTTGATGGTGACCCGCCGGCGGCCGAACGGTACACCGAATGCCGCCTCGAAAAGGCTGCCCATTCGCTGCTCGACGATCTCGACAAGGAAACCGTCGATTTCCGCGACAACTATGACGGTACGCTCTCCGAGCCGGTTGTGGTGCCGGCCAAATTCCCGAACCTGCTCGTCAATGGCGCAGGCGGCATCGCCGTCGGCATGGCGACCAACATCCCGCCGCATAATCTCTCCGAAGTCATCGACGGCTGCATCGCGCTGATCGACGATCCGGCAATCGAGCTGCAGGATCTGATCCAGATCATTCCCGGCCCCGATTTCCCGACGGGTGCGAAGATCCTCGGCCGTGCCGGCATTCGCTCCGCCTATGAGACTGGCCGCGGCTCGGTCATCATGCGCGGCGTCGCCGCCATCGAGCCAATGCGCGGTGACCGCGAGCAGATCATCATCACCGAGATTCCCTACCAGGTGAACAAGGCGACGATGATCGAAAAGATGGCCGAGCTGGTGCGCGACAAGCGCATCGAAGGCATCTCCGACCTGCGCGACGAATCCGACCGCCAGGGTTATCGCGTCGTCGTCGAATTGAAGCGCGACGCCAATGCCGAGGTCATCCTCAATCAGCTTTATCGCTATACGCCGCTGCAGACGTCCTTCGGCTGCAACATGGTGGCGCTGAACGGCGGCAAGCCGGAACAGCTGACCCTTCTCGACATGCTGCGCGCCTTCGTCTCCTTCCGCGAAGAAGTTGTTAGCCGGAGAACAAAATTCCTGCTGCGCAAAGCGCGCGACCGCGCCCATGTGTTGGTCGGTCTCGCGATTGCCGTCGCCAATATCGACGAAGTCATTCGCGTCATCCGCCAGGCGCCCGATCCGCAGTCGGCCCGCGAAGAATTGATGACCCGCCGCTGGCCGGCCGAAGATGTCGAAAGCCTGATCCGTCTGATCGACGATCCGCGCCATCGCATCAACGAGGACCTGACCTACAATCTCTCCGAAGAGCAGGCCCGCGCCATCCTCGAACTGCGCCTTGCCCGCCTGACGGCCCTTGGCCGCGACGAAATCGGCGACGAACTCAACAAAATCGGTGAGGAGATCAAGGATTACCTCGATATTCTCTCCTCGCGCGTCCGCATCCAGACCATCGTCAAGGACGAACTCCTCGCTGTCCGCAATGAATTCGGCACGCCGCGCCGCACCGAGATCATCGATGGCGGCCTCGAAATGGACGACGAGGATCTGATTGCTCGTGAAGACATGGTCGTCACCGTCTCGCATCTGGGCTATATCAAGCGCGTGCCGCTGACCACCTATCGTGCCCAGCGCCGCGGCGGCAAGGGCCGCTCCGGCATGACCACCCGCGACCAGGATTTCGTTAGCCGGCTATTTGTAGTCAATACGCATACGCCGGTTCTGTTCTTCTCCTCGCGCGGCATCGTCTATAAGGAGAAGGTCTGGCGCCTGCCGATCGGCACGCCGACCTCGCGCGGCAAGGCGCTGATCAATATGCTGCCGCTTGCACCCGGCGAGCGCATCACTACCATCCTGCCCTTGCCCGAGGACGAGGAGAGCTGGGACAATCTCGACGTGATGTTCTCGACGACGCGCGGCACGGTTCGCCGCAACAAGCTGTCGGACTTCGTCCAGGTCAACCGCAATGGCAAGATTGCCATGAAGCTCGAGGAGGAGGGCGACGAAATCCTCTCCGTCGAGACCTGCACCGAGAATGACGACGTGCTGCTGACGACGGCGCTCGGCCAGTGCATCCGCTTCTCCGTCGACGACGTCCGCGTTTTCGCCGGCCGGAACTCGATCGGCGTGCGCGGCATCAGCCTTGCCGGCGGCGACCGCATCATCTCGATGACCATCGTCCGCCATGTCAATGCCGAGCCGTGGGAGCGCGCCGCCTACCTGAAGCGCGCCGCCAACGACCGGCGTCTGACGACGGGTGAGGCCGAGGAGATCGCGCTGGTCGGCGAGGAAGTCACCGAGGAGGGACAACTGAGCGACGAGCGTTACGAAGAGCTGAAACAGCTTGAGCAGTACGTTCTCACCGTCTCCGAAAAGGGCTTCGGCAAGCGTTCGTCGTCCTACGATTTCCGCATCTCCGGCCGCGGCGGCAAGGGCATTCGCGCCACCGATACGTCGAAAACCGGCGAGATCGGCGAACTGGTCGCGGCATTCCCCATCGAGGACGGCGACCAGATCATGCTGGTTTCCGATGGCGGCCAGCTGATCCGCGTGCCGGTCGGCGGCATCCGCATCGCCAGCCGCGCCACCAAGGGCGTCACCATCTTCTCGACGGCCAAGGACGAGAAGGTCGTTTCGGTCGAGCGCATCAGCGAGCCGGAGGAGGACGAGACGGAGGAGGCCGTCGAGGTCGCCGACGGCGCCGCTATTACCGACGAAGATGCTGCGGGCGAAGCGCCGATTGCCGATGGCGATCCGGGGCCCGCCGAGGAATGATCAGATGAACGGGGCGGCTTCAAGCCGCCCTTTTCTTTTCAGTCCGGGGAATGGTTTAAAGCCACGCCCAAAGAAAAAGCCGGACGCTGGGTGCATCCGGCTTTGAATGGCCTTAGGCGACGGAAGGGTGCCGCTCAAGGTGGGGAAGAGGGAAGTAAAAAAGGAAAGTCAGAACGCTCTATGTTTTTCGTTCAGCGCCTTTACCTCTTCGCCTTCGCGCCGGAGCGCTGATATCGTCGAGGTTACTGACACGATGAACATGACGCTGATAAGGGCCGTGAGCACTGTCAAGATCGTGAACATAGGCATTCCTTTCCTGGGGAGTTGCGTTCCCGCCCCTCAGTACTGGCCCAGTACGGCCGTCCGGGCCGAAGCATAGGGACCATAAACCTTGGACGTATCAATCTTCTGATCATAGAGAGCGACAGTTGCAGTCAGCATGCCCGTGACCATTACCATCCAGAGCACGTTAATCATCGTAATCTTGCCGGGCATCTTTAGTCCTTCCTGCCGCGATAATCGCATCTATGTGTCGGTTGAATGAACGCATCCGTTTTAAAATGGTTCCGCCGGATGTTGACGGGTGTTTACCAACGCCGATCTGAAGCCTCCTTGAATGTCTCGTTCATCTGGCGTTCAGATTCGAACGTCGTTTTTCGCGCAGCCGGCCTTGAGCGCGCACGATCGCCGCATGCTCGGCAAGCGCCGGCCGCACCCAGCTCACCTCGTAGCGATCGGCGAAATAGCCATAGGCCAGCTCGGCGGCGAGGGAGGAAACGACGGCAAGTGCAACGAGCACGATCAGCATGGACTTGGTCTTTCGAGGGGGCGCCGGATGCCGGAATGGCATCGGCCGTCTTGATGATTTGAGTTAAGCAGATCCCGTCTGAAACCGCCTTGAACGGGCCATTCATCCGCCGTTCAACCGTCCGGGACGATTGGCCAAATCACTTGCGGCAAGGCGGCATCCGTGACAAAAGGCGTCAAACCAACGGTCGGGCCAGATGACGACAGCTTTTTATCCGGGGTCCTTCGACCCGATCACCAATGGGCATGTGGATGTTCTGGTCCAGGCGCTGAACGTCGCCGAAAAGGTGATCGTCGCGATCGGCATCCATCCCGGCAAGGCGCCGCTCTTTTCCTTCGAGGAGAGAGCCGAACTGATCCGCCGTTCCCTGGCGCAAGCGCTGCCCGGCAAGACCGGCGACATCGACGTCGTCGCCTTCGACAATCTGGTTGTCGATGCCGCCCGCACCCATGGCGCCACGCTTCTGATCCGCGGTCTTCGCGACGGCACCGATCTTGATTACGAAATGCAGATGGCCGGCATGAACAGGACGATGGCGCCCGATATCCAGACCATCTTTTTGCCGGCGGGCACGGCCTCGCGGCCCATTACCGCCACATTGGTCCGCCAGATCGCCGCCATGGGCGGCGATGTCAGCGCTTTCGTGCCGGCCGCCGTCTTGCAAGCCCTCACATCCAAGCGCCCAGAATAGCAAGCGCCAAAACCAACAAACGCAAAGACTAGCAAGCGCAAAGACCAGGCGGAACCCGCCGCAACGGAGCCCATATGAAACTGTTTTATCTCGCATTTGCCGGCGTGCTGTATCTCGCCTCCTTCGCGGGGGATGCGTTCGCCCAGTCGGCTGATCATTATCTCACCATCCAGCTGAAGAACGGCCCTGTCGTCATCCAGCTGATGCCTGAGGTTGCGCCGAAGCATGTCGCTCAGATCGAGGCGCTGGCCAAGAAGGGCGAATACGACAACGTCGCCTTCCATCGCGTCATCGACGGCTTCATGGCCCAGACCGGCGACGTCAAATACGGCAACATGGAAAAGGGTTTCGATGCGAGCCTCGCCGGCACCGGCTCCTCCGATATGCCTGATATTCCGGCCGAGTTCTCCAAGACCCCGTTCGTGCGCGGCACCGTCGGCATGGCTCGTTCGCAGGATCCGAATTCCGCCAATTCGCAGTTCTTCATCATGTTCGCCGAAGGCTCCTTCCTCAACGGCCAGTACACCGTCGTCGGCAAGGTCGTTTCCGGCATGGAGAATGTCGACAAGATCAAGCGCGGCGAAGGCCAGAACGGCGAAGTCAAAAGCCCCGACCGGATGGTCAAGGTTACCCTGGGCAAGAAGTAAGTTACCAGAGAAACAAGAGGAGAAGACAATGGCCGAGATCAAGGATCCCGAAAACACCGTCATTCTGGAAACCACCAAGGGCAAGATCGTCATCCAGCTTTTGCCGCAGGTCGCCCCGGAGCATGTCGCCCGCATCAAGGAACTCGCCCGCGAGAAGGCCTATGACGGCGTCGTCTTCCACCGCGTCATCCAGGATTTCATGGCCCAGACGGGCGACGTCGAATTTGGCAAGAAGGGTTCGGAAACCTTCAATCCCGGCCGCGCCGGCATGGGCGGCTCCTCCAAGCCGGATCTGAAGGCTGAATTCTCCGCGACGACCCATACGCGCGGCACCTGCTCGATGGCCCGTTCGCAGAACCCGAACTCGGCCAATTCGCAGTTCTTCATCTGCTTCACCGATGCACCCTGGCTGAACAAGCAGTATTCCGTCTGGGGCCAGGTCATCGAAGGCATGGACAACGTCGACAAGATCAAGCGCGGCGAGCCGGTTTCCGATCCGGATTCGATCGTCTCGATGCGGGTTGCCGCCGACGTCTGATTGTGATTTCTGCTGAAACCCGCTCTTGCGCCTAACCGCGTGGGGGCGGGTTTCGCTTTGAAAGTACCGTTATGCGCGTAGACCTTTTCGATTTCGATCTGCCCGATGAACGCATCGCATTGCGGCCCGCCGAACCGCGCGACAGCGCGCGCCTGCTCGTCGTCAATCCCCACGCGGAAAGCGTGCCTGATGCTGAACGCGTGCTTTCTGATCACCGCGTCGGCGATCTGCCGTCCTTCCTGCGGGCGGGCGATGCGCTGGTCTTCAACGACACCAAGGTCATTCCGGCCCAGCTCGAGGGCATCCGCCATCGGGACGGCGCCGGCGGCCAGCAGGTGTCGGCAACACTGCACATGCGCGTCGGCCCGAGCCGTTGGAAGGCCTTTGCCAAGCCCGGCAAGCGCATCAAGGAGGGCGACCGCATCGCCTTCGGCCATAGCGGCGAAAGCTGCTTGCTCGGCTCGCTCGACGCCACCGTCGAGGAAAAGGGCGAGGCCGGCGAGGTGACGCTCGCATTTGATCTTTCCGGCCCGGCGCTCGACGAGGCGATTGCCGCCGTCGGTCACATTCCGTTGCCGCCCTATATCGCCGCCAAGCGGCCCGAGGACGAGCGCGACCGCGCGGATTACCAGACGATCTATGCCCGCGAGGAGGGCGCCGTCGCTGCGCCCACCGCCGGCCTGCATTTCACGCCCGGCCTGTTCGAGACGCTCGACAAAGCTGGCATTGAACGCCATTTCGTTACGCTGCATGTCGGCGCCGGCACCTTTCTGCCTGTCAAGGCCGACGATACCGACGATCACCGGATGCATCTGGAAAGCGGCACCGTCAGCGCTGAGACCGCCGCCCGGCTGAACGCCGTCAAGGCAAAAGGCGGGCGTATCGTCTGCGTCGGCACCACCTCGCTGCGGCTGATCGAGAGTGCTGCGGAAGAGAGCGGCGAGATCCGCGCCTGGAGCGGCGCCACTGGCATTTTCATCACGCCCGGCTACCGTTTCAAATCGGTCGACATGCTGATGACCAATTTTCACCTGCCGCGCTCGACGCTGTTCATGCTGGTCTCGGCCTTTGCCGGCTTTAAGACCATGCATGCGGCCTACAACCACGCCATTGCGACGGGCTACCGCTTCTACTCTTACGGCGACGCGAGCCTTCTTTTCCGGAAAGACAAATGACAGAAAACTTCCAATTCACACTTGACAAGACCGATGCCGGCGCGCGCCTCGGCGAGATTTCCATGCCGCGCGGCACGATCCGGACGCCCGCCTTCATGCCTGTGGGAACCGTCGGCACCGTCAAGGCGATGTATCTCGACCAGGTGAGCGAAACCGGCGCCGACATCATCCTCGGCAATACCTATCACCTGATGCTGCGCCCCAGCGCCGAGCGCGTCGCCCGCCTCGGCGGCCTGCACAAGCTGATCCGCTGGGAGCACCCGATCCTGACGGATTCCGGCGGCTTCCAGGTCATGTCGCTGTCCGGCCTGCGTAAGCTTGATGAGCAGGGCGTCACCTTCAAATCGCATGTCGACGGCAGCCTGCATCATATGTCGCCGGAACGCTCGATTGAAATCCAGGGGTTGCTCGGCTCCGATATCCAGATGCAACTCGACGAATGTGTGGCGCTGCCGGCCGAGCCGAAGGAGATCGAGCGCGCCATGGAAATGTCGCTGCGCTGGGCCGAGCGCTGCCAGGTCGCCTTCGGCGAACAGCCTGGAAAGGCAATGTTCGGCATCGTCCAGGGCGGCGATATTCCGGCGCTGCGCATCCGTTCGGCTGAGGCGCTGAGCCAGCTCGATCTCAAGGGCTATGCCATCGGCGGCCTTGCCGTCGGCGAGCCGCAGGACGTCATGCTGCAGATGCTGGAAACGACGCTGCCCGTGCTTCCTCTGGAGAAGCCGCGTTACCTCATGGGCGTCGGCACGCCGGACGATATGCTGAAATCTGTCGCTCGCGGCATCGACATGTTCGATTGTGTCATGCCGACCCGTTCCGGCCGCCATGGCCTGGCCTTTACCCGCCGCGGCAAGGTCAATATCCGCAATGCCCGTCATGCCGAGGATATGCGCCCGCTCGACGAACAGTCGAATTGCCCGGCCTCGCGCGACTATTCGCGCGCCTACCTGCACCATCTCGTCCGCGCCAACGAGGCGCTCGGCGGCATGGTCCTCTCCTGGCACAATCTCGCCTATTACCAGGAATTGATGCAGGGTATCCGCAAGGCGATCGCCGAAGGCCGCTTCGCCGATTTCATGGCGGAGACGCAGGAAGAATGGGCAAGAGGCGATCTTCAACCCGTTTGATCTATCTCTCGCTCTATGCGACGCCCTTTAATCAGGGAGCTGGTGTGCAGCTCCCGACATCTGCCGGCTTGACGCGGCCGGCCTGAAGATCGCTCCATTGCGGTATGGACGGATCAGGGCCACCGATCGATGCCTCAAACGCGGCGCGGTTCAGCTTGATGAGCCGTCCGCTTGCAAGGATGCTCACCATCTCTTTCTTGTTGACATAAGCGAGGCTGACATCCAGCCGGCAGAAGAACCGCTTGCTGCCGTTCGAGACGACCCAGCCGTAGCCGCCGGACTTCCCCTTGGTGAGTTTTCCGATGGCGTAATCCCGCCGTGCAAGCTTTGAAAAGGATTCCACCTGCGCAACACCCGGCATGACGGCAAAGCCGATCGCCGCGGCGGTGACCAACCACTTGAATGAAATGAGCATTGAGTTTTCAACCCCTGGGACAGAACCACATGAGCCCGTACGTTCCAGCAGCGCCGGACACAACTTTAATCTGCAGGGATGCTTAATCCGCTAAACCGCGTCGCGATCTTTCAGGTGCGGCTGTCGCGCTCCAGCTCTTTATTTTCTCGCATGTCGTTATCGCAAAACCGCTGCCCGCTTTTGCGCGACATGCTTTAGATGCCCTTGCTGTCGGCATCCGGCATGATCTGCACGCCGTTGATCCTGTAGCTGCCGTCGGGCTGTCGAGTCATCTGGTAGATCGCCGTCCAGTCCTTGCCGTCGCGGCCTGAAATCAGCACCTCGTGGTAGATCAGCGCGCCGTTGTCGATCGAGCGGCTGCGGCCGAAGGCGTAGTTGCCGGGATGATAGACCGGCTCGTAGCTCTTTTTCACCATGGCGAAGAACAGGTTCTTGTCGGGATACATCGCCCTGATGCCGGGAGCGGCGAAGGAATAGGCGGCTTCGGCATCGTCCTTTAGGAAAGCTGTGATCTGTTCCTCGATCATCGTTCGCGTCGTGTCGATCGGATCTTCGGCAAGGGCCGAGACAGCGGGGAGGATGAACGCGGCACACAGAATAAGAACTGCGAAGAAGGCGCGCATGGGAGATCTCCGGCTCTATCGGGGGAAAGACCCGATAGAGCAGAAGTGTAGGCCATTTCTGGCGCAAGAAAAGTGGACTTTATGACCAGCGCCGGAAGAGGGCGCTGGCATTCACGCCGCCGAAGCCGAAACCGTTGGTGATGGCATAGTCCATTGCCAGCGGCCGCGCCGTCTTGCCGACGATATCGATGCCGTCGGCATCAGGGTCGGCCTCATCAAGGTTGCGGGTCGGCGGCGCGATTTGGTCGCGCAGCGCCAGGATGGTGAAGATCGCTTCCAGCCCGCCGGCGGCCCCGAGCAGATGGCCGGTGGCCGATTTTGTCGCACTGACGGCAATGTCGCCATTGCGGCCGAAGACCGTGGCGATCGCCGCGATCTCGCCCCGGTCACCGACCGGTGTCGAGGTCGCATGCGCGTTGAGGTGCTTGACCTCCGAAGCCGGGATCTTCGCCTGCTTGAGCGCTGCCTCCATCGCCCGGCGCGCGCCGTCGCCGTCTTCGGGGCCTGAGGTCATGTGGTAGGCGTCCGCCGCCGTGCCGTAACCGACGAGTTCGGCGAGCGGTGTGGCGCCGCGGGCAAGCGCGTGTTCGAGTGTTTCGATGACCAGGATGCCGGCGCCTTCGCCCATGACGAAACCGTCACGCGCCGTGTCGAAGGGCCGCGACGCCAGCTCCGGGGTGTCGTTGAAACCGGTGGAAAGCGCGCGAGCGGCGGCAAAGCCTCCGAGGCTTACCTTGTCGATACAGGCCTCGGCACCGCCGCAGATTGCCACATCCGCTTCGCCGGAGCGGATCAGCCGCGCAGCATCGCCGATCGCCTGGACGCTGGCCGCACATGCCGTCACCGGAGCGCCGAGCGGCCCCTTGAAGCGGTAGCGGATGCTGACTTGGCCGGCAGCGAGGTTTACGAGGAAGGAGGGCACGGTGAAGGGGGACAGCCGCCGCACGCCGCGCGTCTCGCCGATCCGCACCGCTTCGGCGATCGCCGGGAAGCCGCCGACGCCCGAGGCGATGATCGTTGCGGTGCGTTCGCGTTTCGCTTCGTCGGTCGGCATCCAGCCGGCCTGCTTCACCGCTTCCTCCGTCGCCGCCATGGCGAACTGGATGAAGCGGTCCATCTTCTTCTGGTCCTTGGGGGTGATGTAAGGGTCGGGATCGAAACCGCTCTCTGCATCCTCGGCGCTGCCGGGAACGATGCCGCCGACCTTGGCCGGGAGTTCGCCGACGACACCGTCCGAAAGCACCCTCAGCCCCGAACCGCCGTCAAGAAGCCGCTTCCAGGCGAGCTCGACGCCGGTGCCGAGTGGTGACACAAGTCCCATGCCGGTGACAACGATGCGATCCATGATATTTTCCTCTTTATGCGTCGATGCCGAGATACCAGGCGCGCATGCGGGCGATCCGCTTGTGCACCTCGTCATCGGCTGCGGGGCCTGCAAGCAGGCTGGTGTTTTCGGGTGTCACTTGTTCGCCGGTCCGTGTGTCGACCAGCAGCGTCTCGCGCGCTTTGCCGGAGGCGGCATCGCCAAGCAGATAGGCAAGGTCTTCCTCTGGGATGTGCCGGCTTCCCCAGGAAAATAGGGACATCAGCACCGGAAAGAAATCGCGGCCCTTGTCCGTCAGCCGGTATTCGTAGCGGGCAGGGCGCTGATGGTAGAGCCGCCGTTCGAACAGTCCCTGATCCGTTAGGTGTTTCAGCCGCCGCGTCAGGATGTTCGGCGCCACACCGAGGCTCTTCTGGAAATCGTCGAAGCGCGACAGCCCCTGAAAGGCGTCGCGCAGGATGAGGATGCTCCACCAGTCGCCGACGCTGTCGAGCGCGCGCGCCGCCGGGCATTTGAATTGGCTGAAGCTCGTCCGCTGCATGGATCACGTCACTACAGTAGTAACTATCATCATGCAAGTTACTACATCAGCTGTCGCCGTCGAAAATCCGGGCGAGCAGGAGGCCGGTGACAAGCATGCCGGCCGCGAGGAAGATCGTATCGCCCGGCGTGCCGATATAGAGTGGCCCGATATTGGCAAACAGCAGGAAGGCAATGAGAAAATTCGCCCAGCCCCAGACGACATTCGTCGTCGGCGAACTGAACTGCGCCCGCGGTCCGAACGGAATGCGGAAACGCCGGCCGCTGACGCCGTTGACGAAATGCGGGATGCCGTTTGTCAGAAATGCCGCGGCGATGAAATGGGCGATATAGGCGATCCAGGGCAAAGGCTTCTCCGGTGCTGCGAGTTGCGTCAACGGAGGAATGTGGCCGGGAATATCACGCCGGCAAGGGGTGCCCGGAAACGCGCATGTGCGCTCGCACGCCGTCAGAAGACGACTGGCCGGCCGCATCAGACAAGCCCGAAATCTTTGAAGTGAAGCGCCGCAGAATTGTCGAGATCCGCAACATGGACTGCCGCACCCGCCGCACTTCCATCCGCGTCATAGAAGAGTCTGCCGCTGGCCTGATCGTAGATCAGCTTGTCATCCGCCTCGAGCGCTCTCGTTCCCTGCACGAAATTCTCATCCGAAAATCGAGATAGGCTGAGCGCGGCGAAAATCGAATGGTCGAGCAGCAGCTTGTCGCCCGCCGCGGAGGAGAAATCCGTAATCTTGTCAACGCTGACATTATCGGGCTTCACATCGAAGACGAAGCTATCGCCTCCACCGCCGCCGGTCAGCGTGTCTGCGCCGGCTTTGCCGATCAGCTTGTCGTTACCGAGCCCGCCGGTAAGCTGGTCGGCGCCTTTGCCGCCATTGATCGTGTTGCTGCCGTCGTTGCCGGTGAGAACGTTGGCGGTGTTGTTGCCTGTCGCGCTGAGATTGGCCGTTCCGGTCAAGGCGAGATTCTCGATCGTACCGGCCGCGTGCTTCACATCGGCCAGGCTAAAGGAGGTCGAAGCCTTGACGGTGTCCTTGCCGGATGCCCCTGTTTCATCGACAAAATCGCCCGCATTGTCGACCACATAAGTATCGTTGCCGGCATGGCCCGACATATGGTCGGCGCCAGTGCTGCCATCAAGGATATTGTTGCCGGAATTGCCGACGAGAGCGTTTGCCAGGCCATTGCCGGTGCCGTTCAGATTGGCGGTGCCGGTCAGCGTCAGGTTCTCGACGTTGCCGATCGTATGCGTCGTATCCTTGAGGCTGAAGCTGATCGACGACATGACCGTATCGGTTCCGCCGCCTCGGCTTTCGTCGACGATTTGAGTGGGGCTGCTCACGGTGAATATGTCGTTGCCCCTGCCGCCATAGATATGGCTGGCGGCCGTTGGCGGCGTGCTGGCGCTGCCGCCGCCGATGTCGATGATAACCGGATGGTCGACGACATCCACTGTCAGCGACGACACATTGCTGAGGCTTTTGATCGCCGTCGTCCCGCTCACCGGGTCGAAAACCTTCACGGAGCCGAACGAGGCCCCGAGATTGACCTTGACGCCCGTCGTCGCGGCCTGAATGGCCGTGTCGGTGGACTGGTTCCAGATGTCGGGCTCGTTCCAGATAATGATCTGGTAGCTGCCGTCCGATTTTTCGGTGAGCAAGCTGTGGGCCGAAGACGGCATGCCGTCGATCGAATAATTGAGGGCCCCTGCGCTGAAGCTCGCCTTTGCCGCGCCGTCGTCCGCCAGTATTTCAGTGAGATTGTGGATCGCCGTTGCCGCCGGCTTGGCTGAATAGTCGAGATGAAAAAGCCCGAAATGCTTCTCCTGGTTGGCGCCCTGCGGATCGGAATAGGCGTCCAGCAGCTCGTAGATGAATGTCTGCTTCGATCCGAGTGCTGCGCCGTCCATCAGCGTGTTGAGCACCAGCTTTGCCTGCGTCGCTTCACTGACGCCTTCCCAGCCGCCATTGGTGTCGGCGGTGAGGGAGGTGTGGTAACCGGTCTCGGTGATTGCCAGCGGCTTGCCCGGATCGGCAGCGCGCTGAACGCCGGCTTCGCGGGAAAGCCACGAGAATGGCTGGTCGCCATCCTTCGCATAGGTATGGATCGTCGTGTAGTCGGAGGCGGATGCGACCGTATATCCGGTAAAGCCGAGAACCGGGATGTTTTTCAGCAAGGGATCGGCGTTGACGGCGGCAGACAGGTCCTTTTGATAGGCGACCGCGGCTGCCTGGCCGCTAAGACCGTGATAGCTGACCGGCCAGTTATTGACTTCGTTCGGCCCCTCGATGCCGACGACCGACCCCGGATGGGCCTGCACGAAAGTATGCAGCCGCTGGGCGAGCGTGGTGGGGTCCACTTCCCGCTGGGCGCTGAAGACGAACTGCACGCCGGCTTCGGCAGCATCGCCGAGATGGGTTTGACCGTTAGGATCGGAAGCGGAGTTGGGGGCGTGATCGCGGACCGCATCAAGGCCAAGATAGTCTAAAGCTTTGACAACTTCTCCGACATTGGAATATTTTCCGTCGGTGTAGTCGATATGCGTATCAATTCCAAAGGATTGAATAATATCGTTTATTCTAACGGCTTGAGCCATAAGTTTTTCTCCCAGTTTTAGAGGGAATCGGCGATGGGAATATATCCCCATTTCTGCTGCCGATTCGATTTAATACACGAGGAGGGGCCGTGCAGTATTGCCCGTTAACCATGATATATTGTCTTGAATGTGGCTCGTGCTGGATCGCCTTGAATGCCGAATCGGTGCTTGCATTTTGCATTCAGCCTGCCGATCACTGCTCAAGTGAGACAGCCGCATAAGCGGAGTCCGGCGAAATCCGATACCTCTGGAGGATCCGATGACCGTCAATGTGCAATTCCGGTTTCGCAGCGGCCTGCCGTCGATGGCGTTTGACAATGTCCGTCTCCGCGGCAGTTGGGACGAGCATGGCCGCCCCGCGAATGATTGGACATCGGTTCCTATGCAGGGCTCGCGTGACGAGGATGGATATGATGTCTTTGTCGCCGGGATTTCCTTTCCCGATGCCGAGATCGGCACGAATTTTCGATGGGGCATCGAGCTCGATCGGCCGGGCATGCCGGATCTATGGGCAATCACCGCCGAATTGGACGACGAGGCCTCGTCGGGTCGCGAACGTTCCTTCGATCTCCACCAGGAGATGGCGCCGCAGACCTATCACCTGACATGGATCGGCCGTCTGGGGGCGAACCGGGTTGAGAGGCGTGACGGTGTCGCCGGCATTCGCTTCTCGGTCTGGGCGCCGAACGCTCGGGAGGTCTCGCTCGTCCTCGCTGATCCCGCCATCGGCTACGTCGCCGACGACGGCACCGGAGCGCTCGGGACCATCGGCATGCGAAGGACCGGTGAGGGGATCTGGTCGGTTGAAACCGGCGACGATGGCCGCCTTACCGATTTCGACGGCATGGTCGGCACGCCGTATATGTATCGCGTCACCAAGGATGATGGATCGCTCGCCTACCGGACCGACATCTGGTCGCTGATGCAGATCGGTGCGGGAGATTTCGATCCGGATGGCGCGGCCTATCACGGATCGCCGGCTGGTTTGGACGGACCGCAGAGCTGCTCGGTCGTCTGCGACCCGAAGCGGGTGACGCTGCCGTCCGGGCAGGAGCTTGCCGCCGAGACGTTCTGGGCTGACGAATTCGTGGCCGGCCGCAAACTTCCTGAGCGGCTCGAGGATCTGGTGATCTATGAATTGCATGTCGGCGCGCTCGGTTTCGGCAAGCCAGCGCCGGGAACGCTGGATGATGCGATCGCCTTCGTCGCGCATCTTTCCGCGCTCGGCGTCAACGCCGTGGAACTGCTGCCGATCGCCGAATTCGAGACGCGGGCCAACTGGGGTTACGGCACGTCGCATTTCTTTGCCGCCGATCAAGGGGCCGGCGGCACCGACCGGCTGAAGTTATTCGTCAAGGCCTGCCACCAGCAGGGCATCGCCGTCATTCTGGACGTTTGTTACAACCACTTCGATCCGGATGGCGAGCGGGCGCAATGGGCCTATGATTCCAACGACCCCACCCGCAATATCTACTATTGGTACGAGGGACGCCCCGGCGATTACGCCGATCCGACGGGCGGCTATATCGACAACATCTCGACGGGATGGGCGCCTGCCTTCGATGAGGAGGCCGTGCGCCAGCTTTTCATCTCCAGCGCGGCATTTCTCGTCTCCGTCTGCCATATCGATGGTTTCCGGCTCGATCAGACCAGTTCGATCCATCAATATCCGGTGCTGCATGCCGACGGCCGGCGCGCCGATCGGGCCGCTGCGTCAGGCGCGAAATTCCTGAAGCAGTGGAGCCGCACGATGCGGCTGATCAAGCCCGAGGTTTTCCTGACGGCCGAGGATTATTCGGACTGGTCGGCGATGACGGAGCCGAGCCTGACCGGCGACGGGCTCGGCTTCGACGCGACCTGGTACGGCGATTTTCATCACAACCTCGTCGAATATCACGGCGGCGCTCAGGCGCAGCTTTTGAAGAATGCCGGTTTTGGCGACAAGCGGGCGCTGACCATGTCGTCCCTTGCCGGCGCCTTGCAGGCGAGCGCGCGATCCAAGGTGGTCTACAACCAATCGCACGACGATTGCGGCAATCGCGAGGGGTCGGCAAGAACCGCAGTCATCGCGGTCAATTTCGCACCGATCGTCGGCGAGACCAGGGCTTGGGCGGAGGCGAGATCCAGGTTCGCGGCGGCGATGACGCTGCTATCGGCCGGCACGCCGATGTTTTTCATGGGCGAGGAAATCGGCGCCCAGAAGCCCTATCGTTACAGTGATTTCCTGGAGAACCGCGAGAATATCCTCGGCGAGGCTTCGGGCAACGGGGCGGGGATGATCAGCTGTTATCGCGATCTGATCGCGCTCAGCATCCACCAAGATGCCATTCGTTCTCGCAACATCGCCGTTCCCTATGTCCATGACGAGGATCGGGTGATCGCATTTCATCGATGGAACGACGGCCAGGATTTCCTCGTGGTGGGATCGCTGAACGACGCTCCCTTCGAACGTGGCTATCGGCTGCGCAGCGAGCGTTTAGGAGATGACCTCTGGGAAGAGGTCTTCAACACCGATGCCCAGACATATGGCGGCTGGAATGTCGGCAACGGCGGCAGAAAGATCAGAGCCACGGCGGGAACGCTCGATGCCGTGCTGCCTGCGTCAGGTGTCCTGGTGTTTCGCAGGCTGTAACGCGTCACGCTTTTCCAAGGCAGAAGGTAATGGCGGGCGGCCCTCAGGCAAACCCGACCGGCAGGTTGTCCAGTTTTCTGCCGGCACCATAGTCGCGCTCATGCTGCGACCGGCGGCGGCCGTTGTGGCGAGCGGACAGATCGATCCGGTTTTCAGCAAAGATGCCATCGGCATAAGTGCCGGTGTCATGGCAATCGGTGTCGATTTTGGGGGCAAGGATTTTCAGGATCATCGAGGTTCCTCTACGGCGCACCACCAACACTCGGAAAGGCCGCTTCGTTCCCTTTATAAACTCTGAATTATTAATAAATTAACCATAAGGGCCGGGGTCGGTGCTGCCTTTAGTCAGGTCGTTCTCGCTGGATGACGTTCAATGGGCGACTGATGACGAGGACCTCGGCAGCAGCATGTCCTCGCCCGTCCGGATCAGCCGCGCCGTGCGCGCCATCACCTCGAGCCCCGCCTCGGTCTCGGCAATCTCGGGTGCCATTTTGTCCAGCCCATCGGCCACCTGAAACAGCATCGGCAGCATATCACCCCGTCCGACCGCTTCGGCCGATCTGGCGAGCTTGCGCAACGCCTGCGAATATCGCGATATCAAGGCGAGCTTCTGGTCTGCGGGAATGTTGGAGAACGAATGTTTTTCTTGCGGCGACAGTGTTGACTTCGACATGGACGCGGACCTTTTGGACGTCAATGAACGCGCATCCGCCATTCTTTGTTCCAGCGCGGAATGCTGTGCGAGGATCGGTCGCTGCCTTGTCTCGAAGTGGCGTGGAACTCACCGACCGTGATTGCCGTTGATATCGATGAACACAGGAGGTTTCCATGCAGTTGATCGATACGCGAGTGACACAGGCCGGTGACGTCTTCACCGTCGAATTCTTGGGCGAAGGAGGAGAATCGATCTCCGTCAAGATCGACAACTCTCATGGCGAGCTCGACCACTCCACAGCCGTCGACCACGCCAAGGTGATGATGGTCCAGCTGACCAGCTTTGCGGCCGGGGAGGCGGACGGCAGCATCAACCGTTACGATGCCTTGAGCAATGGCAATTTCGACGAAGGCAGCAAGGGCCTGATCGGCCAGCCGAGCGCACGTTCGACCCATGACAGTAAGGTGCTGGAGGAAGAACTCAATGAAGGTCTTGAGGATAGCTTTCCGGCAAGCGACCCTGTTTCGGCCACGGTGTCGTCCATTCCCGCCAACGCGCGACGGCACTGAACTCATGCGTTTCTCATTCCAAATGTAGGCGAAGGCTGCCCGCTCCACCGGGCAGCCTTCTTCTTGCATGACAGATGGATGTCAAAACTGAGAAACAGCTGAAAACCGGCGGTGTCTGATTGACATGCGAGCCTTCTAGAGAGGGCACGAGAAGGAAGCACGCATCACGCGCTTCCCAGGTCTCGGAGACGCGCCCATGAAAATCATTCAGATCACCGACACCCATTTCAGTCCCAATAAGCCGCATTTCAACGGCAACTGGGCGCCGCTTCTGACCTGGATCGAAGCGACCGGCGCCGACTTGATCGTTCATACCGGCGATCTCACGGTCGACGGTGCCGACAAGGACGAGGACATCACCTTCTCGATGGATCTGATGCGCCAGGTGTCGATCCCGATGCTGATCGTCCCCGGCAATCACGATGTCGGCCACCTCAAGGGATCCGACCAGCCGGTCGATGCCGAGCGGCTGTCGCGCTGGCGCAGCCTTGCCGGTCCCGACCGCTGGCTGGAGGATGCGGCCGGCTGGCGTTTCATCGGATTGAATTCGCTGCTTCTCGGTCATGAGGATGACGAGGAGGAAGCCCAGTTCGAATGGCTCGACCAGGCGCTTTCCGACAGCGCGGGGCGGCGTGTGGCGCTTTTCGCCCACAAGCCGCTGTTCGTCGATGCGCCTGACGAAGGCGATACCGGATATTGGAGCGTTCACCCCGCTCAGCGCCGGCGGCTCTACGATATGATCTCAGCCCATGACGTGGCCCTGTTTGCCAGCGGCCACCTTCACTGGGCCTGGCAGGGCCGCTTCGACAATACCCAACTGACCTGGGGTCCGTCGGCCGCCTTCATCATCGGCAAGATGGAGCGGGAGATGCCGGGCGAGCGTCTGATCGGCGCCGTCGTCCACGAATTCGATGCCGATGTCGAAAGCACTATCGTCGCCGTTCCCGGCATGATCGCTCATGTACTCGACGAGGTCGTGCACGAGGTCTATCCGCAGGCGGTCAGAGAGCGGGAACCCGTCGAATGAGCGCGCTCTCGATTCGCGGCATCACCAAGGCTTTCGGCGACAACCAGATCCTCGATGGCGTCAGCCTCGACGTCGAGGCCGGCGAATTCATCGCGCTGGTCGGCCCCTCCGGCTGCGGCAAGAGCACGCTCTTGCGCATTCTTGCCGGCCTGGACCATGCCGACCGCGGTGAGATCCTGATCCGCGGACGGGACATGTCCGGTGTGGCGGCCGCCGACCGCAACATCGCCATGGTCTTTCAGTCCTACGCGCTCTATCCGCACCTGACGGCCTCGCAAAACATTGCGGTGCCGCTGGCAATGCGCCGGTTGTCGAGAGTAGAGCGGCTGCCTTTCGTGGGATCGCTGATTCCAGGTCAGCGCGCTACCCGCGCGGCGATCGCCCGCGACGTCAGGGAGATGGCGACATCGCTGAAGATCGACCATCTGCTCGATCGCAAGCCCGGCCAGATGTCGGGCGGCCAGCGTCAGCGCGTGGCGCTCGCTCGCGCCATGGTGCGCCAGCCAAGCATCTTCCTGATGGACGAGCCGCTGTCCAACCTCGACGCCAACCTGCGCGTCCATGCCCGCGGCGAGATCGTCGACCTGCATCGGCGCGCCGGCGTGCCGACCCTCTATGTCACCCATGACCAGGCAGAAGCGCTGTCGATGGCAGACCGCGTCGCCGTGATGATGGGCGGCAAATTGCTGCAGATCGCCAGCCCTGAGGTCATCTACGACGATCCCGCCCATATCGAGGTCGCCCGCTTCATCGGCCAGCCGCGCATCAATCTGCTTCCGGCTGCGGCCGAAGGCGGCACCATTGCTTTCGGCGGCTTGCGCCTGACACTTGAAAATGCACCAGACAGGAAGGTGCCGGTCACGCTCGCCATTCGTCCCGAATTCGTCTTTCTGTCCAAGAACCGGCATGACGGCCTTGCCGCCCATGTCGAACGCGTCGAGTTCCTGGGCTCCGAGGTCATACTCCATTGCCGGCTTGATGCGGTCGGCGAGACTGTCGTTGCCAAGGTTCAACCATCCGAAGCCTCGGGCCTTACGGCAGGCGATGCGGTGGGGCTTCGATTGTCGCCGGGCCGCACGCTGATCTTTGCCGAGGACGGCAGCCGGCTGGCCGGCAGCGTTGCAACAGGTGATGCCGGGCTCGGCAACGCCGATGCCGGGCTCGCGATGGGCGATGCCCCGCGGGAGAGGGCGCATGGCTAGCGTTGTTTCCATGGCCGCTCCGCACGATTCTGCTGTTGCGCATCGGCGTAGCGAGGCCCGCATCGCCTGGATGCTGGTGCTGCCGGCAATGATCCTGCTTTTTCTCTTCGTGCTTTTGCCGGTTGCTTCAGTCATCATGCTCGGCTTTACCGATTTCGAACTCGGCTACGGCAAGTTCCGTTTCGTCGGCTTCGAGAATTATGCCCATCTGATCACCGACCGGACGTTTCGCAAATCGCTATGGAATACGACGGTCTATACGGCGATTGTCGCACCGGCCTCGATCTTTCTCGGTCTCGGCATCGCCATGCTGATCGAGAGCGAAACCGCGGCCCGCAGCTTTTTCCGCACTGCCTATTTCCTGCCCGTCGCCTCGCTGATCGTCGCCATGGCGACCGTCTGGCAATATATGTTCCATCCGACGATCGGCCCACTGAACGCGCTGCTGGCGCTTGTCGGGCTTCCCGGCCCGAACTGGCTGGGCAGCTCCGGCACGGTACTTTACAGCCTCTCGATCATCGGCGTCTGGCAATCGGCTGGCTTCAACATGGTGCTGTTCCTGGCCGGGCTGACGGCGATCCCGCGCGAGCTTTACGCGGCCGCCGAAGTGGACGGCGCCAAATCTTCGCTCGACCGCTTCCTGCTGGTCACCTGGCCGATGCTCGGTCCGACGACGCTCTTCGTCATCACCATCAGCATCACCAATGCGGTCAAGGTCTTCGAGACGGTGAAGACGCTGACCGAGGGCGGTCCGAACAAGACGTCTGAAGTGCTGCTCTTCACGATCTACCAGGAGGGCTTCGTCTATCTGCGCGTCGGTTATGCCTCGGCGATGACGGTGGTGTTTCTGCTGATCCTGGTGGTGCTGATGTTCCTGCAGTACCGCCTTCTCGATCGCCGGGTACATTACACATGATGACCAGCGCTTTTTCCCTAGGCAGGATCATCCGCCTGAGCCTGCTTTCCCTAGGGGCGATCATCTTCCTGTCGCCTTACATCTTCATGATCTCCGCGGCCGGCAAGACGCAGAGCGATATCTTCACCTCATCGCTGTCGCTGATCCCGGCGCATCTCGCCTATGTCGAGAATTTCGCCAAGGCTTTGAGCCGGGTGCCGATGGGGCGGCTCCTGTGGAACGGCGTCGTCGTCTGCGGGCTGATCTTCTTCTTTCAGGTGCTGGTGGCGATCCCCTGCGCCTACGCCATGGCCAAACTTCGCTTCGGCGCCGCCCGCGCCATGATGGTGCTGGTCATGCTCGGCCTTCTCGTGCCGATCCATGCGACCGCGCTGCCGCTCTATGTCGCCTTCGACCGTGCCTCGCTGCTCAACAGCTATGCCGCTCTGGTCGCGCCCTTCACCATTTCGGTCTTCGCGATCTTCATGTTCCTGCAGTTCTTTCGCGCCATGCCGGACGATCTCATCCATGCCGCCCGTCTCGACGGCATGTCGGAGGTCGGCATCGTCGCCCGCGTCATCGTGCCGAATGCCTGGCCGGCGGTCACCGCCTTTGCCATCTTCTCGGTCGTCGCCCATTGGAACGACCTTTACTGGCCGCTGATCGTCATCAGCAAGCAGGACTATGCCACGCCGCCGCTCGGCCTGATGTATTTCCGCGCCGCCGAGGCCGGCGACGACTACGGCGCGCTGATGGCGGCGACCCTCATCATTACCCTTCCCCTCGTTGTCGCCTTCCTGCTCGCGCAGAAGCGGTTCGTCGAGGGCATCACCATGACCGGTCTCAAAGGCTGACCGGTTTCAACGTAAGGAGAACGAGCGATGAAACATATCACCCAGCTGCTCGCCGCAGCGGCCGTCTCGATGGCAATCGCGCTTCCCGCGCAGGCCGAGACGACGCTGACGGTCCATTACCCGATGCCGGGTTTCTTCAAGGACGTGATGGACACGATCTCGAAGAAGTTCATGGCTGAGAACCCCGATATCAAGATCCAGTTCGCCAGCCCCTCGGCAACCTATGAAGAAGGCATCCAGACGATCCTTCGCCAGGTCGGCACCAGCGAAATGCCCGACATTACCTTCATCGGCCTGAACCGCCTGCGCATGCTCGACGAACGCGACGTCGCCGTCGACCTCGGCCCGCTCGTCCGGAAGGACGGCAACATGGCCGAACAGGGCTTTTCCGACACGATCCTCAAGCTCGCCCAGGTCAAGGGCAAGCAAGTGGGCCTTGCTTTCGCGACCTCCAATCCGATCATGTATTACAACGCCGATCTCGTGAAGGCGGCTGGCGGCGATCCCGAAAATCCGCCGAAGACCTGGGATGAGGTCATCGCCCTTGGCGGCAAGATCAAGGCGCTCGGCAATGGCGTCGACGGCATCGATTTCCGCTGGCAGGGTGACGACTGGATGTTTTCGGCGCTGCTCTTCGGCGCCGGCGGCAGGATGCTGAGCGACGACGAAGGCAAGGTTGCCTTCAACGGTGCCGAAGGTCAGAAGGCCGTCGAGGTCCTGCATCGCCTGGTCACCGAAGGCGGCATGCCCGTTTTCACCAAACCCGCCGGCGAGCAGGCTTTCGCAGCCGGCAAGGTCGGTTTCGAATTCCAGACGACCGGCGCTCTGCGCAACACGATCAAGAATGTCGGCAGCAAGTTCGATCTGCGCACGGCCAAGATTCCGCTGATCGACCCGGTGAACGGCCATCTGCCGACGGGCGGCAACGCCGTTGTCATCTTGACGCATGATGCTGCCAAGCAGGATGCCGCCTGGAAATTCGCCAAATTCGCCGCCGGCCCTTATGGCGCCTCCGTCGTCGTGCCCGGCACCGGTTACGTTCCGAACAACGAGCTTGCCGCCAAGTCGCCCGAATACCTCGGCGACTTCTACAAGCAGAACCCGCTGTTCCAGGCAGGCCTCAGCCAGATGCCGGTGATGATCCCCTGGTATGCCTTCCCCGGTTCGAACGGCGTCAAGGTCACGCAGACGATCGTCGACAACCTCTCGCGCATCGTCGACCAGTCGGCCGAGCCGAAGGCAGCGCTTGACGACGCAGCCGCCGATGTCGAAGGCATGCTGCCGCGCAGCTGATTGGTTCCTTAGAAGCAATAAAGCAGGCCGCCACGCCGAGCGCTTGGCGGCCTTCGTGTTTCGCACGCTTCAGATGGCGCGCACCGTGCCGCCGCGGCGAAGGGTATAGGCGATATCGAGATGGCGGGCAGGGGCGGCATTCTCCGCCATGTCGAGAAGCAGCGAGGCGGCCGTTGCTCCCATGCTGGCATCCGGCATTTCAATCGTCGTCAGCGGCGGATCGATCAGCCGGCCGATGGCGATGCCGTCGAAGCCGGCGACCGAAACATCCCCGGGCACCGAGAGCCCCTCACGCTTCAGCGCGCCGATGACGCCGAGCGCCAGAAGGTCGTTGGAGGCGATGATCGCCGTCGGAGAAGGCGAGGCCATCGCGACACCGAGATCGAGCTGGTCATAGCCGCCGACGAAGGGGATCTGCATGGCATCGCGCGGTGTCAGCCCATTCTCGGCCATGGCGTCGAGATAACCCTGGTAGCGAAGGCGCGCGCGGTCGGAGGCGGCGAAATTGCCGGAGAGAAACAGAATGCGGCGATGGCCCATGCCGATCAGGAAGGTCGCGATCTCGCGGCCCGCGCCGCGATTGTCGGCGGTGACGGCCGCCGGAAACTGCGCCGTCGGCAGGTTGTTGAGCAGCACGGTCGGCGGCAGCCTGGCAAGCAGCGCCTCGCTGGTCGACGGATCGCAGACGGTGAGGATCAGCCCGGTCGGCCGGTCGTTCAGCAGTGCTGCGACGGCATCGGCCTCGCGCGCCGGGTCGTAATTCGACTGGGCGATCAACACGCCATGGCCGGCAACCAGCATGCGGTTCTGGATGCTCGACAGCGACGAGGCAAAGACCGGATTGGTGATGCTCGGAATCAGCACGCCGACCACCGGCCTGCGCCCAATCCGCCCGACGGACAGGCCGGCCGGGCGGTAGCCGAGTTCCGCCGCGGCGCGGCGCACCTTGCGCACCATCAGGTCGCTGGCCGGTCCGTTGCGGTTGAGTACCCGGCTTGCCGTCGCCAGCGAGCATCCCGCCCTGAACGCGACCTGCTCCAATGTCGCCATCGAAAACGCCTCCTGGTGACAGATAAGGCGCAATCCCTTAGGAGACTTCGATGACATTGGTCTGACACAGGCGGCTAATTCGAGTTTTCACTTCTTATCCAATCACACACATGGAAGTTGAAGCGAAATGCAACCTGTGGAATAGTCAGATCAACGCTTCCCATCTCTTAATGCTTATCTCCTGGACAAGAATGTCTCACAAAATGGAATGCGCCGCCGCCTGGCGGTTTCTCGCGACCGTCTCCCTTGTCGCAAACTTCGCCTCGCCGGCCTATGCGGACACCCTGTCCGCGTCCTGGCCACAGACGCAAAGCGATCTCCAGGCCGATTCCGACGTCCATTTCGGCACGCTCGCCAACGGTATGCGGTTTGCGATCATGCGCAATGCCACACCGCCCGGACAGGCCGCAATCCGCTTTCGCATTGGCGCCGGCTCGCTTGAGGAAAACGACAACCAGCAGGGCCTTGCGCATGTTCTGGAGCACATGGCTTTCAAGGGTTCGACGCATGTCGCCGAAGGGGAGATCATCCGTATCCTGCAGCGCAAGGGCTTGGCCTTTGGACCGGACACCAACGCCCATACCTCTTATGATGAGACTGTCTATGCGCTCGATCTTCCCGAGGTCGATGCCGACACGGTTTCGACGGGCCTGATGCTGATGCGAGAGACGGCAAGCGAGCTGACCCTCGATGCCGGCGCCTTTGATCGCGAGCGCGGCGTCATCCTGTCGGAGGAACGGCTGCGCGATACGCCGCAGTATCGCGCCGGGCTCGGAATCATGAATTCCTTGCTCGCTGGCCAGCGCGCGACCATGCGCGCGCCGATCGGCAAAGCCGACATTATCAGCAATGCGCCGGTGGACCTCGTTCGCGATTATTACCGGGCCAACTACCGGCCGGATCGGGCAACGCTGATGGTGGTGGGCGATATCGACCCCGCCGCCATGGAAATCGAAATCCGGCAGCGCTTCGGCGACTGGAAGGGCGTGGGTCCGACGCCTGCTAAACCGGATCTCGGCACACTGGAGACGAAAGGCGAAAGCACCGGCGTCCTCGTCGTTCCCGGCGGCATGACTAGCGTACAGATCGCCTGGACGCGTCCTTACGACGCCACGGCGGACACCTTCGCCAAGCGCCGCACCGAGCTTGTCGAAGATCTCGGCCTGATGGTGCTCAAACGTCGGGTGAGCACCATCGCCAGCAAGGCGGATGCCCCTTTCATCAGCGCGGGCGTCGGCTCCCAGGATCTCCTCGATTCCGCGCATGTCGTGCTGATCTCGGCAAATTCCGAGCCGGACAAATGGCAGGCAGCCCTCACGGCCATTGACCAGGAACAGCGTCGCATCGAAGAGTTCGGCGTTGCGCAGGCTGAGATCGATCGCGAAATCCTCGAATATCGCTCGGCCCTCCAGGCTGCCGTGGCCGGAGCCGAGACGCGCACGACCACCGACATTGCTTCCACACTGGCCAGCAGCGTCGATGATAATCAGGTCTTCACGTCGCCTGCCCAGGATCTCTCACTGTTCGAAACGATGACGAACGGCGTCACGGCGGCCGAGGTCAATCAGGCCCTGCAACTTGCTTTCACAGGCAACGGTCCGCAGGTCGTGCTGCAGACAGCCCAATCACCGCAGGCCGGCGCCGATGCGGTACGCCAAGCCTATGACGCTTCAAAGGCTATTGCCGTCTCGGCGCCAGCCAGTGTCGCTGACGTCGCCTGGCCCTACACCCATTTCGGCGAACCCGGGGCTGTGGTCGAACGCCGCGCCGTCGATGATCTCGGCTTGACCATGGTGCGCTTTTCCAATGGCGTACGGCTTACCGTCAAGCCGACCAAGCTGCGCGCCAACGAAGTGCTGGTGCGCGAAGATATCGGCCGCGGCCGACTGGATCTACCGCACGACCGTCCCGCCCCGATCTGGGCATCCCCGGCCGTCGCGCTGTCCGGCGTGAGGGCCATGGATTACCAGGATGTACAGAAAGCGCTGACGGCCAACATCGTCGGCATCGACTTCTCGGTCGGCGACAGCTCCTTCCAGTTCGACGGTCGTACACGGACTGAAGATCTTGTGACGCAATTGCAGCTGATGACGGCATATACCTCTGATCCCGCGTACCGCCCCGAGGCGTTCAAGCGTGTGCAGCAGGCCTATTTGAGCGGCCTCGATCAGTATCAGGCGACCCCCGGCGGCGTCGTCAGCCGTGATTTCGCAGGTCTCGTGCATTCCGGCGATCCGCGCTGGACCTTCCCCGATCGCGCTGAGTTGTCCGCCGCCAAGCCAGGCGATTTCGAGGCGGTGTTCCGGCCTATGGTTTCCAGCGGCCCGATCGATATCACCATCGTCGGCGACGTTACGGTGGACGACGCAATCCGGCTGACAGCTGAAACCTTCGGAGCTTTGCCGCCGCGCCCGGAGGCGGGGCCGAGCAATGCTCGGGGCGACGTGCGGTTTCCGGCGGCGAACGAGAAACCCGTTTTGCTGACCCATAGCGGCAGGGCAGACAACGCCGCCGCCGCCGTAGGGGCTCCGATCGGCGATTTGCTCTCCGATCTGCCGCGGTCCTTCACCGCCAATATTGCCACCCAGATTTTCCAAAACAGGCTGATCGACCGGTTTCGTATTACAGAAGGCGCAAGCTACGCCGTGGAGGGCGACGCTAATCTGTCAAGGGAAGTCCCCGGCTATGGCTACGCATTTTTCTATGTCGAGACGGCCCCGGCAAAGATTGCGCGCTTCTATGCTCTTGTCGACGAGATCGCCAACGACCTGCGGGCGCATGATGTCTCTCCGGACGAGTTCGCGCGTGCACGGGAACCCATTATCGAGACACTGAAGCATCAGCGGCAGAGCAACGAATATTGGATCGAATATCTGCGCGGCGCTCAGACGGATGCGCGTCGTTTAGATCGGATACGCGACAATCTCAGCGGCTACGACAAGGTCACCGCCGGCGATATCCGCGAATTTGCCAAGACCTATTTCAGCCCGGAAAAATTCTGGAAATTCGAAGTGCTGCCGGCTGCGGTCCGATAGGCGCTTCGAAGCCCCGCCGGCGCATCTCGTCTCGGATGGGACCGGATCCCGGCGCGAGACATCGTCCCGCGCAGCCGTGCGGAAAAGAGGTGCGTCGTGCACTCGCTCATGAGCGGCGTTTGACCACGCGCATATTCATCTCCGCGCGAAGCGTAAAGCCGAGCGCGAGATAGAGGGAAATGGCGGATGTGTTTGCCGCATAGGTATGCAGATAGGCGGTATCGCCGTTGGATGCGATTTCGCCGGCAACGAAGCGGAAGAGCAGGGTGCCGAGACCGCGCCCCTGGAAATCGGGATGGGTGCAGAGCCCGCTGAGCTCGATGAAACCGGTCTGCCGCATCCGCTGCCCAGCCATCGCCACCAGCTGCCCGTCGCTTCTGATGCCCCAGAAGCTCCCCACGCACTGGGCGCGCAGAGTGAATGGCCCGGGTTTGGTCAGTGTCGCCAAAGCCAGCATGTCGGCGGCGTCGGCCTCCGTCAGCATCTCGATGCGGGAATCCGAAATTTTCGCATTCGGCTGCTCGGCAATCATCTGGACCAACGGTGCCTCCGTGGCGATGGCAAGGCCCGCTGGAATGGCGATCGGCCCGGCTTCGACGAGGATCATGCTCTCCTCCTGCGAAGGCAGGTTCTCGAGGGCGTCGAGGCTTTCGGGCCTATCGTCAGCGGAGGCGGCGAAGGAGACGATCGATGGTGGGTATCGCCGCGCGTTTTCGTTCCCCTCCGCAAGGCCGGCATGCGCCGTCTTAAGCGCGGTCCAGATCGGCCGGTCGAGGATATGGGTCATGCTTCTTCCTCCTTGCCGGGCTTGCGGCGCGCAAGCGGCACCGCCGCAAGCCCGTCCTCGATGGCTGCGAGCTGTTGGAGAATAGGCCCTTCGAGATCGCCGCAAAGATCCGCAACGGCGGCCGCGATGCGCGGCCAGATGACCGTCTTCGAATGATCGACGAGGTCCTGTCCCCTGGCGGTCAGCGAGACCAGTCGGCGGCGCTGATCGTCCGCGGCCGGCTGCATATCGACAAAGTCGAGTTCGAGAAGCTGGCCGATGGTACGCGTTGCACCGGGCTGGGTAATTCCTACTGCCTGGGCAAGCTCGCCGATCGTCAGCGGTCCGGCCCTGTCGATTGCCGCAAGAAAGGGATACTGACCCGCCTGGATGCCGAGACCGGCCTCGTCGATGACCTGCTGCGTATCGGCCTGCAGCCTCTCTCCAATACGCCGCAACCGGCTGCCCATGCACAGAAAGCCGAGCGTTCGGACCACATCCTCGACCATGCCGCCTCTCCATTTACAGTACAGGTTATATAACAGGTTATATAATTGATCAAATCGGAAATTTGGGGGCATGTGAGGCTAACTGCGAGAGCAGCAGAAGGAAAACGCCCTGGCGTGACCCGCCGCATATCGACTTCAGGCGCCACGGTCACCGCACGGCTTGAGGATCGCCGGCCTATATCGCGATGGGCCGCGCCGCCCGCCAGACCAGGGGAACCAGCACCAGGGCGGCGGCCGGAAGCACGATCCAGTTGATCGTCTCCCAGCCGGAACTGTGGAGAAGCGATCCGGCCGAGAAGGACGCGCAGGCGACTGTACCAAAGACAAGGAAGTCGTTTGCACCCTGCACCTTGCTGCGTTCCGCCGGCGTATGGCAGTCGGCCACCATGGCGGTTGCGCCGATGAAGCCGAAGTTCCAGCCGATCCCGAGCAGAACCAGCGAGAGCCAGAAGTGGGCGATGTCGAAGCCGGAGAGCGCGACGGCCGCCGAGCAGCCGATGAGGAGGAGACCGACGGCTGCGATCCGTTCCTTGCCGAAGCGCACTATCAGGCGGCCGGTAACGAAACTCGGGGCATACATGGCGAGAATGTGCCATTGGATCCCCAGTGCCGCCTGGTCGATCGAGTGACCATGCCCGACCATCGCGATCGGTGACGCGGTCATCACGAAGGTCATCAAGCCATACGAAACGACACCGGTTGCGATGGCGAGGAGATAGCGCGGCGAGGTCAAAATCTGGACAAGCGGCCGTTCCGGGGCGCTTTCCGGTGCATGAGCCGCCCGCGGCGTCGATGTGCGAAGAAAGAGCAGCACCGGAAACGCCAAGGCGGCAAGGGCGGCCTGGCTGAGGAAGCTCCCGGCAAAGGGTGTTCCCGGAAGGGCGTCGCGCGTCCAGATGACGAGCTGCGGCCCGATGATCGCGGAGACCAGGCCGCCGACCATGACCCGGGCGATCGCTTTATGGCTCTGCGACCCGGTGGCGTTGTCGGTCGCGGCGAACCGGTAGCTCTGAACATAGGAGGAGTAGAAACCTGCAAGACAGGTGCCGAGACAGAAGACCAGGAAGCTGGAGAGCACGATCCCCAGTGCAGCGATCAGACCGGAGATCATGCCGATCGCCGAGCCCAGCAGATAGCCGGGCTTGCGTCCGAAGCGACGCATCACCCAGGCGGCGGGGAGCGTCCCGAGTGCCAGCCCAAGGCTGAGAAGACTGACGGGAAGGGTAACGAGATCGGGATCCGCTGACAAATGCTGTCCGACCAGACCGCCGAGCGAGACGATGATCGGGGCATTGGCGCCACCGAAGGCCTGCGCAATGGTAAGGACCCAGGAGTTGCGCTTCGCGACTGCCGGGTCGGCCGAGGCTTGATGTATGATGTTCATCTGGAATCCATCTTCGACAGAATGTCGGCGACTGCTCGACCCGCAGCGGTAACTGCGCCGGCAAGGTAACCAGGTTCGGAGGGGCTTGTCTCGCTCTCTGCCAGGATGAGGTGGTCCTTCCACAGGCCAGACACCCATTGCGGCTTCCGGGAAGCGGATGCCCGCCGCCGGCGCACAGCGGCGGTGATCCAGGCCGCAGTCGCGGCGAGGAGCGTCGCCCTCGTGCGCAAGGCGCTCGTGGCGCAGGAACTCGACAGCGGCAGGCTGGTCCATCTGTTGCCGGATATCCGCTGGCCGGTGAAGTGGGCGTATTACATCGTCGCCTCGCCAAAGGCGTTGCGTCGATACCAGGTTGCAGCGTTTCACGACTGGCTAGCCTCACGCCCGATGTAACGCCGAGGAGTAATCCCCGAACGCAAGACTGATCGCTTCAAACAGCCATATTCGAGGCTGCCGACATCACTTCCCGAGGGGCGGGACCGCCGAACATATGGCGACCACCCTCTTCGACTTCCGTGAAACACCAGCGCACGACGCCATCCCGATCGAGCAGGAATTCGCCGACAAGCTGGCCATAGCCGGTAGCGATCATCTGCGTGTCATCCTCAGTGAATTCGTAACCATCCGCCTTGTCGAGATAGTCCACCGCCGCCATCACGTCCATGGGCTCCGGGAGCTCGCCCGGCATGTCGATACGCATCGAGGTCACCGTGCTCATGCTGAGCTTGTGCGGCCAGTCATTCTCGGCTTCGGTGAACTGGACATTTGGCAGGCCGAACGCCCTGTGCGACATCCGCTCAGGGTCGGAGGCCGCCAGCAGGTTGGGAAGCGGGTGGTAGCGGAAATAGAGGCGGGCACGGTCGATCGGCGTATTCACCACAGTCAGGCTGTCGATACCTTTTTCCTGCAATGCACCGGTGAGTTCGGCCATGGCGGCGATCTGCCGGCGGCAGAAGGGGCAATGCAGTCCGCGGAACAGCCCGACAAGCACCGGCTTTTGACCGCGAAAATCGTCGATGGCGATCTTGCCCTGGCGGGTGATCGCATCCAGCACCACGTTCGGCGCGCGATCTCCAGGCTGCAATGGTCTTTCCGAGTGGTTCTCCTGCATGTTTAATTCCTCCCTTTATCTGTCTGAATCAGTTCGACTAACCGATCTCCAGTCGTGGTACGAAGAGGAGGATCAGTCGAGGAACGGCAAGACGACAAGTGTGCCTGGATCGAGGTTGTGGCGAATGCACACATCCTGTGCCAGCGTGAAATACCGCTCCGCCTCGTCCATGTCGTCATGCTCGAGGCTCAGTGTCGCCAAGCCATCATAGCACGGAAAGAGCAGTTGCGGCTCGTCAATTTCCTTCGCAACCTCAAGGGCTTCCTCGTAATACTTACGAGCTAGCTTCGGCTCCCCGTGGCACTGATGAATCTGCCCGAGGACGATCAGCGGCACGGAGAGATGATCGCGCTGATCGAGAGCCCGGTCGATTTCGACGGCCTTCTCCGCCGACGGAACACCCTCGGCGGCGCAGCGATCGGTAAAGGTACAGCAGGAAACGGCGAGATTGGCGAGAAGCCGCGCCTGGAAGCCGAGATCGCCGATACGGGTGGCGACCTCCAGTCCGCGCCGGCAGATCCTGATGGCGTTGGCCGGGTCGACGATAGTGTAGAGAACGCCGAGATTGGAATAGGCGCGGCACGCTGCACTTTGCAAATCGGCCTTTTCGGCGACCGCAAGGCTGCGCTCCACTTCCTGCACGGCATCGCGGCGGCGTCCAAGGCGCGCCAGAGCCACACCCTTGGTGTTCAGCGCCTCCGCCATCGCGCGCGCCGCCTCCCGCCCGGCCTCGGTCGTTCCGTCGACCGGCAGCGTCTGCAGGCATTGCAGCGCCTGCGTCGCCCACTCGGCGGCGGCAGCTTGATCGCCCATGCGGAAGGCGAGATGGCCGCGCTCCTGCAGCAGATGCGCGTGCTCGACCGGCGCATCGATCGTCGCGATCATCGCTTCGGCCGCGGCGCAATGGGTCTCCGCCTGGTCGCGGCGCCCCGCATCAAGATGCAGACGGCCAATCTTTCGCAATATCCTCGCTGCAGCTATCCGGTCGTCTTTGGCGCGGTGGATCGCCAGCGCGCTATGATAATGGTTCAAGGCATCGTCGCGCCGGCCCGCAGGACCACAAAGATCGGCAAGACGCTCCAGCAGCGCCAATTGCTCCGGCGTCACCTCCGGCTCGTTGGCAAAGGCCGCAAGCGCCTGACGGTAAAGGCGCATCGCATCGTCATTGGCATAGGTTTTGCGCGCCAGATCGCCCGCCGCCATCAGATACCCGGCTCCCTTGGCCTTTTCGGTCGTCAGGCTGAAGTGATGGCCGAGCTGCGCCAGATGCTCCGGCCGATCGGGCGCCGCGCCATATTGGTGTTCCAGAACCCGGCCGATCCGAAGATGAAGCTCCATGCGCCGTTGCAACAGGAGATTATGGTAGATGACGTCGTGCATCAGCGTCTGGCTGAAACGATAGCCCGGCAACCCGCCGGCATCGGGACCGCGCAATTCTTCGATGATATTGGCATCGCAGAGAAAATCCAACGCGGCATCGATCGCGCCGGGGTCGGTCGCCACGGTGCGGAGGAGGGCGGTATCGAACTTCGGGCCGACCACCGCCGCCTCCTGCGCCAACCGTCTTATCTCTTGCGGCAGACGATCGACGCGAGCAAGCAACAGCGCTTGCAGATTGACGGGTATATCGACATCCGTATCGTCGGCCGCGAAATGCCAGCGCTGACCGTCATTGTGCAACGTGCCCATGTCGATCAGCACCCTAAGGATTTCTTCGATGAAAAGCGGATTGCCGCCGGCGCGGTCAAGGATCCGCTTTCGCATCGTCACCGGCAACTTGCCATGACCCTCGCCGAAAAAGGCAGCAAGCAGCTTCTGCCCCTCGGCTGCAAAGAGCGGTTCAAGACGCTGCACGGTGACGTTGACGCGATTGGAGTTCAGCGGATCGGTCTGCGATGTCGGCCGGTAGATCGCAAGCAGCATCAGCCGGCTGCGCTCCAGCCGATCCATCATGAAGCGGAGCACTTCCAGCGAGGCAACGTCCGCCCAGTGCAGATCCTCGATGACAAGCAGCAAGGGACCTTGCGCCAACCGCCGCTCGAAGACGGTGCGCACCGCATAGAAGATCTGTCGTCGCAACTGTTCCGGCTCGATGTGCCGTAACGCCCCGTCGGGATCGCCGAGACCGAGGACATGCAGAAAGAGCGGCAAAAGTCCCTCGACGTCCTCCTGCGTGAGATCGAGCGCGCGGAAACCTGTCGTCAGCAGTTGCCGTGTCCTGTCGAGATCATCCCGCTCGCCGATGCCATAAGCGCTGCGCACAACCGCGGCGAGGGTGCCATAGGATTGCTCGCCGAGGGGAGAGCAGGTGGCTCTGCGTATGGCAAGGCCCTGGAATCGGGCCGCATTGGCGGCGGTCCCGACGAACTCGTCGACCAGCCGCGACTTGCCGATACCGGCCTCGCCGATCAAGCGGACGAGCTGCGCCGCACCGCCGCAGGCAAGATCGAGGCATGTCAGCAACCGCGACAACTCCGTATCCCGTCCGATCATCGGCGCCTGAAGGCCGAAACTTTCGAGCCCGCGCGCCGTATGCGGCGCTTCCAGCAGCCCGGTCAGCCGATGGACGAGGACGTTTCCGCTTTTGCCGCGCAGGGTCTGTGCGCCCAGACTGTCGAAGGCAAAGGCATGGCGGGTGAGCCGATAGGTCAATGGCCCGACCAGGATATCGTTTTCGCCGGCCATCGATTGCAGGCGCTGGGCGGTGTTCACCGTGTCGCCGGTTACGGAATAGGATTTTGTGCTGACTGCGCCGAAGCCGCCGGTGACAACAGGTCCGCTATTGATGCCGATATGCAGACGCAGCGGCACGCCGGCGCGTGAGCGCCAGCGCGCGCCGACTGCAGTCGCCCGACCGATCATATCGAGTGCGGCCCCGAGCGCCCGAACCGGATCGTCCTCATGTGCGACCGGCGCGCCGAACAGCGCCAGCAGCGCATCGCCGACGAACTTGTCGACGAAGCCGCCATAGGCCTCGACCGCCTGGGTCATCTCTTCGAACAATTCGTTCTGCAGCAGCCGCATGATTTCAGGATCGATCTGCTCGCTCAGCGTCGTGAAACCGCAGAGATCGGCAAAGAGCACGGTCACCGGCCGCCGGTCGGCGTCGCCATCGGATTTGGACGGCACCACCTCGATGCTTGGCTTCGGCGCAGGCTGGGCTTTGCCTGAGATCGACGCGCCACATTTGGGGCAAAAGGCAAAATCGGGCTGACAGGGATTGCCGCAAGCGGCGCAGGAAAGAGGCTGCCTTGCGCCGCATCGCGGACAGAAGGCAAAACCGCTTTGAACATCGAAACCGCAGCCGGCGCACTCCATCGCAGGCATCTCACGAAAACCGATATGTGACGGCTAGGTCAGCCGCAACCACGGGCCCTTAAAACAGAGGATCAGCATGAACCTGCTGCCCCGTGCCGGCAAGCACTAAACAGCCGGGGGAACGCCGATTGCCGTTGAATACATGGCGCTCTTGAGATCCGCGCCGAATGTCGGATGACGTCATCTCGTCCCTGCAAGAAACTGCCGAAATCTTTCGGATTTCGGATTGGTAAAAAGTTCGTCAGGTTCGCCCGCTTCTTCGACGACACCCTTGTGAAGAAATACCACTTTACTGGAAACGTCTCGCGCGAACCCCATCTCATGCGTTACAACCAGCATGGTCCGACCTTCCTCAGCAAGAGAGCGCATCACCTTGAGCACTTCTCCGTTCGGGATCAAGCGCAGAGGTCGGCTCGTCAAACAGCATGACCCTGGGCCGCTGCGCGAGTGCGCGAGCGATCGCAGCCCGTTGCTGCTGCCCGCCAGACAAGTGCGCGGGATAGAAATTTCGCTTGTCGACGATGCCGACCCGTTCGAGCAGAGCTTCAGCCTCGGCGATGCATTCGGCGCGGTTGCGTTTCTGCACGTGCACCGGCGCTTCGATCACATTCTCCAGGATGGTCATATGAGACCAAAGGTTGAAGCTCTGAAACACCATGCCGATGTGTTCGCGCATCCGATCGACTTGCCTGCGGTCAGCGGGCTCCGTTCTATGCCCCGCTTTCTTCAGAGCATACATCTCACCGCTGATGCGAATTTCTCCGCTGTCGGGGACTTCGAGCATATTGAGGCACCTGAGCATCGTCGATTTTCCGGAGCCGGATGAACCGAGAATGGAAATCACATCTCCCTCATGTGCTTCCAGGGAGACCCCCTTCAAGACTTCCAGTGGGCCAAAGCATTTCCGAAGATCCTTGACCGAAACGGCAGCGCTTTTATCATTGTTGTCGCTTGCCAAAACTGTTCCCCTGTCAGACATGCACACTCCCGTTTAAGATTGCAGCCGCATGCGCATGTGAGGCGAAAGCCAAAATTCGACCACCATGAGCATGCGCGTAACGACGAAAATGATCGCAAGGTAGATCGCGCCTGCGACGATGAAGATCTCGAAAGCGCGGAAGCTGTCGGCGATCAATTTTCCAGCCAGGCCGGTGACTTCCATGATCGTGATGACAGACGCGAGTGCCGTTGCTTTGAGCATCAGGATGATCTCGTTGCCATAAGCTGGCAGCGCATGCCTGATGGCAATCGGCAGGATGATGCGTCTGAACAAAAGAACGCCCGACATGCCGCAAGCGCGTGCCGCCTCGATCTCCTGGATGGAGACGGCCTGCAGGCCGCCACGGAAAATTTCGCTGCAGTAGGCCGCGGTGTTCAGAGTGAGCGCTAGCACCGCACACCAGTAGGGTTCGCGAAAGAACCCCCAGACGCCAAGATCCTGTAGCTCATGCCGGAATTGGCCAAGTCCATAGTAGATCAGGAACATTTGGACGAGCAGGGGCGAACCCCTGAATATGAAGACATAAGCGCCGGTTAAGGTTCGACCCATCGCACCGCCGGTCACGGCCAGCAGCGAAATCGCAAGCGCCAAGGCGCTTCCTGCGAGGATGGATGTAATTGCAAGCTCAAGGGTTAGCGGCAAACCGCCCAGAAGCGTGAGAAACGTTTCCCACAGAAAGCCCGTATCCATCACAACGCCCCCCTTATGCCCTGGGTCGTTCGAGCTTCCATGCGTCGGAACAGGATTGAAGAGAACCAAGTGATGACGAGATAGAGGACAACCGCCATCAGGTAGAACTCGAAGGGCCGGCGGGTAGAGCCGGCCGCGATTTGCGATTGGCGCAGGAGTTCGACCAGACCTGTGACAGAGACCAATGCGGATTCCTTCAGCACGAGTTGCCACGTATTTCCGAGACCCGGAATGGCGTAACGAAGGACGAGTGGAGCAACGATGCGCCTGAATTTAGGCCATGGCCGCATACCGACGGCGCTGGCGGCTTCGATTTCACCGCGTGCAACCGATCTGTAGGCTCCGCGAAAAACCTCAGCCTGATAGGCGGCCGAAACCACGCCAAGCGCCAGGGTTCCGGTTAGAAATGCCGGCATTCCGATGAATCCTTGATAGCCGAACAGACCCCCCACGGATCCGAGGAATGCACTGCCGCCAAAATAGAAGAGATAGATGACCAGAAGGTCCGGCACACCGCGCAGAATGGTCGTGTAACCGTCGGCGAGCCATCGGATGGCCATGTGACGGGATAGCTGCATGAAGGTGATAATCGTGCCGATTACCGTTCCAGCGAGAAAACCGCAGACGGATACACCGATTGTCATGGCGGCTGCGGTCAGAAGGAGCCAACCCCAACCCGTTTGCCCGAAGCCAACCAGAGCCAGGTAACTGTCGATAGGTGCCATGCGTGGACCTCTCGGTGAAGGATCGGGTTTCAGTCAGTCGGCCGCTCGCCGATGCGCCCAGATGCGCTGGAGCTTCGACATGTTTTTCAGCGAGCTTTGAACATGGGCGCGGGCTGCGTCTGCGGCGGCTTCCCTGTCGCGTGCACAGATGGCGTCTGCGATTGCCCGGTGCTCGTCGAGATCCGTGTGCTCCAGATCGACCCAAAGGACTTCGAGCCAAAGGGCCAGGCGAAGCTGCTGGTAAACTTGATCCGTCGCCCTTACGAGCGCCTCGTTGCGAGTCGATTCCACGATGACGCGATGGATGTATAGTCCAAGATCGAGGTTGCGGGCCGCGTCGGACGGCGTCTTGTTGGTCGTCTCCTTGAGTTCCACCATCTGGGCAATGACACCCCGAAGCCGATCGAGGTCTTCCTCGGTCGCCACCTCGCAGGCGAGCTGGGCGGCGCAAACATCGAGCGCTTCACGAACGACCAGCAAATTGCAGAACTTGGTGACATCAAGATCGGTCACCGTATAGCCAAAATTACGCTGCCCGACGATGAGCCCTTCCTCTTCAAGCTTCATCAGCGCTTCACGCAACGGCGTTCGGCTGACGCCGAAGCGCTTGGCCAGTGAAATTTCTGAAAGGCGCTCCGAGGGGCGGAGCTGGCCGCTCAGGATCAGGTCCTTCAATTGCGAATATGTGCTTTCACGCAATGATCCTCGCTGTTCCGTTTTGGTCGATGCCAAGCAATTCCCCTTCCATCTCTGGTCCATTCACCGGTCCGGCGAACGCCATCATAACTTTTTCCCTCTTGCTCGATCAAGAAGAATACGATTATGTATACAATGTTGACTACAACACGCAATGGTTCTAATCGGCTTTTTGAACGCGGCTTGAGATTTGGTTCAGGACATGGAGGCTCAATGCCGGAGATTCTCAATCTGGACGACCTGCGGAAGCGCTATTCCAACGCTTCAGGCGCTGAGATGTTCGATCCGGAGTTTCGAAAGGTCGCCGAATTGGTCTTTGGCGAGGGGGATAGTCGCCAGGCGCCCTATAGCGGCGTTCCGACATTGCTGAGGGCCCCGTATCGTCCAGACGCCGCACCCGATTTTGCGGGTATGGACATTGCGCTTTTCGGAATACCGATGGATCTCGGGGTGACGAACCGATCGGGTGCGCGGTTCGGGCCGAGAGCCGTCCGCAATGTCGATCGGGTTGGGCCTTATGATCATGTTTTGCGGGCCGTCCCGACGGCGCATGCACGCATTGCCGATATCGGCGATGTCCCATTCAAAAGCCGCTTTGATCTTGCTGCCTCTCATGACGATATCGAAGGATTTGTCCGCAGGTTGGTAGAGGCGGACGTTGTGCCGCTTGCAGTCGGCGGCGACCACTCGGTCGGCCTTCCCATTCTCAAGGCCGTTGGCAGGGATCGACCTGTGGGGATGATCCACATTGACGCCCATTGTGACACTGGTGGTTCATTTGAGGGGTGCAAGTTCCATCATGGCGGACCGTTCCGCCAAGCGGTACTGGATGGTGTGCTTGATCCCAGGCGGACTGTCCAGATCGGAATTCGAGGGAATTCCGAGTATCTCTGGGAATTTTCCTATGCTTCCGGCATGACCGTCATACATGCCGAAGACGTTGGCGATCTCGGCATAAAGGCCGTAATCGCAAAAGCGAGAGAGATCGTCGGATCGGGTCCAACCTACGTCAGCTTCGACGTCGACTCTCTGGATCCGGCATTTGCGCCTGGCACGGGAACGCCCGAGGTCGGTGGACTGACCTCCGCCCAGGCCCTTGGCATTTTGCGCGGTCTTATAGGGTTGGACATCGTCGGCGGCGACGTCGTCGAGATCGCTCCGCAATACGACCCAACGTCGAACACGGCGCAAATTGCCGCTCAGGTTCTATTCGAACTCCTCTGCCTTGCGGCCGAGGCAATCAAGGTTCGCGCGTCCTAGCAATCGGCTGGATGTCGCGAAGTCTGCAACCGCCTTGCTTGGGAATAGGGCAGGGCGCAAAAAGGGGAATAGAGACATGCAACTATCAAAGCTTTTGTTGACGTCCGCTCTGCTCGGCGTCATGTCGGCCGGCGCTGCCACCGCGCAGACAAAACCAACCGAGATCACAATTGCGACCGAGGGCGCGTACGAGCCCTGGAATTTTACCGGTCCTGACGGCAAGCTCGCGGGGTTCGAGATCGATCTCGCCAATGACCTTTGCGCCCGCATGAAGATCAAATGCACCATCGTGGCCCAGGACTGGGACGGGCTGATTCCGTCGCTCAATGCCAAGAAGTTCGACGCCATCATGGCCTCGATGATCGTTACCGAAAAGCGTCTGGCGGTCATCTCGTTCAGCAAGCCCTACGCCCCGACCGCCGCCGCATTCATGGTCGACAAAACCGGTCCTCTGGCAGATTTGCCGGGGACGGGGACGACGGTCGACCTTGCCGCAGACAAGGCGAAGGTCGAGCAGGAATTGCAGCCGCTTCGAGACGCCCTCAAAGGCAAGGCCGTGGGCGCCCAGGTTTCAACGGCGAACGCAGCTTTTCTCGACGCCTATTTCAAGGGCGTTGTCGATCCAAGAGAATACAAGACCGTCGAGCAACATGACCTGGACCTCCAGGCCGGTCGCATCGACGCCGTGGTTGCCCAGAAAACGTCATTGACTGCAACCCTCGGAAAGGACGACTTCAAAGACTACAAGATCGCCGGCCCGACCTTCAAAGGCGGAGTCTTCGGACAGGGGATCGCGGCGGGTATCCGCAAGGACGATACAGTCTTGAAGTCGATGTTCGACGCTGCGATCGACGCGGCGGAAGCGGACGGCACGATCAACAAGCTTGCGCAGAAGTGGATCAAGACATCTCTTGATTGATTAAGCAGTCAAGCTCCCATTCCGGCAGCGATTGGCGGCCGGTGCACCGAGAGGTCGCACCGGCCGCCGGGCAAAGCTTTGCCAAACGTCGCCGTCGAAACACACCTACATCTGGAGAACCATTGTGACCATCCTTCTCAACTCCGTTGAATCCCGCGACGCCGCGTTTGTTCTTCATCCCTATACCAACGCCTCGCAACATCTGAAGGACGGCCCGCTGGTGATCGCCAGGGGTGAGGGGATCCACATCTTCGACAACGAAGGCAATAAGTACATCGAAGGTCTTGGGGGGCTGTTTTGTGCGTCGCTGGGCTTTAGCGAACAACGTCTGGTCGACGCGGCAACCCGCCAAATGAAAGAATTGCCGTTCTATCACAGCTTCGGCGGCAAAACGCATGAGACCGCCGTCGAGCTTGCCGAACGGCTCATTCAGCTTTCACCGGTGCCGATGTCGAAAGTGTTCTTTGCCAATTCGGGTTCCGAGGCCAACGACACGGCCATGAAGCTTGTTTGGTATTATCACAATGCGATAGGCATGCCGGAAAAGAAGAAGATCATCTCACGCATGCGGGCTTACCACGGTGTCACCATCGCTTCGGCGAGCCTGACCGGACTCCCGAACAACCACCGCGATTTCGATCTGCCGATCGATCGGGTACTGCATACGGATTGCCCGGAGTTTTATCGCTATGGCCGCCCGGGCGAAACGGAGGAAGAATTCGCGACGCGCTGTGCCACCGCGCTTGAACAGATGATCCTTGCCGAGGGACCGGAAACCATCGGCGCATTCTTCGCCGAGCCATTGATGGCTTCCGGCGGCTGCATCGTTCCGCCGCCAACCTATTACGAGAAGATCCAGGCGATCCTCAAAAAATACGACGTACTGCTGATCGCCGATGAAGTCATCTGTGGCTTTGGAAGGCTGGGCACGATGTTCGGGTCCGAAAGCTTCGGGCTTCAGCCGGATATGATCGTCATGGCAAAGCAGCTTTCGGCGGCCTATCAGCCGATATCCGCACTGATGATCAACGAAAAGATCCACTCCGCAGTCGTTGCCGAGAGCGAGAAAATCGGAACATTCGGCCATGGTTTCACCTATAGCGGCCATCCCGTTGCGACTGCGGTGGCCCTGGAAACCTTGAAAATCTACGAGGAACGCGACATCGTTGGCCATGTCCGGAACATCGCCCCGCTGTTCCAGCTGCGGTTGAACGAACTTGGCGACCATCCGCTCGTCGGCAACGCCCGCGGTCGCGGCCTCATCGGAACCCTCGAACTGGTTCGCAACAAGGAAACGAAAGAGCAGTTCAAGCCAACGGACGGCATCGCCATTCACGCAGGCAAACAGGCCCAGGTCCATGGCGTCATCACGCGTGCCCTTGGCGACAATTATTCACTTTGCCCGCCGCTTATCATCACTGAAGCACAGATCAACGACTTGTTCGACCGCTCCACTCGGGCGTTAGATGACACGTACACCTGGGCGAGGGCGACCGGCCTCTATTGAGTGAAGGAACCGACGATATGCGAAACTTCGAATTGCCTGGACGATCGATGGCTGTCGGCCGCAGCGGAATGGCGGCAACATCCCACCCAATGGCGACCTTGACCGCCATCGACATACTCAAAGCCGGCGGCAAGGCGATAGACGCTGCAGTGGGTGCCTGCGCCGTGCAATGCGTCGTCGAGGCTGGTTCCACCGGCATAGGCGGCGATTGCTTTGCGTTGCTGTCATCAAACGGAAATGATGATGTCGTTGCCTATAATGGCTCGGGACGCACACCGGCGGCGGCGCATTTCAACTGGTTTCGGGAAAACGGGATCGCTTCGATCGAGCGATCGTCGCCGCATGCAGTGACGGTTCCTGGTGCGGTGGACGCGTGGACGCGTCTCGTTGCCGATCACGGAAGAATGTCGCTGTCAGAAATCCTCGCACCCGCAATTGCACTGGCTCGCGACGGTTATGCAATCACACCGCGGGTCGCCGCCGACCTCTCGAAGCAAACTGATTTGCTGCTGCGCGATCCTTCGACACGCCGCATTTTCCTGGTCGACGATCAGGCTCCGCAGGTCGGATCGGTTCAACGTCAGCCGGAACTGGCACAGACACTGGAAACGATTGCAGCTTCGGGCCGGGACGGCTTCTATCGCGGCGCGGTGGCCGACGACATGGTGACACGGCTGAATTCGCTTGGCGGCCTTCATACACGCGAGGATTTTGCGTCTGCGGCTGGCGAATATGTCAAGCCTGTCAGCGCAACATATCGAGGATGGACGGTGCATGAATGTCCGCCGAACGGGCAGGGCATCGTCGCACTGATGATCCTGAAGATCCTGGAGCGCTTTGAACGCAAAGGCGATCCGCTTGATGTCGACAATCTGCACATCGAAGTCGAGGCCACTCGGCTGGCTTATGCCGCCCGTGATCGTTGGGTCGCCGACGCTGCGGTCTCGGATGTTCCCGTCGATTTCCTCTTGTCCGAGGAACTTGCCGACAGTCTTGCCGCCGAGATCGACATGAATAGGGTCGCCGACGCCGGGGCGGCCATCGACGGCGTCGAGCATTCTGACACCGTTTACATATCGGTCGTCGACAAGGACCGAAATGTAGCCAGCTTCATTAACTCGATCTTCCATCCCTACGGAAGCGGCTTGATGGCTCCGAACTGTGGCGTCTTGTTCCACAATCGTGGACAGAGTTTCAGTTTGAAGCAAGGCCATCCGAACGCGATAGGGCCGCGCAAGAGGCCCATGCACACGATCATCCCAGGCCTGGTCACACGCCATGGCAAAACTGTTTTGTCATTCGGCGTCATGGGGGGACACTATCAGGCGATGGGCCACGCCCACTTCCTCACCAAGCTTTTTGATTTCAATTTGGACATTCAAACGGCAATCGATTTACCTCGTCTCTTTCCGCTTCCTGGCACGGCGACGATCGAGGCCGAAGCACTTCTCCGTACTTCGATCGGTCCTGATCTTGAAGCGCGCGGTTTCAAGGTTACCGCTCCGAATTGGGCGATCGGCGGCGCCCAGGCAATCTGGATTGACGATCAACACAATACGCTGTTGGGCGCCTCCGATCATCGAAAAGATGGCTGCGCGCTCGGCTACTGACAGCAATGGAGAACGAGTATGGCGGCATATCCGGATACCCAACTTTATATCAATGGCCACTGGAGGGACGGCTCTGACGAGAGTCTGACCATCGTCAATCCCGCCTCGGGCGAGGTCATCGGCCGCGTTTCAAATGCCAGCAAGGGTGATCTCGACGAAGCGCTTTCGGCCGCCACCGCCGGGTTTGAACACTGGCGGCAAGTCAGCGCGTTCGAGCGGTCAAAGCTCATGCACGACGCCGCCAAGATCCTGCGGGACCGCTCCCAGGCGATCGCGCGCGTAATGACGTTGGAGCAGGGCAAACCGCTAGTTGAATCCAAGGCGGAAACCGCGGGAGCTGCAGACACCATCGACTGGTTTGCCGAAGAGGCGCGTCGTGCCTACGCCGTTTGATCCCGCCACGGGCGACCCATATCAGGCAGATGGTCGTCAAGGAGCCTGTCGGCCCGGTGGCGGCCTTCAGTCCGTGGAATTTTCCGTTGAATCAGGCCGTACGGAAAGTTTCGGCGGCCCTTGCAGCCGGCTGCTCGATTATCTTGAAGGGGCCGGAGGAGACGCCGGCAAGCTGCGCTGAACTCGTTCGCGCCTTTGCTGATGCGGGCCTGCCCGCGGGCGTGCTCAATCTCGTTTTTGGAGTTCCCGCCGATATTTCGAACTATCTTATTCCGCACCCGGTTATCCGGAAAATCTCCTTCACGGGATCGACCGTCGTCGGAAAGCAACTGGCCTCGCTGGCCGGCGCCCACATGAAGCGCGTGACGATGGAACTCGGGGGCCACGCGCCCGCTCTCGTTTTCGATGACGCCGATATCGACCTGGCGGTCAGATTGTTGGCCGCTGCGAAATTTCGAAACGCCGGGCAGGTTTGCGTGGCACCGACACGGTTCCTCATCCGGGAAAGCGTCTTTGAAAGATTTCTCGCTGGCCTGGTACAGGCGGCCGAGGCAATCAACGTCGGCGATGGATTGAGCGACGGTGTGACCATGGGGCCGCTTGCCAATGCGCGAAGGGTCGAGGCCATGGAAGCGCTGACAGCCGACGCGGTTATGCGCGGCGCAAAGATCGCAACCGGCGGCAAAAGGATTGGCAATCTCGGCAATTTCTTCCAGCCGACAGTTCTGACCGACGTTCCACAAGATGCGCGCGTCCTGAGCGAAGAACCGTTTGGTCCGCTTGCGATTGTCAGTGCCTTTTCAGACTACGCTTCTGCCGTTGCCGAAGCCAATCGCTTGCCATACGGGCTTGCGGCATATGCCTACACGACCTCTGCAAAGACCAGTGCCGGCCTTGCGCGCGAAATCGAAAGCGGCATGCTGTCGATCAATCATCATGGACTGGCGCTGCCAGAGCTACCCTTCGGCGGCATAAAGGATTCCGGCTACGGTTCGGAAGGCGGTACCGAAGCGATGGAGAGCTATTTCAATACAAAGCTCGTAACCGAGGCGGTTGGTTAGCGGACGCCGACCCACGCGGTAACGTTGGGCGCGGGAAGGGCACGCCGCTCGGCAAACCTTCCGCCCCATAACTCGGTTCAGCTTTGCACAATTGCCTTTCGGATGAGCCGGTCTTTGACGATTTCAAACACCGCTCAGTCGGCCGATCGCGCCTTATGCCGCATCGACGCTGCGCCGCCAGTCCGGATCCGATCCAGCAGCCGGCGCGCACCTGCCGCTCGCTCAGGTCGAGAACATGCCCGGCCGACACCATCGTCATGCGGCCGGACATCACCTTCGACAGAATCTCGATCCGCTGCAGATCGCGCTCGCTCATCGCAATCAGTTCCATCTGCAATCTCCCAAGCGTCAATCAGACCCGGGGAGTGTGACATTCCAACTTTGCAAAAACAGGACACTTCAACTTTGCGGCTACATACGAATATCGCATAAGATGGATTATGGAACAAAAATATGCCGTTTGATTACAATGGTATACCGTCGTCATCCATCTCAACGTCCCACTCTTTCAAACCAATCCTCGCGAATTTGCCTTTTGAAGCACATCTTCGATTTCATCTCCGGACCTTCCCTCGTAAAGCGGCGAAGCATTGCCCACAGACTGTTTCGAGACCCATGTCTCTGACGATGCGCGCTTGGCGACAACGGGGTCAGCGATTGCTTCGATAGCATTCGATGGAAAGCCGCCCGTGGCTCAACGCGGTTACTCCTCAGGTGTTGGGATGACTTTTGATGGCCGTTGTAGTTCCGCGGCGGCGGCGGAGGCTATTGCATCTCCCGTCCCGCTGGAAACATGAACCGTCGGAGTTGCAAACTGGATGCCTTTTTCCGCGAATGTCTTCCTGAGCATGGCAAGGGCCTTCCGGCGAACGCCGAATTGTTCGCCGGGTTTCGCCATGAACTTCAGCCGAATTTGCACACCGTAATCGGCCATCTGCTCGATCCCCTGCATTTTCAAGGGCTCGATGATGTTGGGCCCGAGTTCGGCATCCTCCAGAAGCTCGACGCCGATGCGCTTGATGGTCTTGCGGACCTCCTCAAGGTCGCTGTCATAATTCAGGGTAAGAGTAATGATATCGATCACCCAGTCGCGGCTCAGATTTTGCACCGCGCCGAGTTCGCCGAAGGGAACGATGGTGACTGGACCGCGATGATGTCGCAGGCGGATGGATCGTAGCGAGAAACCTTCGACCGTCCCTTTGTATTTTGCTGCCTGAATGTACTCACCGATGCGAAAGGCATCGTCGAACAGATAAAAGACGCCGGAGATGATGTCCTTGACGAGTGTTTGTGCACCGAAACCGACGGCTATACCGACGACGCCAGCGCCCGCCAGCAACGGTCCGATCTGAATGCCGACCGCATCCAGGATCATCAGGAAACCGACAGCACCGATCGCCAGAAACAGCACATTGCGAAGGATCGGAAGCAGGGTATTCAACCGCTGACGCCGGCGCACTTCGGGTCCGTCGTGATGCCCAGCCTCCGCACTTCGCGACGCCACCGCCATCTGACTGTCGATCAGCGTGCTTGCGAGCTTCCAGATGACATCGGTCACCAGCAGCACGATAACGATACGGATTCCTGCACGGATCAAACGTGTGGTCACCGTCTCGGCTGCGGCAAGGTCACTGAGATTGACATCCCACGAACGGGCAATGAGCAGCGCGGCGACCACGATGAGGCCGTTACGCAGCGTTTGCATGATGACCACCGACCATCCGACGATGGCCGGATCTTCGACGGCGTGCTCGCCGCCGGATCGTATAATGCGACCAATGATATCACGAGCCACGGAAACAGTAAGCGGCAGAAGCGTCATGACGATCACTGTCCAGAATGCTCCGCGGAGCCCGGACACCCATAACAGCCACGACAGCATGATGCTCGCGCTGAAGCCGACACAGACCAGCCGGTTCACCGGCGGCCCATCAGAACGGAAATGCCGAAACCAAATCATGACGATCAGCGTGATTGAAATGACACCGAGCCACGCCGCGGTAAAGAGGTCGACCAGGATGGGTAAAGCCCCGATGGTCTGAAACACTTCAATGATTGCCCACCCAGCCGCCAGCATCGCGACGATTGCGAGGAGCCAGTAATACCAGAACCACGCAAGCGAGGTGACAAGCGTCAGAAGCCGCATATGCGGCAGCCGTGCGCCGGGCGCGATGACGATGCGGCCCACAAGCACGCCGAGGCGCACTATCAGCGCCGCTGATAGCAGAATGAGCGCAATATCGCGAAAGACGACCGGCCAAGGAAAGAGGATAAACGCGCCGAGGCTGCCGATCAGGTAACCGACCAACGCAAGAAGACCCATTGAAAGCCGGCTGGCATGCAGCTTGATCCGCTGCCGGACAGTGTCGGCAGGCGCGGTCAGGACAAAATGAAGAAGCCCTCGCCCGGACCACCAGGCAAGGCGCTGCGCAGCGAATCCGCCTGCAATGAAGAGGGTAACCGCCAGGATCAGTCCGACGGCATCGATACGATCATCCGTTTGGAAGACCCGGATCGCCGTTTGGATCTGTCCCGGAAGGGTCGGGACTGCATCGACGAGTATGAGCAACCTTTGGCGCAAATCCTGTAATGCAGTGGCAATCGACGGCGGTGCCGCCTCCTGCGGTGCCGCTGCCGGTTGCGCCGGTTCCTGAGTGCCGGGGACGATCCGATTGACCAGCGCGCGTCCGGCATCATCATTCGGCAATTCGATGATAACCCGGATCGGTCCCGAGGAACCGGTCGGTTCGGCCGCTGTGGCGGCCGTTACGCTCGCGAGCAGAAGCGTCGAAAATACCACCGTCAGGACTATGGACACTCTGCCGAAAAAATGACGGTTGTCGTTGATGCGCATGTAGCCGTGGTCCCCGCGACGTTGGCGTCGCTTCTGCTTGGTTGGTAGAAACTTCGGACGTTGTGAAGCGTTGCACAATCAACGTCAATCGACGAACCCGTCTGACGGACGAAAGCCTAACGTTTGCCCCCGCGCGCAAATGGCCGCCGTTACCCGGAGATCCCTTCGACGGTGGCCTAAGCCCATGTTTTCAGGCTTGCAGAGGGGTGATGCGAGGATCAGCCACTGGCCGTCCGTGAACTCGTCGCATGATCACCGGCGATCAACGTTCCCTCGCCCCATCGGCGGCTCATGACCGCACCGTCTTGAACCCTGCCCTGATCTCCTGACTGAAGAGTTCCGGTTCTTCCCAGGCAGCGAAGTGGCCGCCCTTGGCGACGCGGTTGTAGTAGACCAGCTTCGGATAGGCTTTCGACAACCAGTGCTTGGGCGGCTTGTAGACCTCTCCGGGGAATACGGTGACGGCGACCGGTATTTTGACCTCCGTGAGCTTCGCGCCCGCCATCGCATTTTCCCAATAGATGCGGCCACTCGAGGGGCCCGTGTTCGTCAGCCAGTACAGCGTGATGTTGTCGAGGATGGCATCTTTGCCGAGCGCCTGTTCGGGGTCGCCTGGGGTGAACACCCAATCGGCGATCTTGTCGTAAAGCCAGGCGGCGAGGCCAACGGGAGAATCCGCAATGCCGTAACCGACCGTCTCCGGACGTGTGCTCATGATTGCGGCGTAGCCGAAGCCATTGTTGAGGAAGTCCCGCGCCTCGTCGAAGACCACTTTCTCGTCCGCAGACAGGGTACCGGGAGCCGGTCCTCCATTTTTGAGAGCTTGGGCTGCGTCCGATGGGAACGTCGTGGCGCGCTCGACCCTGTTGACGTGGATCGCGAGCAGCCCGTCGGGCGCCTGGCGACCCAGGGCGTCGCTGATGATCGCGCCCCAGTCGCCGCCTTGCGCGACGTAGCGGTCATAGTCGAGCCGCTTCATCAGCACGTCCCAGGCAGCCGCTATTCGCTGCGGGTTCCAACCCGTCGCCGGAGGTTTCCCGGAGAAGCCGAATCCCGGAATCGAAGGGATCACCAGGTGGAAGGCGTCCTCCGCCGAGCCGCCGTGCGCCGTCGGATCCGTGAGTGGTCCGATGACATCAAGCAGTTCGAACACCGAACCCGGCCAGCCATGGGTCATGATCAGCGGCAGCGCGTTTTCATGGCGGGAACGGGCATGGATGAAATGGACGTCCAGTCCTTCGATATTGGTGAGAAATTGCGGAAAGGCATTCAGCCTGCTCTCTGCCTTGCGCCAGTCGTAGGACGACTGCCAGTAGGCCACCAGCTCCTTCAGCCTCGCGGGCTGGACGCCCTGCGAACGATCCGTGACGGTTTCGCCGTCGGGCCATCGGGTCTCGGCAAGTCGCCGCCTGAGATCGGCGAGCGCTGCCTCGGAAACCTCGGCCTTGAACGGTCGGATCTCCGCCGCTGCGGCGGTGACATCGGCAGCCTCTGATGCGAGCGGAAGGAGAACCGCGGATATGCCGGCGGCGGCACTTCCCCACAGCAGCGAGCGTCGCGACATAGGCCTGTGGTTCAAAGAGGTCAGCAGCGCCATGACGTGTGTCCTTTCCTGACATCGAGGGTCAACGGACAGGTTCGACAAGGGCTGTTCCCTTGATGGGTTCAATTCGGTCAGTCATATCAGTTCTTCCTCATGCTGTCGCCCGACGCTCTGCCTCCCGCCTCGATACGCTAACGAGCTTTCTCAAATCGGCGGCTGGTAGCGATTTGGGTCGGTCGAAGCAGACCCAGCACCTTGAGAAATTAAGAGGCAGCCTCTCGATCGAAAAAGCATTGCGCAGCGGCGTCGCAGCGACATCGAGAGGGTTCCTCTCATTTTCCCCGGCTACCGCGCGGCGACGGCGTGGCCACTTAATTGCGCAGACAGAACCATTGACCCGTCGTTCAGGAAAGGACCTCCTATGTCTGAGAACAAAACCGCAAATAGCGCCGCATCGGTCGCCGCAGCTTCATCCATCCCCCTCGGAGAAGTCTTAGCGTCCGCGGAAACCCGGCACGGCGCCGTCGACTTCATCGAGATCGACGAGATGCTCACGCTGAGGAGAATGATTGTTCGCGCCCCGGCGCCAAAAGGCACCGTGCTTTTCCTGCATGGGTTTCCGGAAACGCTGACGGTCTGGAAGCATATCGCGAGCACGCTTGCTCGCGACTATGACGTTCATGCCTTTGATTGGCCGGGCTACGGCCGGTCGTCGCGCCCGATCCTGCAACGGTTTTCCTACGCGCCGCAGGCCTACGCGGCGGTGTTGAAGGCCTATATCGAGAGGGCCGGCATCGACCGGTCGAACCTCGTGATCTATGCGACCGATATCGCCGCCCTCCCCGTTCTGCTGCTTGCTCTCGATGAGCCGGCGATCGCCAGGCGGATCATCGTCGGAGACTTCGCGCCGTTCGACCGGCCGCAATACATGTGGGAGAGCCTGCAGAACCTCAAGGCCGAGCCGACGGCCTCGCCGACCCGAGCGTATATGAACAAGACAAGCGACGAGATCCTTCAGAACGTGCACAGGCGCGGCCTGTCGCCCGCTGAGCAATTCGATTTGCCGACCGACGTCCAGCGGGACATGGTCCGTTCGTGGAGCCTCGATGGGATGACGTCAGCGGACGCCTTTGCCCACTACTACGCGAGTTTCACGCGCGACCAGAACGTCCTCGAGGCCAACCTCGAGCGACTGAAGACGCCGGTCAAGCAGATCTGGGGCGAAAAGGACGTCTACATAAGAAAGGAAATGGGCATCGAGTTGGCCGCCAAGATCGGTGCGAAAATCGATATCCTGCCGGGTATCGGCCACTTTCCACATCTTCAATATCCTGAACATACAGTTGAAGAAATTCGCGCATCATTCAGATAAAGCTGGATTACCTTCTTTCTTCGATCGCGCGCCTAATCTTGGCGAAGCCCAGTCGACAAAAGCGCGTACCTTCAGCGCCAGAATCCTCTGGCGCGCGTAAACGATATGAATCGGCTGTGGTGCTCCATCGAAATCCCGCAGGATGGGCACGAGCGCGCCAGACGCCAGCTGGTCCGGAACCTGGTAGTCGAAGAGCCGCGCGATCCCCGCTCCGCCGACGGCTGCTGCGACGCAGTTCGCCGCTGTATTCACTTCTAGCCGGTTGCGGGGCGCCGCCTCCATCGGCCTGCCGTCGACGTCGAATGTCCAGAAGAATGTCCGCTTGTTGAAGAATATCCCCTCGCGATCGATGAGATCGCCCGGACCCTGAGGTTCGCCATGTCGCGCGAGATAGGCAGGGCTCGCGCAGGTCAGCAAACGGAATTCGCCGATTTTGACCGCATGGAGGAAGCTGTCGGCGAGGTCGCCGAGGCGAATGGCGATATCCACCTGCTCGGACACGAGATCGACCGTGCGATCGAGCGATAGAAGGTTCAGCGACACCTCCGGGTATCTGTCCATGAAACCGAGCGCAACGGGCAGCACGTACCGGTTCCCATATTCGATCGGCATCGTGATCGTGAGCACGCCTCTGGGCGTCTGGTATTCGCCGGACGCCCTTCGCTCCGCCTCCTCGAGATCCGCTATGATCTTTCGGGCGGCGTCGACATAGTCGCGGCCGGCATCGGTGAGCTGAAGATTGCGGCTGGTGCGGACAATGAGGTTTGCGCCAAGATGGCGTTCAAGGTCGGTTACCTTGCGGCTGACGCTGGGCAAAGGCGCGTTCAGCCTCCTGCTGCCGGCCGAGATGCTTCCGGCGTCGACAACGGCCAGCAATATGCGCATCGCTTCGAAACGATCCATTGGCCACCGCCCGCAAGATAGCGCTTCTGCTCATCATCGGCCAGCAGACTATGACGTTGCCCTGAACCGCAGGCAATCCTAATCCAGCAGTTTGCGTATGGCCATGATCCCCTTTGCAGCATCCGACCAGGATTGCCGCCAGATCAAAACGCCGACGCTGAGGACGGTCGCGACAAGGAAGGGTATTGGCCCAATGAACCAGAATGCGGCAGCGACGGTGAAGTAGTAGGATCGGACGCCGACGCTGAACGATCGAAGAGCCGGGTTCAAGACCAGGGTCAGGGCGTTCGTCCAGCTGACGATGTCCCTGTCTTCATCGCGCGACGGGCTCGCCCCGATCGCCGCAAGGCAATAGTTGATCTGCCGGACCGCCCATATGAAATCGGACAGGCCGCGCAACAGCGTCGCCATGATCAAGAGCACCTTGCATTGGAAGAACCAGGCGGGATCCTGCGCCGCAAACATCGCGATCAGCCCGCCGCCCGATCCGTAATTCGGCTCCATGAACAACGCACCGCTGAGCCCGACGATGACGATGAGGTTGGCCGATCCGAAGAAGGATGCCGAATTGATCGTGTGCCCGAGGATCGCCGCGTCGCCGATGAAGTTGTTGTCTCGAGTCAGCACCTCGCGCATCCAGGCCGCGCGAATGCGCACCATGTCGACGGAAAGACTGTCGTTCCGCCGCGGCCATCCCATTGCCATCAAAGGCTCGAGTGCCATCCAGACGAGAAGGAAGAATACGATCGCCGCGACGTTCAAAAAATCCATGGTGTCCCCCGAACTGAATGGCGTTTTTCCAGACACTACTTCGAGGGAACGGCGGCTCCAAGCGTCTATCGTCGTCCCCGGGTTCCTTCGGTGCGCACAAGCGCCAAGGCGCTACCAGCGGCGCGTCGCGAGCTTCTATGGCAGTCTCGGGCCTCGTGCACGAGGAAGATCAAAAAAGTCGATATTGCGTCCGGTCGAAAGGCGACTAAGATTGAGTGGCACCAGCCGCGTGACGTGGTCAACCGGCAGCGCTGGCGGTCAGACTGGGGATACGGAATGGACCTTGCCGAAGAGCCTGGCATCTTCACGTGGGACTTGGCGACCGACACGGTTTATGCGGATTCGGCGCTGGCAAACCTCTTTGGGCTTGATCCGGAGCAGACCATCTCGGGGCTGCCGATCATAAAATACCTCGACAGGATTCACCCGGACGACAAGCCATCCGTGGCCAAGGCGATTTCAGACTCTGTGATGACAGGAGATCCCTACCGCCATGACTATCGGGTATTTGATGGAAGCGGGCAAATGGTGGCCGTGGCCGCTTTCGGCCGCTGCTTCCGGGATCAAGCCGGAAACCCATCGCAGTATGCGGGCATCGTATTTCGGACGACTGATCACGTCCAGCAAGACGAATTGTATGCTCACTGCAGGGAAGCGCTGAAAATCGCGCAGTCATCCGGCCTGCAGACGACGGCCGATGCGCTTGAAGCGATTCTGAAAGAGCTTGCCAAGCCGATGCCTTCGGACGTTGTACCGCTTCATTGACTTCCTTCCAAGCCATGGTGTCGATGGGTCTGCTCTTGCCGCGCTGACCGCTCGTCCCTCAGCCGGTCACCGCCGCCTCGCCTCCCAGGCATGGCCGGCAGAGCCCGCAAGCAGCACGTCGAACGGCAGGCGCCGAACCAGCCTGGCGGCAACGAAGGTCGCGCCGATCGCCGCGGCTAGCTTTGCCCAAGGGTAGTCGCCGAGCTGAACATGGGCGTTTGCATCGACCGACGTGGCCTTGGCTTTGAGTGCCGCTTCGGCATCCTCGCGCAGCGCGGATATTCGGACCCGCAGCAGCCTTAGCTCCTGCCGCAGGGCGTTCAGGTCCTGATCGGCTTTTTCACGCGCGGTCTCGGCGGCGGCATCCGCAAACGGCGGCTCACCTTCGGCGATCAGTTCATCGGGGTCGAGCGGAAGGTGGCCGTCCCGGTTGATGGATGATTGCATGGACATGTCCTCCAATGACAGGCGAGAGAAAATAGGGCCCGGCATCGCCACCGGGCCGTGGGTTACGGCAGGTACTCATCAGTGGTCGCGTCGGAAACCCTGGCTCTGGTTGGATCCGCCTTGCGACTGGGTTTGCGATTGGCTATTGGCATCTTCCGACGGCGCGGCATCCCTGCCGCTCAATGTGTAGGCACGCACCTTGGCGCTTCCATGCGCGCTGTCGCGCATTGCGACCGGGCGTGCATCATCAGAAGCCGACGCCTCGAAGGCACTTTCGGACACAGCGAGGTCTTCTGACGCTTTGCCGCCAGAGGACTGGCCGGCAAAACCGGTATTGGATGCGCCTTGCTGCCGGTCCTCTAACGACCAGAGGTCCGCCCGGTCATCCATATCGATGCTGCCCTCGTCGTCGAGAATGTCGTGGACGGTCTCATAGAGCGCGTCATCGATATCATTGACCTGGACGAGGAAGCCGCCTCGCCGCAGCCCTTCTGCGTATACCGCACGATCCTCATCGGGAAAGAAGAAGTCCGCCAGCGCGTCGAAGAAACCGCTGCGGTCGTCGCCCATCGTGCCGGCGGTTTTTCCATCCGCCTGATTTCCCGGCATCAACCTGATTCTGGCAACCGGCACACCCGCGTCCTCAAGACGAGACACGGCGGATTCGGCTTCCGAGCGGCTGTCGAAAAATGCGGTGAGGCTGCCGCCCCCTGTCGGGCCTGAGAAGGCCGGATTGGTATCGTTATAAATGCTGCTCATGGGATTGTCCTCTCGATGCATAGACCCACGCCGTCGATCCGCCGGCTGGTTTCCTGTTCAGAAAAACAGGTGGACGACAGGAATGTTCCAAGCGAATGCGGAGGATGTAATGGCGGCTCCCCGATATCGAAATGAGGAACGTTTTGGCATCGAGGATCGTTGTCCGGCGCCGCCGCAATTCCAAGCGCTGTAGCGGTTGACGTCAAACCTTCGAGACGCTAGCACGGCTCTTGACGCATCGGGGATAATTCATATGGACATCTTTACGGCAGCCGGTCTCACGGCTTTGCTGCAGGTCATTGCTATCGACCTCGTTCTCGCCGGCGACAACGCCGTGGTTATCGGTCTTGCCGCTGCCGGCCTCGAGGCCACGCAACGCCGCAAGGCGATCATCGTCGGCATTCTGGCAGCGACCGTCCTGCGTATTCTCTTTGCCAGCGTCGCGGTCTATTTGCTGGCGGTTGTGGGCCTGCTGCTTGCCGGCGGCCTGCTGCTCCTGTGGGTCTGCTGGAAGATGTGGCGCGAGATTCGTGCCGGCCATGGCGACAATCACGATGCGGCGAGTGCCGAAGGCGCGCCGAGAAAGACCTTCTTTCAGGCGGCGACCCAGATCGTCATCGCCGACGTCTCGATGTCGCTCGACAACGTGCTCGCCGTTGCCGGTGCCGCGCGCGAACACCCGAGCGTGCTGGTCATCGGTCTTGCCCTGTCGATCGCGTTGATGGGCATCGCTGCCAACCTGATCGCCCGGTTGCTCAACAATCACCGCTGGATCGCCTATGTCGGCTTGCTTATCATTCTCTACGTTTCGCTCGACATGATTTATCGCGGCGCCGTCGAGGTTATGCCCTACGTATAGTGGCCCTGGAGCAGAATGATTTTAGGCCGGACCGGCCTGAAATCTGAATTCTGTTCGAGGTGTTCAGTCCCGGCAGCGTGCTCTGGAGGCGGGGCTCAAGCCCCGATCCTCACTTCGATTTCGAAACTCATCTGGTCATAGGCCGGCACCACGTGGTCTGGCGTTTCAGCCATCACCGTGTCGTAGTCGAGCGGCGTGTGCATATGCGTGAGGATCGCCCGTTTCGGCTTCAGCCGGCCGATCCAGTCGAGCGACTGTTCCAGCGACAGGTGGCTCGGATGGTAGGTATACTGCAGTGCGTCGATGATCAGCACATCGAGATTGTGAAGCTTGTCGACGGTCTGCGGCGGAAAATCGCTGATATCGCTGCAATAAGCCACATCGCCGATACGGAAACCGAGCGAATGAATATCGCCGTGCTGCTGGATATGCGGATGAAACTGTATCTTGCCGCCGGGACCGCGGATTTCGACGGGTTCGTCGAGGTTTTCGATGACAATGGGCAGCACGATCGGCGGATAATTGCTGCCCGGCGGCGTTTCCAGGCAATAGCCGAAGGCCTCCCGCAGCCTGTCCATCGTATATTGGTCTGCAAAGATCGGCACCCGGCGGCGGGTGTTGTGAAAATAGCCCCGCAGATCGTCGATGCCATGAATATGGTCTGCATGTGGATGGCTGTAGAGCACGGCATCGACATGGTCGGCCCCCGCCCTGATCATCTGCTCGCGAAAATCCGGTCCGGTGTCGACGACGACGGTGGTGACACCGCCATCCGGCGCAAATTGCTGCACCATGAAGGCGGCGCGCGTGCGCCGGTTCTTCGGATTGTCGGGATTGCAGGCGCCCCAGTCGCCGGTAATACGTGGCACGCCGGGTGACGACGAACAGCCGAGAATGGTGAAGCGCCGCCGGTAGAGCACGCGCTAGACCCTCGGCATCTTCGTAAACAGGCGCAAAGCGTTCTCCGTTGTGATCCGTGCGACCTCTGCGTAGGAAAGGCCGATCGTCTCGGCGAGCACCTCGGCGGTGTTGACGACATAGGACGGTTCGTTGCGTTTGCCCCGCCAGCGCTTCGGCGCCAGATACGGCGCGTCGGTTTCCACCAGCAGCCGATCCTGCGGGATTGTCTTGGCGATCTCGCGCAGCTCTTCCGACTTCGGGAAGGTCAGGATGCCGGAAAAGGAAACATAGCCGCCGAGTTCGACGCCGGTCCGTGCCAGTTCCGCGCCTGCCGAGAAGCAGTGCAGGATGAAGGGGAAGGCCCCCTTCCCCGTTTCCTCGGTCAGGATCGCTGCCATGTCCTTATCGGCGCTGCGGCTGTGGATGACGAGCGGCAGCTGCGTCTCGCGCGCCGCCGCGATATGGCGCAGGAAGCCGGTCTGCTGGTCCTCGGGGTTCTGCGTGTCGTAGAAATAGTCGAGACCGGCCTCGCCGATCGCCACCACCTTCTCATGGGCATTGGCAAGCCGCACCAGTTCTTCCGTCTGGATATCCAGCTCTTCGTCGGCATTGTTCGGATGCGTACCGACCGAGCAGAACACCGATGGATATTTTTCGGTGATCGCCAGCAGCCCGTCGAGCTTGCGCACCCGCGTCGAGATCGTCACCATCTGCTTAACACCGGCCTGGTGGGCGCGCGCAACGATTTCGTCACGCTCCGCCTCGAAGTCGGCGAAATCAAGGTGGCAATGCGTATCGATCAGCACGGCCTCAAGCCTCCGGAGCCACGTAGCGCGGGAAGACCGGCGTCGGCGCTTCGAGCGGCGTTCCGGCAACGAGACGGCCGGCTTGCCCGAGAGCAGCGAAGTCGCGCTTGTCTTCCGATGCCGCGACGAGATCGAGCAACTTGCCTGATGAATCAGGCATGAATGGCTGTAGCAGGATGGCGATCTGGCGTACGACTTCGGCTGTGACATAGAGCACCGTGCCCATACGCTCGGGATCGGTCTTCTTCAGCGCCCACGGCGCCTGCCCGGCGAAATAACGGTCGGTTTCGGAAACGACCGAAATGATCGAGGCGAGCGCCCGGTGGATCTGCTGCTTGCCCATGTCGTCGCGTGTCGAGGCATGCAGCGCGTCGGCCTGCGCCAGCATTGCCTTGTCCTCGTCGGTCAGCGGCCCGCATTCGGGGATCTTGCCGTCGCAGTTCTTGACGATCATCGACAGCGAGCGGCTGGCGAGATTGCCGATGCCGTTGGCGAGGTCCGAATTGATGCGGATGCCGATCGCCTCTTCGCTATAACTGCCGTCCTGGCCGAAGGACACTTCGCGCAGGAAGAAGTAGCGCACCGGGTCGAGGCCGAAATGGTCCACCAGATTGACGGGATCGACGACGTTGCCGAGCGACTTCGACATCTTCTCACCCTTGTTGAGCAGGAAGCCATGGGCAAAGACCCGCTTCGGCAGCGGCAATTTCGCCGACATCAGGAAGGCCGGCCAGTAGACCGCGTGGAAGCGGATGATGTCCTTGCCGATAATGTGCACGTCGGCCGGCCAGTATTTTGCCAACGGACCGTTCTTGTCCTCGATATAGCCAGTCGCGGTGATGTAGTTGGTCAGCGCGTCGACCCAGACATACATGACATGGGCGGGATCGTTCGGCACCTTGATGCCCCAGTCGAAGGTCGTGCGCGAAACTGAGAGGTCCTTGAGGCCAGACTTGACGAAGGAGATCACCTCGTTGCGGCGCTCGGCCGGGCCGATGAAGTCGGGATTTGCCTCGTAATGGGCAAGCAGCTTCTCCTGATATTCGGAGAGCTTGAAGAAATAACTTGCCTCTTCCACCCACTCGACCGGCGTGCCCTGCGGCCCGTAACGCACGCCGTCGGCGCGCAGCTCCGTCTCGTTTTCCTGGTAATAGGCCTCGTCGCGAACCGAATACCAGCCGGCATAGCTGTCTTTGTAGATGTCGCCATTGTCGGCCATCAGGTTCCAGATGTTGCGCGATGTCTCGTGATGACGCTCCTGCGTGGTGCGGATGAAGTCATCGTTCGAGGCATTGAGCAGCTTGGCCATTGCCTGGAATTCGCCCGAATTGCGATCGGCGAGCGCCTGCGCGGTGATCCCTTCTGCGCGCGCCGTCTGCTGCATCTTCTGCCCGTGTTCGTCGGTGCCGGTCAGGAAGAACACGTCCTTACCGTCAAGGCGCTGGTAGCGCGCCATCGCATCCGTCGCGATCAGCTCATAGGCATGGCCGATATGCGGCTTGCCGTTGGGGTAAGAAATCGCGGTGGTGATGTAGAAGGGTGTCTTGTCTATCATGGCGGCCAATGTCCGGCTAAGTCTATAAAAATGGTCAGCCGCTCTTAGCGCATGTCACCGCCAAGCGAAACATCAAGTTTTACCGCCGCCAATGATTTCCGGGACGTTAGCGTGGTGAACTTGACTCAGCTTCTGCCGCAATCTACCCGTCATGGAAAAGAGGGCGGGACAGAACGAAGTGCCAATTTTCATCTATCCGGTTTGTCGTGGCCGCGCGCCGTCGGAGGCGCTTGATTGACATTCGAACCTCTCTATTCACTTTCGGGCCTGTTTGTCGGCGCGCTCGTCGGCATCACCGGCGTTGGTGGCGGTTCGCTGATGACACCGTTGCTGGTGCTGCTCTTCGGCGTCCATCCCGCAACCGCCGTCGGCACCGATCTTCTCTATGCGGCGATCACCAAGACCGCCGGCACCGCCGTTCACGGCATGCACGGGCGCGTCAACTGGAAGATCGTCGGCAGCCTCGCGATCGGCAGCGTGCCGGCCGCCTTGCTGATGCTCTGGATGCTGGCAGGCGTCGATCGCAAAAGCATCGGCGTCACCAATACGATCACCACGGCGCTTGGCTGGCTTCTTGTCATGACCGCGATCATGCTGGTCTTCCGAGGCCCGATACTCGAGCTGGCGCGCCGCGCCATCGGCGACCGTACGCCGCCGCAGCCGAGAACCATCCTCGCCCTCACCGTCGTTCTCGGATTCCTCCTCGGCGTCCTTGTCACCCTGACCTCCGTCGGTGCCGGCGCCCTGGGCGTGACGATCCTGCTGGTCCTTTATCCCAGGCTCGACGTGCGCGAGATCGTCGGGTCCGATATCGTCCATGCGGTCCCGCTGACCCTGATCGGCGGCACGGGCTATTGGTTGATCGGCGAAATCGACTGGCCGATGCTGTTTGCCCTGCTCATCGGCTCTATCCCCGGCATCATCATCGGCAGCTTGCTGGCGCCGAAGTTGCACGAACGCACCATCCGCATCGTCCTTGCCTTGACACTCGCCGTCGTCGCCTGGAAGCTGTTGACCGGCTGACCGGAGCATCGGCATCCCAAGGTTAGCGGCCCGGCTGCTTGATGTCGGCGAGAATGCTGATGATCGTCTGTTTGCGGTCGAGGTTGTAGGCATCCGAAATGGTGAGCCGCTCGGTGATCTCGGAATAGAGCCGCGCCAGCCGTTCCGCAGCTGCGATCTGTCCCTCGCCTGCCGCTACGCGCGCCCGGTTCATGATGTCGTCGCCGACATGGCTGACGAAGAAATCGAAGATCGTGTCACTTTCCCTGCCCGAAAGCGCGTCGGCCAGCCGATGCATGGCCTTGCGGGCCGTCGCTCCTTCGGCCGCCAGCATCTCGTCGTAGGCGGCGATAATCTCGCCGCCGCCGTAATTCAACAGTTTCAGCGCCTCGCCGACGCTGCCCTTGGCGGCCGAAAGCACCGCCCCACCCTCGCCTGACATGCCGAGATGGGCAAGCGCCGCCATGAGCGCATCGTCGGCCAGTGGCGCCAGTTTCAGCGGCAGGCAGCGCGAGCGGATCGTCGGCAGCAATCGTCCAGGCGCATGCGAGAGCACCAGAAACAGCGCCCGCTTCGGCGGTTCCTCCAGGATCTTCAGGATGGCGTTGGCCGCATTGCGGTTCATGTCGTCCGCCGGATCGATGATGACGATCCGCCAGTTGCCGGTGCCTGATGTCTGCGAGAAGAATTTGCCGGCGCGGCGCACTTCGTCGACGGTGATCGACGACTTCACCTTGCCGGTCTTTTCATCGACCGGCCGGGCAAGATGCAAGAGATTATGCGAGGCGCCGGAGGCGATCTGCCGGCTGACGGGAGAGGCTGGATCCGGATCGCCGATCGTCTCCGGCGCCCTCTCGGGATCGGGATGCGAGAGCACGTGATTGGCGAAGCGGAAGGCGAGCGTCGCCTTGCCGATGCCTTCCGGCCCCTCGATCAGGATGGCGTGGTGGCCCTTGCCGGACCGATAGGATTGCGCAAGGAAGGCTTCCGCCTCCTCATGGCCGAACAGCCTGGTATTTTCCCCCGGCCAAATGGCGCCGTCGAGCAGTCCGGGCCGGTCTTCACTCATAACGGGCTTCACTCATGATGGGCGGCTTCCGGCGTCCGGGCACGGTCCGCAGGCGACATGAGCTGCCGGACGATCGCCAGAATCTCGGCGGCGATCGCCTCTTCGCCCTGCATGGCGTTGATCACGTGACAGCGCTCCGGCTCGCGGGCGGCGATATCGAGAAAGGCTTCGCGCCGTTTCTCGTGCGTTTCGAGGCGCTCTTTCTCGAAGCGGTCGGGAGCGTCGGCGGCGGCGCGCTTCTGCGCCCGCTCCAGCCCGATTTTGGCGGGGATATCGAGGATCACTGTGCAATCCGGTATCACGCCGTTGATGGCGATGCGCTGCAGGGTTTCGATGAAATCGGGCTCGAGATTGCCGGTGATGCCCTGGTAGACGCGGGAGGAGTCAATAAAGCGGTCGCAGAGCACGATCTTGCCGGTGGCAAGTGCGGGCCGGATCACCTCTTCGACATGGTCGTTTCGCGCCGCTGCAAACAGGATCGCCTCCATCCGCGTGCCGAAGGCTTCGGCAGCCCCTGACAGCAGCACGTGGCGTACGGCCTCGGCACCCGGCGATCCGCCGGGTTCGCGCGTCATCAGCACGTCGCGACCTTCGCCCTTCAGTGCCTCGGCGAGGCGGCGGATCTGCGTGGATTTCCCAGCGCCTTCCCCGCCTTCAAACGTAACGAATAATCCCGTACCGGATGACAATGACAACTTCCCGCATTCCGGGCGCCGCGCGCGCTCCATCTCTTCTATCTATCCGAAGATATCAGGGAGGAAAACCTTTCGCCGCGGCGACATATTCACCTTTCCCGGCAAATTGTATCAGAATGCCGGGTGTTCAAGCCCAGGCGTTCAGCCGGGCGCGGACTTGTCCCAGAGCCAGGAGAAAAACAGCGATTCGCCGAGTTCCAGCATGGCATCAACCGCCCGGCTGCTGAGCGAACCCTCACCGACCGCCTGCATGGTGTAGAGCGGCACTTCCCTGAGCAGCCGGCTGCCCGCGAGAATCCTGAGCGTGCCTGCCTGGGTATTCGCCGTCACCGGCGCCGTCAGCGGCCAACGATAGACGATGCGTGCCGACAGCCTGTCGGGATTGCTGATCGGAATGTAGACGCTGACCGGCGCCTTGGCGATGAGATCGACGGTGCGCGCCGTGCCGCCATAGACGCTGGCGGCTCCAATCACTTCCTTGTCGGCGAAGATCTGCCGGCTCTCGAAGGCGGTCAGCCCCCATTCGAGCACCCGCTTGGCCTCCTCCGTCCGCTCCTTGTCGGAAGCGATTCCGGCAAGCGCCAGAAACAGCCGCCTGCCGTCGCGCTCAACCGACGCGACGATCGAGTAACCCTCCCCCTCGGTAAAGCCGGTGGCCAGCCCGTCGGCGCCGAGATCGAGCCCGAGCAGTGGATTGCGGTTGCGCTGGAAGATCTTGTTCCACTCGAAATCCGGCTGCGCGAAATAGGGATAGAGCTTCGGATAGGATTGCTGCAGGGCCGTGGCCAGCGTGACCATCTCGCGCGCCGTCACCTTGCTCTTTCCATCGGGAAGGCCGGTGGAATTGCCGAACTCGGCCTTCTCCATGCCAAGCTCACGGGCGCGCCGCGTCATCGACACGGCAAATTGCTGCTCGCTTCCAGCCATGCCTTCGGCGAGGATGATGCAGCTGTCATTGGCGCCCTGGATGGCGATGCCCTTGATCAGATCCTCGACGCGCACGCGCGATTTAAGGCTGGCAAACATCGTTGCCGTCCTCGACGGAGCGCCACCGGTTCTCCAGGCATACTCGGAAACCGGATATTCGGTATCGAACGTGATCTGGCCCTTTGTCACCGCCTCGAAGACGAGATCCATCGTCATCAGCTTGGCGAGCGAAGCCGGCGAAAAGCCCTGGTCTTCGTTTTTGGCGAGAAGCACCGTGCCGGTGGCGGCCTCGATCATATAGGCCTGCGTCGCCTTGGTGACGAAACCGGCAGCACCGCTATCGGCCGCAAGCGCCCCGGTGATGAACGGCATAAGGCATGCCAGAGCAATTCCAGCAAAAGTGCGTAGCGAAAAGGTTAGAGCGGTTCGGCGCTTCGATGGGAAGCTGAACCGCTCTAAAAGGCAAAGCACAGGCTTCAGCATCAACAGTTTCCATCGATCGAGCGGCGTGTCGTGAGGAAGTTAGAGCGAGAGGAAATCCGATGCAATTGCCGCGCTCAGCGCGCGGCGAATTTGGCCTGCTGGCGCTTGGCCGAAGCAAGGATCGACTCCTGCGTCAGCCCGTCGTTGCGCACCATCACCGCGTCGAAGGCGAGATCGACGGTTACCGTCTTCACGTCCTCGTTCTGGTAACCGAGCGCGAGAGAGCCAAGCGGCCGTTCGTAGGGCATGGGACCAATCTCCGGCAGCACGACCATCTGGTCGAAGGCCTGCGGGGCATTGTTGACGGACGGTGCCGGCGGCGCCACCAGAATATGCGCACCCGGAGCAAGAGCGGGTGCCGCATTATAGCGCGCGCTCGGCGTCGAGCCGGCATAGGAGGTCGCCGACATCGGTACCGGCACGTTGGCCGGCGTCTCGTAATCTTCCGAACTCTGCAACTGGTCGCGGGTGATCTTGCGGTTGTTGGAGGCGACCATCACGCCGGTTGCGATCTGACCTTCCGGATTGACGCCGGGAATACGGCTGCCCTTCGGCGCGTAGGAGGCCATCAGATAGGGCATGTCGTGTCCGTCCATGCGGGCGCGACCGACATATTGCACGCGCACCTTGCCGGTGCCGCTGTGCTGCAGATCCAGCATGTCGGCTGTCTTGTTCGAAAGGTCGATAATGCGGCCCTCGTGATAGGGGCCGCGATCGTTGACGCGCACGATGACGGAGGAACCGCTTTCGAGATTGGTGACGCGCGCATAGCTCGGCAATGGGAAAGTCGGATGCGCCGCGGAAAGATGCATCTGGTCGTAGACTTCGCCGTTCGCCGTCAGGCGCCCATGAAAAGCCGAGCCATACCAGGAAGCGACGCCGACTTTGCTATAGGCAAAGTCTTCCTTCGGATAATACCACTTGCCCTTCACCTCGTAAGGGTTGCCGACGATATAGCGGCCGCCGCCCTTGGGGATATTGTTGCCGGTGGCGACCCGCGGGCTCGCCTTAACGCCATATTCGGATTCGGAGAAATATTCTTTGCCGTGGGATTTCTTCTTCGGCACCGCCTGCGTCGTGCCGCACGCCGCAACCGTCGCACACATCGCCGATACCGCCAGCCACCGTGCTGTCGTTGCGAAAGACGCCGCCCCGTATCCCAATGTCATATGCCCCACGCCGCTCAACGATCGTTATGGTTAAGGAACTTTGCCCCATACTGGGCCAATAACGCCTTATCCCCACCCGCCTAACGAGGATTTAATCTTGCTAAGTTCGTGGCAAATTTACGAACGATTTCGCAGCGATAGCGACAATTCTAATGATTATGGTTTATAAATCACTAACGCGAGCCTTGCCGCCCCGCCCTTCCGCTGCCGCAAAGAGGCCTGAAATTCCCGTGCCGATGCGGTGAATATGGTAAACATTCGGCCGCTTCAAAACGCTCGAAAAGCTTTATATTGAGACGCTGTCGGCGATATGACGCTATGCACACGCAGTGTCTCGTATTGACCCTCCGCAACTGCGCGGGAACGAAATGTCCGCCACCGGCTTTGAAGGTTTATGCCTTTGGAGGATCACCATGAACGATGAAATCATTATGCAGCTCGAGACGGTCAGCCAGCAGTTGCATGCCCGGTCTCGCGCGCTTTCTCAGCCAGATCAAGACAACGACATCGCAATCCTGATGTCGGCACTCGCGGTGACGATGGCGGCAGTTCGATCTCTTTGCGAGGATATGAACCAACTCAACGGTCCAAAGGGCCTCGGATCTGACGGACGTTAGATCTGATGTCTCCGGCGCAATTCACACAGAGCTTGCAGCGGCAACGAAATATGCGCCAAACGCAAACTCCCACCGGCGTCCAAAGCTTGCCGGCAGTATCTGAAAGAACAGCGCTTTCTTCCGTTGGATTGTCGCGCGGCGTTCATCGAAAAGTAGATTTTAGCCGCTATTCCAACCCCGCTTCTCATCTCATATCGGGTTCCGGCAATGGATCTTGCGACAGTCCTTCTTCTACACAAGTCTTCCTTCATCGTGGGGGCAATCTGCTTCTTTTACGTGAGATGGCGTTCTGGAGCGACGCCAGGGCTCGGCGTACTTGCCGTCGGTTTCTCCTTGCTCGCGATCGCCTCAACGCTCGCCGGTCTGGATGAGCGCCTTCACATGTCCAATGATGCCAGAACATTCTGGAGTTTTTCGCTTGGCGCCAATGGTTACGGGCTGATGGCGGTGGGTCTTTTCGGCCTCAGCCGGCGTCATAGCTCTCTTCGAGACTGGTGGCCGTTGCTCCTGCCCGTCGTTCTGACGCTGAGTGCCGCGATCACGCCGTGGTATTTGGACAACGGGCTCAGAGCATCCGTGTTCAACGGCAACGCCGCCATTCTGCTTGCCTTGTCAGGGTTCGTGATCGCCCGCGACTTCTTCGACGAGCGTCTGACCGCGCGGCTCGGTCTTTCCGCGGCTATTTTTGTAGCGACGTCTCTCTCCGCGTTGGTCGTGGTCGGTTTCATCTTTCCCAACGATGCGCCTCTTCCCCCGCGCTACGCATTCTTTTTGCTGATCATCTGTCATTTCGCAGTGGCTCTATTCGTGCTCGTGCTCGTGCAGGAACGAGCCGAAGAGAAGCTAACCAGACTTGCCAATACCGATATGCTGACCGGCGTTCCCAACCGGCAGCATTTCTTCAATTCGCTTCCTAAAGGCCTCGGACCCGGAGACGCATTCGTCCTTATCGATATCGACTTTTTCAAGAGTGTGAACGATCGGTTCGGACACGACAAAGGTGATGTTGTTCTCGTAAATGTTGCTCGGACGATTGCTGACAGCATACCCCAGTCCAGCGTCTTTGGTCGGCTGGGCGGCGAGGAGTTCAGCCTCTTCCTTCGCGGCGAAACCGAGGCCTCTGCTTTCGCACTCGCGGAGCAGATACGTGAGGCGGTCAACGCCTTGAGTCTCGTCTTCGACGGAAAACAGGTCTCACTGACCGTCAGCGCAGGTGTGGCGCTGTGGGAAGCGGGCCTCACGGAACAGGACGTCCAGAAGCGTGCGGATCAGGCGCTTTACAGTGCCAAAAATAACGGTCGCAACCGGGTGGAGTTGTTCACCGGCATCGGGTTGACCAATAGCACCCCTGCACTGGAACTGCGATCGGCCCGCGCAGGCTGACAAACACTGGAGCTCGGTCACGCTCAGACTGACTGGCACGCCATAGCGGAATGCCGGCATATGCTACAGAGCAAGTTGACGCTGCGATCAAAGCTGCTAAAACCCAGCCATCGAGTGATTGGGTCGCAAACCGGCACTAACAGCCGGTTGGAAGAAATCAACGAAATGTGATTTCTTAACCTTTCAATCAGATGGAAGAGTGTCCGAGTGGTTTAAGGAACCGGTCTTGAAAACCGGCGTGCGGGAGACCGTACCGTGGGTTCGAATCCCACCTCTTCCGCCATACCGCCAGTCGGCAGGATTTTACTCCCTCGCATGATCTCAGAATGACGGTCCATCCGGCCTGAAATCATAGATTGCTGGAAAAGCTTGCAAGCTGACGGCCGGCAATAGCTCTTACAATGCCGGAGGGCGTGTCCGAGATGTTTTGTAGGGTCGCGGTGCGACCCGATTAAAGGGTTTACGGCCTGGATATAGCGTGACCGGCAGCTGAAGACGCCGCCCCACTCACGAAAACAGCGAGTAGACCCAGAGGCCAACAGAACCCCAGAAGATAACCGGCATCAGTATCATTCCCAAAACGAAAATCTTCGTCACCGCAAAACCCCGCAACTCCACCAATGCCGCAAAATCTATTACGGTGACCGTGAGTTGCCATGGGCACGAAGTCCGGGATCGATCGGACCTTGGTCTAAGTTTCGATCGCTTATTGCATAGTTAAATCGGAATTGGTTCGGCGCCGGTAGGTCGCCGCCGCGATGGCAAGCGCCGTAGCGATCAATGCCGCTGCGACAGCGAAGGTGATCTGCATGCCTGAATGCACGGCCTCGGGACGCGCCGCGGCGATCTCGGATGCTGCCGATCCGTACGCGAACACGGCTCCCATGACGGATGCGCCGGTGATCAGCCCGAGATTGCGCGACAGGTGGAGCACGCCGGAGATGACGCCGCGCTGGTCGGCGCGGACATCCGCCATAACAGCCGTGTTGTTGGCTGCCTGGAACAGCTGATAGCCAGGCGTCAGCACAGCGATGGCGGTGATGTAGCCGGCGATTCCGGGCAGCACGGCGAGAGCGATGGAACCGGCGGCCATGGCGACGAGCCCTGCGGCAATGACGAAGGGCGCGTCCAGACGATCGACCAGGCGACCGGCCGGGACACCGCTGAGGATGGAGATGACGGGACCGATCGACATGACGGCTCCGACCAGCGCTTCGTTGAGCCCGAGCGCACGGGAGAGATAGAAGGGCGCGACCACCAGCGTCGCCATCATGACCGTCGAAACGAGCGCGTTCATCACCAGACTGGCGGTGAGCACGCGATTGCGGAATAGCGCCACCTGGATCAGCGGCGATGCCGTTCTGACCTCGGCGAAGACAAAGAGAGCGGCGCCGAAGCCGGCGGCGAGCAGCAGTGCCAGGTTCAACAGGCCAAAGCTGCCATGCCCGACCGTCATTGCCAGCGCATAGGCCGAAAGCGTCAGGGCAAGCAGTAGCGTGCCCAATGTATCGAAGCCGGCCCGATCCTTCTTCTTCTGTCCGCCGATCTCGTCCGGCAGATAACGATAGGCGAGAACGAAGGTCGCAATGCCGAGCGGTACGTTGACGAGGAAGATTGCCGGCCAGCCGAAAGAGGCGATCATGAGCCCGCCGAGCGACGGCCCAAGAGCCGTGCCGACCGCCGACATCGTTCCGAGCAGCCCCATGGCGCTCCCGGTCCTCGCCTTCGGCACCGTATCACCGACAAATGCCATGGTGAGCGCCATCATGATGGCCGCGCCCAGACCCTGTAGAGCGCGCGCCGCAATCATCAGCCACAGCGTCGGTGCAAGGCCGCAGACGACCGAGGCCAGCGTGAAGAGCAGGATGCCGATGAGCAGCAGCCGGCGGCGGCCGGTAATATCGCCGAGCCGCCCGACGCTGACGATCAGCGTGGTGATGGCAAGGAGATAGGCGAGCACGATCCACTGGACGTCCTGGAAGGAGGCGTTGAACGCCCGCGCCAGGCTCGGCAGGCCGACATTGGCGATGCTGGTGCCGAGCGATGGCAACAACATGGAGAGGGAAAGACTGGTGAGTGCCCAACGGACGGAATATGTGCGTTCGACACCGGCCTCGCCTGGCTCTGCAATGATCGGCTTCACCGTGAACTCCTCGTTACTGCTCCCGAAACGGAGCGAAGGAAACATAACGCTCCGGCCGATATGGCGAAACGCGCAGCATTTGCATTGTATTGATGCGTTTGGCGCCACATCAAACAGTGTTATATCGGATGTATGTCGACACCCGATCTCAACCTGCTTGTCACCCTGGATGTGCTGCTTGCCGAAGGCAGCGTTGCGCGTGCGGCCCAAAGGCTGCGGCTCAGCCCGTCGGCGATGAGCCGGGCGCTGGCGCGATTGCGCGAAACGACGGGCGATCCGCTGCTGGTGCGCGCCGGCCGCGGCCTCGTCCCCACGCCCCGGGCGCTCGAACTGCGCGAACGGGTCGGCCGGATCGTCGAGGAGGCGCAAACGGTCCTGCGCCCTGCCGAGGCGCTCGACCTTCAACGCCTGGTCCGAACGTTCACGCTGCGCGCCAGCGAGGGCTTCGCCGAGAGCTTCGGACCCGATCTTATCGCCCGCCTCGGTGGTGATGCGCCCGGCGTGCGGCTGCGTTTCGTGCAGAAGCCAGACAAGGACAGCGCCCCATTGCGCGACGGAAGCGTCGACCTGGAAACCGGTGTCGTCGGCGACACGATGGGCCCGGAGGTGCGGGCGCAAGCCCTGTTCCGCGACCGCTTCATCGGGGTCGTTCGAACGGGGCATGCGCTTTGCCGGGACGATGTCACACCCTCCCGATATGCGGCCGGCCGGCACATCCATGTCTCGCGGCGCGGGCTCGACAAGGGCGCGATCGATGAAGCCCTTGATGCGCTCGGGCTGGAACGGCAGATTGCCACCATCGTCGGCGGTTTTTCCACCGCGCTGGCTCTCGCCCGCGCGTCGGATTTGATCGCCAGCGTGCCGGAACGGCACACCGGAGCTTTGCGCCAGGGGATGCACAGTTTTCCCCTGCCGGTTCCGACCCCTGAGATCACCGTTTCACTGCTGTGGCATCCCCGGATGGATGCCGATCCGGCCCATCGCTGGCTGCGCGGCTGCGTTCGGGACGCTTGCGCGGCGGGGTGATCGGCGGCCACGTCGAACTGACCGGCGAGTGATCGATCCGTTCGCAATGGTTGACTATCCCTTGTAGACGTGATTTCCCGCGCCCAAGATCATCAGGCGAATTATCAGGCGGAAACATCATGGCCGACGACATCATCGTAAAGGACAGCAACGGAAGCCAGCTTCACGATGGCGATTCCGTGACGCTGATCAAGGACCTCAAGGTCAAGGGAACCTCCGAGACGCTGAAGCGCGGAACGCTGGTCAAGGGCATTCGCCTGACCTCCAATCTCGGCGAGATCGAGTGCAACACCAAGCAGGTCAAGGGTCTGGTGTTGAAAACGGAATTCCTCAAGAAGGCATAGGATCGGCCTCGCCCGCCCCGTCCTGCGGCACTTCCTCGGTGATCACCTCGAAGCGGGAGAGCGTTGCCGGGCCGAAGGCCGTCGACATCGCGACGTCGGTGGCGTCGCGGCCGGTCCCCATCAGTATCCTGCCGATGCGCGGCCTATTGTGGCGGGCATCGACCGTATGCCAGTGGCCGCCGAGAAAAACCTCGAACCAGGCGCTGAAATCCATTGGATTGGGATCGATCGGGACACCGATATCGCCGAGATAACCGGTGCAGTATCGGGCTGGGATATTCATGCATCGGCAAAGCGCGATGGCGAGGTGGGCAAAGTCGCGGCAGACGCCGGCCTTGTCGGTGAAGCCGCCATGCGCGGTTCGCAGCAAATCGGCCTTCTGGTAGTCGAAGGTGATGTGGTCATGAACGAAATCGCAGATCGCCTGGACGCGCGCCCAGCCGAGCGGCGTCGACGAGAATGTTGCCCAGGCAAAATCGCCAAGCCTGTCGGTGTCGCAATAGCGGCTGCCGAGCAGGAAGACGAGCACATCGTCCGGCAGGTCATTGATCGCATGTTGGATGGCATCGTCGGGAACTATGTCCGGTTGCCCGCTGTCATAGATCTCGAATTCCGTGGAAATCGTTGTAAGGCCTGGCGGGGCGACGATCCGGCTGCAGGCATTGCCGAACACATCGGTATAGCCCCAGGCCTCGATCGGCTGGTCGAATGTCAGCACCTGCTCGCTGAGAAGATCGGCGCGACGGGAGGGATGAATATTGAGGACGAGCAGCATCGGTGTCGGCTGCGTACATTCATAGCCCAAATGAAACCCGGCGCGTATCTTCATTGTGGCTTCCTTGTGTCCCACATAGGTGGCGTGACTATGCAACGTGGATCGCGCTGCCCGGTTCCCGCAGCCGCGGCTGTCGCCGCAAAACTCGGGATGTCCGATATTACTTCGTGGTGACGTTGACCTGCACCGTCATGCTGTCGAAATCCGTCCCATCCCCATCATAGCTGCCGCTCAACGGGACTGCCTGGCGCGGATCGCGGGCAACGGCGACACGAATGAGATCGCGGTTGCCGACGATCCCATTGGTCGGATCGAACTCCGTCCAGCCGGCGCCCGGAAGATAAATCTGGCACCACGCATGGGTGGAACCGCCGCCGAGCACGGTGGAGCCGTCGCGATCGGGAACATAGACATAACCCGTGACAAACCGCGCCGCGAGGCCGAGGACGCGTGCCGCCTCCATCATCAGCAGCGCGAAATCCCGGCAGGTGCCGGAGCGAAGCTGCAAAGTCTGCTGCGGCGTCTGCGTTCCGTGCTCCATCCGGCGCGCATAGACGAAGCTTTCCCGAATGGCATAACAGAGCGTCATCAGCAGATGCCCGGTCTCTGTCGGACGTCCCTGCCGCACGAACTGGCGCGCCCAGCGTCCGACATCGTCGTTGGGGTCGGGATAATGGCGCTGCATCGCCGGCGTCAGATCGGCAATTTCGTCCTTGTCGTAGGAGAATGGATAGGTCAGGGCCTGGTCGTCTACCTTGAGATCAAGGGCGACCTGGGGTGTGTGATCGAGCGTGATCCAGGTTTCGAAACGAAGCTCGGACGCCGGCCTCGAAAAATCGATGAGCGCCACGCAATTGCCGAAAACATCGTGGATCCAGCGCACATGACTTTCCTTAGGATATATCGTCAACGACGCTTCGATCAGCCGCTGGTCAAAACTGTCGCGCGGCCGGAACATCAGGCGATGCTCGCCGAAATCGACCGCCCTGACGTACCGATAGGACGTGATGTGGCGGACGGAAAAAATCGTCATCGGCCGCCGTCCGGTAATCTTTTCACTTCCTTGCTCCAAGACGGCGACGCCGCTCTTCCTCTACGGAGGCGCCCTCGCCGCTTCGCCGCTCATCCCGATTTCTTGTCATATAAGCACATTCGAAAAATTGCTATTCTACATCAAGCGATCGACGGCAGAGCCGTCCAACCTAAGAGGATAAAATGCATATCATCTGGGACGTTCTGACGCTTCTGCTGACAATCGGCTCGCTCTATGGCGGTCGCGAATACCGGATTATTCGCGCCCGTGCCCGCGCCCAGAACTGGGGCAACTTCTGATTGGATTAGACTTGAACGCATCGCTGTCGCCACGGTGGCGGTTACGTCGAATGACGTAAAGCCATACGCTTAAGGAAATGCTTCATTAGCCGAGACGGCGTCTATCCGTCCATTCTCCCTGTTATTGCAAGCCCGCCTCACCCCAGGCGGGCTTTTTTCGCCGTTGACCCTTCTTCGCCTGCCGCGAGAATATTGGCGCGCGTCTCACTTCTTGGCACCTGCCGAAAGCACCCGATGTGTCGCATTGTCCATGGCGTGGCTCGCCTCCTGCCCATCCTTCTTCAGCCCGTATGCGGTATTGCCGCAGCCGGAAAGCGTGAGCAGGCAGATGCAGGCGATGGCGATTGCAGCTTTTGACATCGAGTTTCCCCAGATGGAGTGGCGATCAGGGAAAGATGATGCATTTCCTGCCAAAATCAATCCGCCGGCCTTCGGTGCGGATCGCATATGGAACTCTATGGCGCGAGCGGCGTTTACAGAAGCCATCCAACCGGGATCAACGACATGGATTATCAGATTGCCTTCGCCGCGACCGTCGCGACAGCGTCCTTCCTCGTCTTCATGCTCGTCGTTCACCGGACATAATCGCCCGGAGGTGTGTAGCGGTGCCGGCAGAACCCCATGCATTAAAACAAAGCGCTAAAACGCGTTGCATGAATTATTTTGATGCGACGGACTTCAGACGTTCATAGCACCGACGACACGACGGAGATTAAGGTTGGCACAATAAACGCAGCTTATCCGTCAGTGCACCCCCAAATATTAGACAAGAAACGTTTCAATTTATACAAGCATTTAAACCATTATCGAATGTATTTAATTTTAGTTAAATGTCACGTTTAACTATCCATTAACAATATCCTTGCGCGCCGTCCACTTCCGCTTATGCTTTATGCAAAGGGGAGAGGAACGATGTTTAGCAAAAGCCTGATCATGCCGGTGGGATTTGCAATACTTGCCATTGCTGGCCTCTTGTTTCAGATTGCTATCCACGCGTTGGAGTCCCCTGTTACCATGCTGCAGCCGTAAGTCACATAAGCTGCTGAACGCGCGAGCAATCTCGTAACTGGGAGTGGAACTTCCCTTCGATTCGTGCATTCTGTGACTCGTTTTGCCAGGAGGGAGATAATCATGGAAAACGCAGGCGTGGGTTGGATTGCAGCCATCATCATCGGTGGCATCGCCGGATGGCTGGCGGAAAAGGTCATGAGCAGCAGCATGGGCTTGCTCATGAACATATTGCTCGGCATCGTCGGCGCCATCGTCGCCAACTGGATCCTGGGTCTGCTGCACATCCAGCCGCTTGCAGGTTGGCTGGGTTATCTGATCACCGGCTTTATCGGTGCCTGCATCCTGATTTTCATCGGGCGCGTCATCCGCCGCTGAAGGTCGCGCTAGCCTTCAAACATCGAAAGCCGGGCTATCATTGCGCCCGGCTTTTCATTGTCCTGAATTCTTTCTAGCGGCGGCTCAGCAGGCCGAAAACATAGGCAATGCCTGCCGTCACCGCGAGCGCCATCAGCGGTTCTTCACGAACCTTGTCGCGCAGCTGTTCCGTCATCAGCGATGCCTCGTCGGTCACCGCCGACTTTGCCCCCTGGCCGAGCGCGACCACGCTTTCCGTCAGCCGGGAGAGATCGTTGCGAAGGGCCGCGACCTGCGCCGACAGATCGTCTGCTGCGATATCGGCCTTGACCCGCGCAGCGGTGGATTCGGCGGAAGCGGTTTTCAATTCAGCCATGGTCTGCTCCTGTTTCATGGGATGCGGCTTCAACGAAATGGCGGCCCGAAAGGTTCCGCCGCAACCGATCTTTTGTTCGCCGCAGAGCCGCCACGCCGCCGCCGCCGCCCGGCGCAGCTTTTCGCGCGACAAACCCTTCATTTCCTGTCGCGTTTGTTCTAAGGAACGTCAAATGTCCGCCCGCGCGCGGGTTAATGATACTGCGAGGTTTGCGTTTCTATGTTCCATATCCTGAGAAGAGCCGCTCAGACCTGGGTCGCCAAGCTGCTGATGCTTCTGCTGGTCGCGTCCTTCGGCATCTGGGGCGTCTCCCGGTCGCTGATTACCGGCAGCAACAGCACCACGGTCGTGACCGTCGGCGATCAGCATGTGGACGTCAACGAATTCCACCTCGCCTACCAGCGCCAGGTGGCAAGCCTCAGCCAGCAGTTCGGCACGCGCCTCACGCCGGAACAGGCCCGCGCCTTCGGCGTCGAGCAGCAGGTGCTGGCCCAGCTCGTCGCCGGCGCCTCGCTCGATCAGCTTGCCGAAGAAATGAACCTCGGGCTGTCCGAAGATCGCCTCGCCCAGTTGATCGCCGATGATCCTGCATTCAAGGCTGTCAACGGCAAGTTCGACCGTGAACTCTTCATCTCGCGCCTGCGCAATGCCAATATCCGCCAGGATGATTACATCAAGGAGCGCAGCAAGGTCGCCGTCCGCAGCCAGGTCGTCGATGCCATCTCGAACGGCTTTACCGCTCCGAAGACGCTGGTCGACGCCCTGAAGCTCTATGGCGGTGAAAGCCGCAGCGTCGACTATTTGCTGCTCACCAACGCCAATATCGAGCCGATCAAGGCGCCTGCCGACGACGTGCTGGCGGCGTGGTTCGAGGGTGTGAAGCAACGCTACCAGGCGCCTGAGTACCGCAAGCTCGTCTATCTCAAGCTGCAGCCCGCCGATATCGCTGACGCAGCGACGGTCGCCGACGACCAGATCCACGAAGCCTTCGACAAGAGCAAGGATACCTACCGCACGCCGGAAAGCCGCACCATCGAACAGCTGACCTTCACCAGCAAGGATCTTGCCACCGCCGCCGAAACGGCCCTGAAGGGCGGCACCAGCTTCGATCAACTGGTCTCCGACCAGGGCAAGACGGCAAGCGACGTACTGCTCGGCGAGTTCACCAAGGACAAGGTTCCCGACCAGGCTGTTGCCGATGCGGCCTTCGCGGTTTCGCGCGATGGCGGCACGACACCTGTGGTCGAGGGCTCCTTCGGTTCCGTCATCCTGCGCATCACCAACATCAAGCCGGAAACGACCAAGAATTTCGACGAGGTGAAGGAGGACATCCGCAGGCAGCTGGCGCTTTCCAATGCCTCTCAGGAAGTGATCAACGTTCATGACCGCATCGAGGATCTGCGCGCCGGCGGCGCCACGCTCGAGGATATCGCCGGCCAGTTGAAGCTGAAGGCCGTGGCCGTCGACGCCGTCGATATGACCGGCGCAGACAAGGACGGCAAAGAGGTCAAGGATATTCCCGTCAAGCAGCAGCTGCTCGGCGAAGCCTTCAAGACCGAGGTCGCCGTCGATGCGCCGCCGCTGCCGATCGGCAATGATGGCTATGTCTGGTTCAACGTCCGCGAAATCACGCCGACCCGCGAGCGCCCGGTCGCCGAGGTGCGCGAAAAGGCGGTCGAGGACTGGACGGCGGAACAGCAGAAAGCCGAACTTGCCAAGAAGGCCGACGAATTGAAGGCCGCAGCCGCCAAGGGCACCGCGCTTGCCGATATCGCAACGCCGCTCGGCATCGCCGTCGAAAGCAAGAGCGGCGTCACCCGCTCAACCGATGATCCGGTGCTTGGCCGCGCCGGCGTCACCGCCGCTTTCTCCGGCCCCATCGATACGGTCGCGAGCGCTGTCGGCGCCGATCCGTCGACGCAGATCCTGATGAAGGTCACAGAGGTCAACAGCGAGCCGACCAGCGATGCGCTGAACAACCGCGATGCCCAGATCACCGCCATGGCCAATGCCGCCGGCGACGATATTCTCGATCAGATGGTCAACCTGCTGCAGACGCAGTACGGCGCGCAGATCAACCAGACGCTCGCCGAACAGGCGACGCTTCGTTAGGAGGCCTTTATGACCGATCTGAAGCCGTTCCTGGCCAAGGCCGCAAGCCGCGAGCCGCTGACGCGTGACGAGGCTCGCGCCGCCTTCGACATCCTGATGTCGGGCCAAGCGACGCCCTCGCAGATCGGCGGCTTCCTGATGGCGCTGCGCGTGCGTGGCGAAACCGTCGACGAGATCGTCGGCGCCGTCACCGCGATGCGCTCGAAGATGCTGACCGTCGAGGCTCCGGCCGATGCGATCGACATCGTCGGCACCGGCGGCGATGCCAGCGGCACCTACAATATCTCGACGCTGGCGGCGCTGATCGTCGCCGGCGCCGGTGTCCCCGTCGCAAAACACGGCAACCGGGCGCTGAGTTCGAAGTCGGGTGCGGCGGACAATCTGGCGGCACTCGGCGTCAAGCTCGATGTCGGCCCCGAGATCATTTCCCGCTGCATCACTGAGGCCGGCGTCGGCTTCATGTTCGCGCAGCTTCATCATTCCGCCATGCGCCATGTCGGCCCATCCCGGGTCGAACTCGGCACCCGCACCATCTTCAACTTGCTCGGGCCGCTCTCCAGTCCGGCCGGCGTCCGCCGCCAGCTGCTGGGGGTCTTCTCGCCGCAATGGCTGGTGCCGCTTGCGGAAGTCATGCGCGATCTCGGCTCCGAATGCGTCTGGGTGGTTCATGGCGACGGCCTCGATGAGATCACCACGACCGGCATCACCAAGGTAGCCGCACTCGAAAACGGCAAGATCCGCACCTTCGAGCTGTCGCCCGCCGATTTCGGCGTCAGCCCCAGCGTGCTTGCCGACATCAAGGGCGGCGATGGTGTCGCCAACGCCGCAGCGCTTCGCGAGGTGCTCAGCGGCGCGAAGAACGCCTATCGCGATATATCGCTTGCCAATGCCGCCGCCTCGCTGGTGATCGCCGGCAAGGTCGAAACGATTCGCGACGGCATGACGCTCGCGGCGCAGTCGCTCGATAGCGGCGCCACCGCGCTCGCTCTCGACAAACTCATCGCCGTTTCCAACGATATCGACTAGGATTACCCCGATGACCGATATCCTGAAGAAGATCGAACTTTACAAGCGTGAGGAGATCGCCGCCGCCAAGGCTGCGGTGTCGCTTGCCGACCTGAAGGCGATGCAGGCCGGCCAGTCCGCCCCGCGTGGCTTCCATCGCGCCCTTGCTGCCAAGCGTGACGCCGGCAATTTCGGTCTGATCGCCGAGATCAAGAAGGCGAGCCCGTCGAAGGGGCTGATCCGCTCGGATTTCGATCCGCCGGCGCTGGCAAAGGCCTACGAAGCCGGTGGCGCGGCCTGCCTTTCCGTGCTGACCGATACGCCGAGCTTTCAGGGTGCGCCGGAATTCCTGACGACGGCACGGGCCGCCTGCGGTCTACCCGCTTTGCGCAAGGATTTCATGTTCGAGACCTATCAGGTGCATGAGGCGCGCGCCTGGGGTGCTGACTGCATCCTGCTGATCATGGCCTCGCTTTCTAATGACGAGGCCGAGCGTCTGCAGGACGAAGCTTTCTCGCTCGGCATGGACGTGCTGGTCGAGGTCCACGACGCCGAGGAGATGGAGCGGGCGCTAAAACTGTCCTCGCCGCTCATCGGCATCAACAACCGCAATCTGCGTACTTTCGAGGTCAGCCTGACTGTCAGCGAGACGCTGGCCGCCATGGTTCCGGCAGACCGGCTCCTCATCGGCGAAAGCGGCATCTTCACCAATGCCGATTGCAAGCGCCTGCAGGCCGTCGATATCAGCACCTTCCTTGTCGGCGAAAGCCTGATGCGAAAGGATGACGTGACGGCCGCCACCCGCGCGCTGCTCTTTGGCGAAGCCCCCATCGCGGCCGAATGATATGAGCGGCGGAAAGGCTAACCTAACGCATATCGATGCCTCCGGCGAGGCGCATATGGTCGACGTTTCCGACAAGGCCGAGACGCTGCGTATCGCCACGGCCGAGGGCTATGTGAAGATGGCGCCGGAAACACTCGCGCTCATTCGACAAGGCAATGCCAAGAAGGGCGATGTGATCGGCACGGCGCGCCTTGCCGGCATCCTGGCGGCAAAACGTACCGCCGATCTCATCCCGCTCTGCCATCCGCTGATGCTGACGAAGGTGACCGTCGAGATCGAGGAAGACGCCGCCCTGCCTGGTCTGCGCGTCACGGCAACCGCCAAGTTGACCGGCAAGACCGGTGTGGAGATGGAGGCGTTGACCGCCGTCTCGGTCGCCTGCCTTACGATCTACGATATGGCCAAGGCCGCCGACAAGACAATGGAGATCGGCGGCGTCAGGCTGCTCGAAAAATCCGGCGGCAAGTCGGGCAATTTCCGTCATCCGGAGGCGAGATGAACCTTCTCCCGGTCGCCGAGGCGCAGAACCGTCTCCTGTCCCGCGCCAAGCCCGTCGAAGCCTCTGAAACGCTGCCACTTATCGATGCCGAAGGCCGCGTCCTGGCCGTCGATCTCAAGGCAGGCCTGACCCAGCCGCCCTTCAACTCCTCCGCTATGGATGGTTACGCCCTACGTCGCGAAGACGCGCCGGAGCCGGGCGCCTTGCTGAAGCTGATCGGCACCTCCGCCGCCGGCCATGCCTTCCAAGGCGAGGTCGGCAAAGGCGAGACCGTCCGCATCTTCACCGGCGCCCCAGTTCCCGCAGGCGCCGACAGCGTCCTTCTGCAGGAGGATGCCGAGAAGACTGAAGGCGGCATCCGAACCAATTTTCCTGTGCGGCAGGGCCAGCATGTGCGTCCCCGCGGCCAGGATTTTGCCGAAGGCGAAGCCGTGCTGTCGGCCGGCACAGTGCTTGATTTCTCGCGGCTGACGGTCGCTGCCGGCATGAACCGGCCCGATGTCGAGATTCTCAAACGCCCGCTGATCGCCATCCTTGCGACCGGCGACGAATTGCTGCCGCCCGGAAGCGCGCCCGGCCCGTCGCAGATCATCGCATCCAATACATTCGGTATTGCAGCCCTTGCCCGCAAAGCCGGCGCAGAGGTGCTCGATCTCGGCATTGTCCCGGACGACAAAGCCAGGATCACCGCGGCGATCGACGCGGCGCGAGACGCCGAGGCCGATGTCATCGTCACGCTCGGCGGCGCTTCGGTCGGCGACCACGATCTGGTGCAGGCGACGCTGATCGAGGCCGGCATGCAGCTGGATTTCTGGCGCATCGCCATGCGTCCCGGCAAACCGCTGATGGTCGGCAGCTTCGGCGAGACCCATGTGCTCGGCCTGCCCGGCAATCCGGTATCGAGCCTCGTCTGCTCGCTGCTCTTCCTGGAGCCGCTGATCCGCAAACTCGCCTCCCTGCCGCCGGTGCGGCGCGAGACAATGGTGGAGGCAGCCGTCACGCTGCGCGTCAATGACCACCGCCAGGACTATATCAGGGCGAAACTCTCGAAATCCGCCGCCGGGAACTGGCTCGCCGAACCCTTCGACAAACAGGATTCGTCGATGATGAAGGTGTTTGCGCAAGCCGATTGCCTGATCATCCGCCCGCCGCATGCACCGGAGCTACCGGCTGGAGCGCCCTGCCCGGTCATGCTGTTGCGGCCGGATCTTCTGGCATAGTCGCAGCCTTTCAGCCATCTCCGGCAAGTGAAAAGACGCCTGCCGGCACCACCTTGCCCCCCGTACCCGCGCCGAAATCTGCGACCGCATGGGTCGCGATTCGCCTAAGGTGTCCCTGCGGTAGATAAGCGCGCTCGGGATCGCCGATCAGCACCTCGATGCCGCTCGCTTGGCAACGCTGCAAGAAATCCATCACCCGCAAGGCAAGTGCGGGATCGTAGAACAGGTCGCCGACAACGACGAGATCAGTCTCCTCCGGCGGCGGCGCCTCGATGATATCGGCGGCGACGGCTACGATCTTCACGCCGTTGATCGCCGCGTTGAGACCGATTGCGGCGATGGCATTGGCATCGACATCGACCGCCGTGACCGTAGCAGCTCCGGCCTTCGCCGCCGCGATGGCGACGAGCCCGGAGCCGGCGCCAAGGTCGAGGACGCGGCGCCCCGCGACCACCTCGGGGCGATCGAGCAGATGGCGGGCAAGCACGGCGCCGCCGGCCCAGGGATAAGCCCAGTAGGGCGGCGGATCGGTTTCTCCCCGGCCGGCAAGTCGCCAGAGCCCGCTCGCAGGGCCTGCCATATAGAGCAGGATTTCGGAAATGGCCGGAACGGGGGAGATTGGCAGATTGGCCTGGATGAAGGCGGCCGGATCGGGACGCGGAATGCCGGAGCGTTTCATCGTCGTCCTGCTCCTGGCCCGCTATAAAACTAACGATTCAATAGTTCTTCATGGCGAGATGCGGCATGCCGCCGTCGAGAAATTCCGCTTGCGGCTAGCCGTCAGATAAAGCCCTCCGCCTGAACCGGCGAAGGGCCTGCGGCGCAATCAGCCGGGCTTCTTCTTCGAAAACTTGCCCTTCGGCCCGGCGCCGCCCTTGCCTTCATATTTCGGGCGTTCGGATTTGGCGCCTTCGGATTTCCCGCCTTCGAATTTCGGCTTGTCGTATTTTGGCTTGTCGAATTTCGGCCCATCAAATTTAGGCTTATCGGATCTCGGGCCATCGAAGCCGGGCTTGCCCGGTTTCTTGCTCCAGGGCTTGGTGTCCTGTCTTTGCTGGCCGCTATTGTCAGCTGCAGCATATCCGCCGCCCGGAGCCTTGCCGAACTTGTTGTTCGGGCGTTCCTCGCGGAATGTGTCGCCCGGTCGCTCGTCACGCGACGACTTGCCGGCATAGGGCTTTGGCGACGGCGCCCGGCTGAAATCCGGCGTGCCGGAAAGCTTTGTCACACGGATGCCGCGTTCGAGCGCCTTGTTCGGTCCGATCGCTGCCAGGAAGCTTTCGGCACTCGCTGCTGCGATCTCCACAAAGGTTTCCTCAGGCTGCATCTTGATCGCACCGATCTCGCGCTTCGTGACATTGCCGTTGCGGCAGAGCATCGGAATCAGCCAGCGCGGCTCGGCATTCTGCTTGCGTCCGACCGAAACGGAGAACCAGACGCTGGCGCCGAAATCCTCGCGCGGTCCCCTCTGTGCCGGCTCGAACGGCTCGGCATTGTCGCGGCGCTTGCGGCTGCGATCGTCCTGCACGGTAACCTCGAGGAGGTCTTCCGGCGCCGAATGATTGGTGCGGTAGAGGCGCAGGAAGGCGGCGGCTAGCTTCTCGGCTCCGTGGCTGGCGAGTAGCTGCTGTACCAGCCCCTGTTCTTCTTCCTGCGGCGCTTCGCTGAAGATCGGATCGGCGAGCAGCCGCTCGTCGTCGCGCTCATTGACCTCCTCGGCCGACGGCGGCCGCGCCCAGGCAGCCGAAATTCCGGCATTCTCGAGCAAGCGCTCCGCCTTGCGCCGTGCATTCAGCGGCACGATCATAGCGCTGATGCCCTTGCGTCCGGCACGGCCGGTGCGGCCGCTGCGGTGCAGCAGCGTATCCGGATTGGTCGGCAGATCGGCATGGATGACGAGATCGAGGCCCGGCAGGTCGATGCCGCGAGCGGCGACGTCGGTCGCGATGCAGACGCGGGCGCGCCCGTCGCGCATCGCCTGCAGCGCGTGGGTGCGTTCGTTCTGCGTCAGCTCGCCGGAGAGTGCCACGACGGCGAAATTGCGGTTGTTGAAGCGCGCGGTCAGATGATTGACGGCGGCGCGCGTCGAGCAGAAGACGATGGCGTTGGTCGCCTCGTAATAACGCAGCACGTTGATGATCGCATTCTCGCGGTCGCTGGGGGCTACCATGAGCGCGCGATATTCGATGTCGACATGCTGCTTTGCCTCGGCCGCGGTGCTGATGCGCACGGCGTTGCGCTGATAGCTTTTGGCAAGCTTGGCGATCGCCGCCGGCACCGTTGCCGAAAACATCAGTGTCCGGCGCTCGTCCGGCGCCGCATCGAGAATGAATTCCAGGTCTTCGCGGAAGCCGAGATCGAGCATCTCGTCGGCCTCGTCGAGCACGGCGGCCTTTAGGTCCGACATGTCGAGCGCCCTGCGACGAATATGGTCGCAGAGCCGGCCGGGCGTGCCGACGACGATATGGGCGCCGCGTTCGAGCGACCGGCGCTCGCTGCGAATGTCCATGCCGCCGACACAGCTGGCGATCACCGCGCCGGTCATCTCAAACAGCCAGTCGAGCTCACGCTTTACCTGCAGAGCAAGCTCACGTGTCGGGGCGATGACGAGCGCCAGCGGGGCGCCGGCATTGCCGAAACGCTCACTATCCTCAAGCAGGGTCGGTGCCAGCGCCAGGCCGAAGGCGACGGTCTTGCCGGAACCGGTCTGGGCCGAGACCAGCGCGTCGGAAGCGGCAAGCGCCGGATCGAGCATCGCCTTCTGCACCGGGGTGAGTTCGGCGTAACCGCGCTTCTGCAACGCCTTGGCGATCGCCGGAACGACGCCGTTGAATTCTGTCATGAGTTCGATCTTTCGGAGCTGTCAGGCGCGAAATGCGCCATGGCCGGAGCCAGCCGGCGGGTATTTGCGCCGTTCCTAGCCGCTCCCGCCGCGATTGTCAAAGCGTGCGGCTGCGCCACAGCCACGCGTCGATATGCCTTGCCCGGCCGCGCAGCGTCGTTTCCAACGGACCCTCCATGCGGCCCGCCTGCAGCAACGCGCTGTCGGGGCCCGCCGCGCGGACGATTTCGGCGCTCAGCGCCAGCTCGACGCCATGGCGGGCGGCGACCTCCATCAGGCGGCTGCCGACGTTGATGGTGTCGCCTGCCGCGGTGATCTGTTGCCGGTCGCCGGTGCCAAGGCGCGAGGCGACGATCGGGCCGCAATGGGCGCCGACCTTGAAGCCGATCCTCTTCTCCGCGAAGCCTCCGTGCGATCCAAGCCAGGCCCGCGTGCGCTCGCACAGGCTGACGGCGCAGGCAGCGGCCCGGGCGGCATCGTCATCGGCAGGCTCCGGCAGGCCGAACAGGATCATCGCCCCGTCGCCCATGAAGCTGGTGATGGCGCCGCCGTGGGCGCGCGCCTCCTCATCGACCAGTTCGAAGAATCCGCTCAGAACCTCGCTCACCTTGACCGGGCCGAGGTTTTCGCTGAGGCCGGTGAAACCCGAGAGATCGATGAAGATGACGGCAGCGTTCTGGCGCACCGGTGCGGCGAGGAAATTTGGATCGCGTGCCAGCCACTCGCCGAGGCCGGGCGCCTCGATGCGCTGCAGCAACGCGCTCTGCTCGGCAAAATGGCGGGCGCGGCCGCGGTCGCGCCAGAGTTCGGCTGCACCGAAGATCAGCGCCGGCGGCAGCGCTGCGGCGATCGGCAGCGCCGCGCTCAGCCAATAACCATGCGCAAAGGCCGAAAGATTGAGCAGCGCCCAGACGATCAGCGTCAACACGATGATGAGGTAGCCCATAGCACTCCGTCGCCAGGCAATCAGCGAAACGAGCACGATCGGCAGGCCGAGGGCGATGCCGGCATCGATCAGCCTTATCCGGTGGTCGCGCACCATGCCATCGCCGCTGACGAGATGGGTGATCGCCGTCGACATCACCTCGACGCCGGGCATAACCGGATCGAACGGCGTCGGGAAGACGTCGCCGCCGCCGGTGACCGTCGAGCCGATGACGACGATGCGGCCGGCAACCGCATCGGCCGAAAGCGTGTCATCCAGCCCATCGGCCGCGCTGAAGGTGGCGATGCTGCCGTGCCCGCCATAGAAGGTCACCGGCAGCCGCTGGCCGATATCGGTGGGGATACGCAGCTTTCCGAGCATGATGGCATCGGGTTCGATGCTGGGGTCGACGCCGAGCGCCACCGAAGCGGCGCGCAGCGGAAAGGCCGGATCCAATCGATCCGCGGCGCGTGAGATCAGCGGAATGTAACGCGGCGTGCCGGTCTGGTCGGTTGCGACATTGACGATGCCGACGGCGGCGGCCTCGGCAAAGCGGGGAAGCGGCAACAGAAGCTGACCTGCCTCGGGGATGGCGGCGAGCGGATCGTTGGCGGCATCGGTGACCTGCTGGCTGCTTCTGGTGAAGGTGGCTGCGGCCGCAATCACGCTCGGCCCCTGGGCAAGGGCGGTAGCCAGCGCCGCATCGCCCTCCTCCGGCCCGGGATCGACCAGCAGAATGTCGAGCGCCAGGGCCTTCGGCTTCAAGGCGTTGATTGCGCTGACAAGGCGCGCAAGTGTGGCCCGATCAAGGGGGTAACCGTGGGACGCCGCGGTGCGGTCGTCGATGGCGACGATCGAGACGCCGGGAGGCGGCGTTTTCGCCCCGACGATAACGCTGCGGATATCGGTGAGCGAGGCCTCCATCCGGTCGAGAAGGCCGCTTCCGGCAGTGAGATTGGCATAGCCGAGCGCAGCTCCCCAAAGGCCGGCGAAAAACAGCGCGATCACCGTCTGCAGGCGATGGTTCATCGATTACTGGCCGAGGCGGGCAAGGAGAGCGGCGGCGCGCGGCGCCGGCCAGCGACGCACGATGAGGGGTTCCGTTCCGGCACTGACATCGACGCCCTCGCCCGGCGACAGCACCACCTGCTCGCCAGCCGGTCGGCGGACCGCGACGCTGCCTCGCACGACCAGCACCGAGGTCTTGCCGCCTGCGACGTCGACGGCCCATTGCGTGCCGCGCACGGCGGCGATCGCCTGCGGCGTCACCACCTCAAAACCACTCGCGTGCTGGCTGCTGTCGACATCGACGAGGATGGCCTTGCGCCGCAGCGACGCTGAATCGGGGCTGCCGTCACGGTTGCGGTCGGCAAGGCGGAAGGAGGCGCCAGCCTCCGCCGTGATCTTTACTCCGCCGGGACAAGTGAACACCTGGCGGGCGCCGGCGTCGCGCGAGATCGTGCAGCCGGCAGACTGCGCAAAGGCCGCCTCATGTGGAATGAGGCCGACAGCGAGTGCGGCGGCAAGCAGGCTGCGAAGTTTCGTATTCATGGAAAGGCCCCCATGACCGTGCGGGCAGCTTTTTCCAAAGCGTCCGCCAACCGTCTTCTTCCATGGCAGGCATGATAGCCGAATTCGGATAATTCCCTAGGTAAAAAAGCAAACCGCCACAATCGCCAGCATTAGCGGCTGGTGTTGGTATCCGGCGCTGGTCCGGCATAACGCGCCCGCGGCCGGATCAATTCGCCGCTGTCGATCTGCTCCATCGCATGCGCAAGCCAACCGGCGGAACGAGCGAGCGAGAACATGATGATCGGCGCCTCCTTTGGAAGATCGAAGGCGGCGGCCATCGCGGCAAGCGCGAAATCGAGATTGACCTTCTCGCCGACCATTGCTTCGCCCGCATCACGAAGGTCTGCAAATTCCAGCGGCAGGGGGAAATGCGAGAGCAGCGCAATAGCCCTGATATCGCCGTCGGGATAGAGCGGATGGCCAAAGGCCGACAGGCGATGGCCCTGAGCAAGCGTGCGGCGGATCGCCTGCTCGGCCCCGAGGGTGACAGCGGCTTCGATCAAGGCGTCGACACCCTGCCAGGCGGCGCCATGCAGTGGCCCGGTCAGCGTCGCCAGTCCGGAAAGCACGGCGGCCGAAAGCGCGGCACCCGTCGATGCCGTGACCCGCGCCGCAAAAGTCGAGGCGTTGAGTTCGTGATCGGCAAGCAGCACCAGCGCCCGACGCAGGCAATCGGCAGCATCCGGCCGCTGCCAGCTTTCCGCAAGCCGCAGATGCAGCGGCCGATCCGATGGCCCCGGCGCCAGAGCATCGGCGACGGTGGAGAGGACTCCCTGCGCCTCGCGGCGAAGTACCGCCTGCGATCGGCCGAGCGACGGCAGATCCGATGTCACCCGCCCTGCCAGCGCCAGGAAAGCAGCCTGAAGCGACGGAGCGGCGTACCCGGCGCCGGCGCCGGAGAACACCGCTTCCGCACCGTTCCAAAGCAGTGCCGCCGTCTGCTCCAGCGTCGCTGCCTCGGCAAAAACGGCCGCATCGAGTCCGCGATAGGAAAGCCGCCCATTGATAATGGTGGAGATTGCCGACGAGAGAACCGGATCGCCCCACTTTATCGCCTCGGCGGCAACGGTTTCGGTCTTGCGGCGGCCGGCATGACGCTCGGCAAGCCGCTGCACGTCGGTCGCCTGGTAGAGGCTGCGGCGTGGGTCGGTGGGATCGGCCTTGGCACGGATGCGACCGCGGCTGACATTGGCGTAGAGCGTCTGCGGCTTGGTCTTCAGCGCCCGTAGCGCCTCCTCGGCGGTCAGCCACGACATCGGAGCCTCATATTGATCAATTGCGTCAAGATTGACGTCAATGAGACTAGGTCGGATCATCCAGTCCGTAAAGGAGAAAACAATATGAAAAACGGCTTGGAAGATGTCATTGCCGCCGAAACGCAGCTCTCGGATGTCGATGGCGAAGCGGGGCGGCTGATCATCCGCGGCATATCGCTGGATCATCTGGTCTTAGACGGCACCTATGAAGGTGTCGCCGCGCTATTGCTCGACGGGCTGATGGAACGAAGCTTCGGTGAAACAGAATTGCGCGGCTGGCTGGCGAAAGCCCGAACTGGGGTGTTCGATCATATCAAGGCTGCCGATACCGCCCTGCTCGCCCTGCCCCCGGTCGATGCGATGCGGGCACTGATCGCCCGGCTGCCAGACGGTGAGGATTTCGATACAGCGCTCAGCCTTCTGGCAGCGCCCGCCGTCTTCCTGCCGGCTGTTCTGCGCCTGCAGCGCGGCGAAAAACCGATCAGGCCCGACGCCTCGCTGCCGCAGGCGGCCGATATCCTGCGCATGCTGACCGGCAAATTGCCGACCAGGGAGCAGACGGCGGCGCTCGACGCCTACCTCGTGACGATATCGGACCATGGCCTCAATGCCTCGACCTTCGCATCGCGCGTCATCGCCTCGACCCAAGCCGGGCTCACCTCTTCGGTTCTGGCGGCGCTGAGCGCGCTGAAGGGGCCGCTGCATGGCGGCGCGCCCGGTCCGGTGCTGGACATGCTGGACGCGATCGGAACGGCCGAGAATGCCGAGCCATGGCTAGGCGAAGCGCTTGATCGCGGCGAACGGCTGATGGGCTTCGGCCACCGCATCTACCGCGTCCGCGATCCGCGCGCCGATGCGCTGAAAGACGCCCTGAAGCCGCTGATATCAACCGGGCAGGTCGACAGCGCCCGCGGCGCGCTGGCGGAAGCCGTGGAAGCTACCGCCTTGGCGATCCTGAAGCTGCGCAAGCCCAACCGGCCGCTCGACGTCAATGTCGAGTTCTACACGGCGCTGCTGCTGGAAACGCTCGGCTTCCCGCGGCAAGCCTTCACCGGCGTCTTCGCGATCGGCCGCACAGTCGGATGGCTGGCGCATGCCCGCGAACAGGCGCTCGACGGTCGGCTGATTCGCCCGCGCTCGATCTATATCGGCCCGCTGCCGGCCGCTGCTTGACGGCAAACTTTGGCGGCGGGGCGTGTCCCCGCCACCAACCGTCAACCGCCGACGAAAGCAGCCAGGTTGTCTAGCGTCAAACGGCACCCTTCCTCATTGTCTTCAAGGCGGATGCCGGAGGGAATGTTGTCGCAGGCCATCGTCACATCGGTGCCACCATCCACCGGTGACAATGTCGTGCTGACCATCATCTCGCCGGAAAAGCCTTCATCTTCGGAATCGAAGACCGTGGCCCAGACGATCCGCTCATCAGGCACGAGTCTTGCGAAACGGCCTTCGAACCTTTCGGTCTTGTCGGAGGTCTTGCCCGGCTGCGACGCCTCGTCATCAGGATAGACGAGCGACATGCTGAATGCGCCGCCTTCCCTGCCTTCGAAAGCATGGACGATCCCGCGCATCGAACCGGGCGGAAGCCAGGTGGCGACCGCCTCCGCATCCAGGAAGGCACTGTAGATGCGCTCAGGCGGCGCGGCGATGAAGCGTGAAACGGTCGTGCTGCGTTGGGTGGCCATGCCGGCAAAATAGAGCACCACAAGCACTTGCCCAGATCGCGCTTGAAATCGCGCGATCTGGATCATCATTGTGATTAGACGAGACGGCTCTGTTCCGTCGCCGCTTCGATGAAGCTGGCAAACAGCGGATGCGGGTCGAGCGGCCGGCTCTTCAGTTCCGGGTGATACTGCACGCCGATGAACCAGGGGTGATCGGCATATTCGATCGTCTCCGGCAGCACACCATCCGGCGACATGCCGGAGAAGACGAGGCCGCAGCTCTCGAGCCGGTCCTTGTAGTCGACATTGACCTCGTAGCGGTGGCGATGACGCTCGGAAATATCGGTAGAACCGTAGATATCCGCGATCTTCGTGCCCTTTTTCAGCGCCGCCTTGTAGGCGCCGAGACGCATCGTGCCGCCGAGATCGCCGGCTGCCGTGCGCTTCTGCAACTCGTTGCCCTTGACCCATTCGGTCATCAGGCCGACCACCGGCTCCTTGGACGGGCCGAATTCGGTCGAGGACGCGCCGGACACGTCGGCGAGATTGCGCGCCGCCTCGATGACGGCCATCTGCATGCCGAAGCAGATGCCGAAATACGGCACCTTGCGTTCGCGGGCGAAGCGGGCTGCGTGAATCTTGCCTTCCGAACCGCGCTCGCCGAATCCGCCCGGCACGAGGATGCCATGCACTTTTTCGAGATAGGGCGCCGGATCTTCCTTTTCGAAGACCTCGGACTCGATCCATTCGAGCTTGACCTTGACGCGATTGGCGATGCCGCCGTGATGCAGCGCCTCGATCAGCGATTTATAGGCATCCTTGAGGCCGGTATATTTGCCGACGATCGCGATCGTCACCTCGCCCTCCGGCGTGCGGATGCGGTTGCAGACCTCTTCCCACGGGTCGAGACGCGGCTTCGGCGCCGGCTCGATGCCGAAGGCAGCCAGCACTTCGTCGTCCAGGCCTTCCTTGTGGTAGGCAATCGGCACATCGTAGATGTTGGCTACGTCGAGCGCCTGGATGACGGCGGACGGGCGCACGTTGCAGAACAGCGAGAGCTTACGGCGCTCTGCTTCCGGAATTTCGCGGTCGGCGCGCACCAGCAGGATATCGGGATGAATGCCGAGCGCCTGCAGTTCCTTGACCGAATGCTGGGTCGGCTTGGTCTTGAGTTCGCCGGCGGCCGGAATGTAGGGCATCAGCGTCAGGTGGACGTAGACGGCGGTGCCGCGCGGCAGGTCGTTGCCGAGCTGGCGGATCGCCTCCATGAAGGGCATCGCCTCGATGTCGCCGACCGTACCGCCGATCTCGCAGATGACGAAGTCGTAGTCGTCATTGCCCTCGATGACGAAATCCTTGATCTCGTTGGTGACGTGCGGGATGACCTGCACCGTCGCGCCGAGATAGTCGCCGCGCCGTTCCTTGTCGATGATGTTCTTGTAGATGCGGCCGGTGGTGATGTTGTCGGTCTTGGTCGCCGAACGCCCCGTGAAGCGTTCGTAGTGGCCGAGATCGAGATCGGTTTCCGCGCCGTCGTCGGTGACGAAGACCTCGCCGTGCTGGGTCGGGCTCATCGTGCCCGGGTCCACGTTCAGATAGGGGTCGAGCTTGCGAAGCCGGACCCGATATCCACGGGCCTGTAGCAACGCTCCGAGAGCCGCGGCCGCAATTCCTTTTCCGAGAGAGGAAACCACGCCGCCAGTGATGAATACGTATCGCGCCATGGGATTCACCGGATACCTTTTCAAAAACGATTCCACCAGCCCCAAAAATTCTTTTCCGGAATTTTCGAAGCGTGGCGAAGGAATCTGAACAAAAGAAAACCGGCAGACCCGAGGGCCTGCCGGCGGTTTATGTCGAAGACCGGCTTACTGTCCCGTCGGGACGCCGGCGGGCTGAGCCGGTGCCGGCGCGGTTGCGGCCGGAGCCGTCGTGGAAGGTGCGGTAGCCGCGGGGGCCTGCGCTGCCGGAGCCTGAGTTGCCGGCGCTGGTGCGGCAGGCGTTGCCGCCCCGCTGCTCGGAACGCCGTTGCCGGCCGGCTGACCTGCCGGCGCCTTCGCACCGCCGCCGAGCGAATCGAGAATGCCGTTGCCCTGCCCGCCCGTTGCCGGAATGCGGTCCAGAATATCGCTCGGACGGCCTTGGTAACGCGTCAGTATCCCGAGGCCGAGCGAGGTCAGGAAGAACAGCGTCGCCAGGATCGCGGTGGTGCGCGTCAGCGCATTGGCCGTGCCGCGGGCCGACATGAAGCCCGAACCGCCGCCGATGCCGAGGCCGCCGCCTTCAGAGCGCTGGATGAGCACGACGCCGACGAGCGCGAGCACGATCATGAGATGAATGACAATCAATACGGTCTGCATGGGTCCAGTCCTGCCCGCCTGGAGACGGACATAAGTAAGAATTCTGGCGGCTCTTTACATGAGGCTTTGATCTATTCCAAGCCCTTCGGCCCGGAATAAACTTGGGAATTCACAATGCCTCAGGCGAGCAGCGCCTCATAGGCCCGGTAGATGGCGAGGAAGTCGGCTGCTTTCAAGCTCGCCCCGCCGATCAGCGCACCGTCGACATTGGCGATGCCCATCAGCTCGCCGGCATTGGCCGGCTTGACCGAGCCGCCGTAGAGAAGGCGCATCTTGCGGCCTTCATCGCCGAAGCGGGCCACTAGCTCGGCGCGCATGAAGGCATGCGCCTTTTCGACATCGCCTGATGTCGGCGTCACACCGGTGCCAATCGCCCAGATCGGCTCGTAGGCGATGACCGTGCTCTCGGCGATGGCGCCGTCCGGAACCGAGGCGGAAAGCTGACGCTTGATGACGTCGAGCGCCTGGCCGGTCCGGCGTTCATCCGCCGTCTCGCCGATGCAGATGATCGCCGTCAGCCCGGCGGCGAAGGCAGCCTCCGCCTTGGCGCGGACCAGATGATCCGTTTCAGCATGGTCGGTGCGCCGCTCGGAGTGGCCGACGATGACATACGTGCCGAAACAATCGGCAATCATCTCGGCCGAGATGTCGCCGGTATGCGCGCCTGACGGGTTCTGATGGCAGTCCTGGGCGCCGATCGCCAGCGGGCTGTCGGTGCAGAGCGCCGTCGCCACGTAAAGCAGCGTCGTCGGCGGGCAGATCAGCGCTTCGACCTTGTCGGCCAGCGGCGAGGAAACACCCTCGGCGATCGTCTTGATCTGATCCAGGGAGGCACGCATGCCATTCATTTTCCAGTTTCCCGCCACGAGCGGGCGCACGTCAGGTGTCATGCCAGCCTTCCAAATTCTGCATATGCCCAAATTCTGCATATGCATTGGGCAATATCAAAAGCGCGCGGCAAAGAAAAGCATCATGCCCTTGACGTAAGGGGAATCTCGGCGATCCAGCCTATATTTCTGCCGAAAAATGCTAGGGAGCCCGCTTCAGCCGGCGAGAATCCAGTTCAAGACCCGGCGCCAGTCGATCATCCGGATCGGCGTGCCGTGATTTCCGGTCTCAAACAGCGTGAACCGTGTCGGATATTTTGCCTTGTGCAGGCTTTCGAACAGCGCCTGCTGGTCGCTGGCGGCATAGACCGGGTCGCGGCTGCCGTGCGCGAACCAGAGCGGCAGCTTCGCCTTGTAGAAGGCGCTCCTGGTGAAATCGGGATCGGCGACGCCGCTCATAACAAGCATGCCCTTCAGCCGCTTGACGCTGTCGCCGTCGCGCGCAATGCCCCAGCAGACCTGGCTGCCCATTGAGGCGCAGGAAAGGATGACCGGCCGGCCCGGCGATTGGGCGCTGGCATAACGGATGAGGCCGGTGATTGCCGCAACGCCATTGCTGTCGAAACTCCTGACCGTCGGCGAATAATAAACGCCGCCATTGCCGGCGACGAGGTTCTTCAGCCGGTTGAAATTGCCGCCGAAGCTGTAATCGTTGGCGCCCAGCCGGCGATCGCCGTCGCGGCCATGGATGAAAATTACCGTGAAGGCGGCATTTTCGGCCGGTCCCACCCTGGTGACATCGAGCCTGATGCCGACGAGAGGCAGCGTCTCGTCGGCTTGAGCCTTGCGGATGCCAAGCGCCACATATTTCTGCTGCACTCGCTTTTGCGGGATCTGGTCTCGACCGTTGATATCGCGCATCTCGTTATAGTCGATGACCTCGAATGCACCGTCATCGCCTGTCTGCAGCGTGGCCTGCTTCGAAAACAGATCGTCCTTGAAAGGCGGCAGCGCATCGGCCGCCCGCGCCGGCCCGACAGCAGACAGGATGGCCGCGGACAAGAAAAACGCCGCAATTGCGGTGATGATGGTGCAATCACTTGTGGACATTCGCATTCGGATGGCTCCTGAAGCCTGCCGCCGCTTGCCATTCCGCGCCCGGCAACGCAAATCATTTGGGAAAAGCCGCCAAAACCGGCGGTGTCGCGTATAGAGGTGCTTTCTGGCAAAATCTGCCTGATTCGCAAACGTGACATGAAATGCGGTGATTTTGGGTCGGCGGCGGATGCCCGCCCAAGACAGGATGAAGATCTGAACGGATCCATGGACGATAGCAACGACCTCTTTTCCGGAATGCCCCTCTCTGAAAAACGCGAGGAGGCGCAGAAGCCTGCCGCGCCGGCCGAGCGGCCACCGGTCACGGCTGCGCCCGCCCCTGCCCCACCCGCCGCCGCACCCCCTACTGCCGGAGCATCAGCCCGGCCGGCGCCCGCTGCGTCGAATTCGGACGAATACGGCGCCTCGTCGATCCGCGTCCTCGAAGGCCTCGAGCCGGTGCGCATGCGCCCGGGCATGTATATCGGCGGCACCGATGAAAAGGCGCTGCATCACCTTTTTGCCGAAGTCATCGACAACGCGATGGACGAGGCGGTCGCCGGACACGCCAATTTCATCGAGGTCTATCTTGACCTCGAAGGTTATCTCACCGTCTCCGACAACGGCCGCGGCATCCCGGTCGAGAACCATCCGCAGGTACCGGGCAAGTCGACGCTCGAAGTCATCATGACCAAACTGCATGCCGGCGGCAAATTCGACGGCAAGGCCTACGAGACCTCGGGCGGTCTACACGGTGTTGGCGTCTCGGTCGTCAACGCCCTTTCCGACGACCTCGAAGTCGAGGTGGCCCGCAACCGCAAGCTCTACCGCCAGCGCTTTTCCCGCGGCCTGCCGCAGGGTGGCCTCGAAGAGTTGGGCGACGTCCACAATCGCCGCGGTACCCGCGTGCGCTTCCATCCCGACCCCCAGATCTTTGGCGATCATATGAAGTTCGATGCCGCCCGCGTCTTCCGCATGGCGCGCTCGAAGGCCTACCTATTCGGCGGCGTCGAGATCCGCTGGAGCTGCGAGGCGGGCGTTTTGCCTGAAGGGTCCGAGGTCCCTGACAAGGCCGTCTTCCACTTCCCCGGCGGCCTGAAGGACTATCTCCAGGCGACGATGGGCAAGGAATTCACCGTCACCCGCGAGATCTTTGCCGGCAAGACGGAGAAGGTGAGCGGCCACGGCTCGATGGAATGGGCGATCACCTGGTACGGCGGAGATCCGCAGGTTCATTCCTATTGCAATACCATTCCGACGCCCGATGGTGGCACGCACGAGGCGGGCCTGCGCATCGCGCTGACCAAAGGCCTCAAGGCCTATGCCGAGCTGACGCAGAACAAGCGCGCCGCCCAGATCACCACCGATGACGTGATGATCTCGGCCGTCGGCATGCTGTCGGTCTTCATCCGCGAGCCGGAATTCGTCGGCCAGACCAAGGACAAGCTCGCGACCGTCGAGGCTCAGCGCATCGTCGAGAACGCGCTTCGCGATCCCTTCGACCATTACCTTGCCGATAATCCGAACGAGTCGGCCAAGCTGCTCGACTGGGTGATCGAGCGCGCCGAGGAGCGCCTGCGCCGCCGCAAGGAAAAGGAAGTCAACCGCAAGACCGCGGTGCGCAAGCTGCGCCTGCCCGGCAAGCTCGCCGACTGCTCGCAGAATACTGCCGAGGGCGCCGAACTCTTCATCGTCGAGGGTGACTCGGCAGGCGGCTCGGCCAAGCAGGCGCGCAACCGCGCCAACCAGGCAATTCTGCCGCTGCGCGGCAAGATCCTCAACGTTGCCAGCGCCGGCCGCGAAAAACTCGGCGCCAATCAGCAGCTCGCCGATCTCATTCAGGCGCTCGGCTGCGGCACGCGCTCGAAATACCGCGACGAAGACCTGCGCTACGAGCGCATCATCGTCATGACCGATGCCGACGTCGACGGTGCCCACATCGCCTCGCTGCTCATCACCTTCTTTTATCAGGAGATGCCGGAGCTGGTGCGCGGCGGCCACCTCTTCCTCGCCGTGCCGCCGCTCTACAAGATCACCCAAGGGTCGAAATCCGCCTATGCCCGCGACGACAATCATCGCGCCGAGCTGATGCAGACGGAATTCAAGGGTAAGGCCAAGGTCGAGATCAGCCGCTTCAAAGGTCTCGGCGAGATGATGGCCTCCCAGCTCAAGGAAACCACGATGGATCCGTCCAAGCGCACCTTGCTGAAGGTCATGATCGACGAGGTGGATTTCGAGGGCACCCGCAGCGCCGTCGACGATCTGATGGGCACCAAGCCGGAAGCCCGCTTCCGATTCATCCAGGATCGCGCCGCCTTCGCCGAAAACCTCGATATTTAAAACATATGCGAGCGGGATAGACGTGGGTTCGGCGCGGCCTGCATTTTAGCATCTGCGATTTCACGGAACTGACGAAGAACCGTAACAAGGCCTTCAAACAACCGGCGCATGAAGCGGTCGGCGCGCCTTCCCCTCTGGGGAGCAGCTGCGCCGGTTCGAACCGTTTCAACCCCCTGCCGGATCTTTGCCATGACCAAGCGTTTTCTCGCGGCTGCCGCTTTCATTCTTCTTTCCAGCACCGTCATCGCCAGCGCCACAGATATCCGCGCGACTGAGATCGGCGCCACCTTCGAGACCGCCTGCCCCTTCGGCGATTGCGCCGCCGGCATTTCGCTCTCCTATCTCGGTGAATTCGTGATCCCCACAGGTCACATGGAAAACGGCGTCGAATTCGGCGGCATTTCCGGCCTCGATTTCGATGCCGTCACCGGCCACTATCTCGCCATCAGCGACGACCGCTCCGAACGGGCGCCGGCCCGCTTTTATGAACTCGACGTCGATGTCGGCGCGTCCGGTCTCAAGGGTGTATCGGTCGTCAGCCAAGTGACGTTGAAGGACAAGAACGGCGAGCCCTTCGCCGCCAGGACCGTCGACCCAGAGTCGATCCGTCTCGGCAAGGACGGCATCTATTGGGGCAGCGAAGGCGACGGCAAGGCGCTGCTGCCACCCTTCGTCCGCGTGACAGCACTGGACGGCTCATTCGTGCGCGAATTCAAGCTGCCGCAGGGCTTTGCTCCCACAGCCGACAAGTCGACCGGCATCCGCGACAATCTCGCCTTCGAGGATCTCGCCGTCGCGCCCTCCGGCTATGTCTTCGTCGGTGTCGAAGCCGCGCTCTATCAGGATGGCCCCAACCCCTCGCTGACGTCGGGCAGCCTGTCGCGTATTATCCGCTACGACGGCGCGAGCGGCGAGCCGAAGGCCGAGTATGTCTACCCGGTCTCACCGATCCCGCAGGCCGCCACCAAGGCCGATGGCGGCAATGACAATGGTATGTCTGAAATGCTTGCGCTCGACGACCATCGCCTGCTCGCCGTCGAGCGCAGTTATGCCCAGGGCTACGGCAACACCATCAAGATCATGATGATGGATCTGGCCGACGCTACGGATGTTTCCGCCATCGCTTCGCTCGCCAAAAACGACCAGCGCGTCGTCCCGGCCCGCAAGAGCCAGGTCCTAGATTTGAGAGCGATCGGGCTCGTCCCCGACAATATCGAGGCCATGTCGCTGGGAAAGGCCAAAGACGGCACCGACGTTCTCATTCTCGGCTCCGACAACAATTTCTCGACCGGCCAGAAGACGCAATTCTACGCCTTCAAGGTTGTCAGGCGTCTGCAGCAGTAAGACGCTCGGTCTGGCGGCCGATTGGCGACGCTTTGTATACGCTTTCACGGTGCGGACCTTGAAACCGCCGGGTTGATGGCCCATAACCAGAGTACAAGAAAAAGAAGAGGCGCGCGTGGGTGTGTTCGACCGTCAGAAAAGCAATCATGAACCGCGATGGCTCGGGTCGTCGGCACCGACACGCACGCCGCTGATTCCCTCCATTTCGGCTGCGCGCTGGCTGCTTGTTCTGATCGTCGCGGCCGGTGTCTACTTCTTCTACGGCTTCCTCGTACCGGTGCTGGCGTCGCTGGTCATCGGGTTCGCCAGCTGGCCGCTCTACCGCAAGCTTCTTGCCCGCGTCGGCGGCAATACGACGATCGCCGCGACCATAGCCATCATCATGATCATCACTTTCCTGGTCATCCCGATCGGCCTTGCCGTCACCTATACGACGGGTGAAGTGCGCACCTGGGTTGCCTGGGCAATCCACGCCAACCGCGCCGGCGCCCCGACACCGGCCTGGATCGTCGCGCTGCCGTGGGCAGGCACCTATCTCGATGAAGTCTGGACCAAATATATCGGCAGCCCCGGCGCCCTGGGCGAGGTTATCCAGGCGGTCAGCGGAGCCAATATCGGCAATATCTACCGTGCCGTGCTTGCGGCCGGCGGTGGCGCCTTCCATCTCCTGCTGACGCTGCTCTTCATGCTGATCGCGCTGTTCTTTGTCTATCGCGACGGTTTTTCATTTTCCAAGCAGATCGACATGCTCGGCGAACGCATCCTGCCTAACCGCTGGGAGCGCATTTCCCGTGTCGTGCCGGCGACAATCAGCTCGACAGTCATGGGTATGACGCTGATTGCGATCGGCGAAGGCATCGTGCTCGGCCTGGCCTACTGGATAGCCGGCGTACCGTCGCCGGTGACACTCGGCGTGCTGACTGGCGTGATGGCGCTGATCCCGGGCGGTGCGCCGCTCTCCTTCACGCTGGTCTCAATCTATCTGCTGGCAAGCGGCTCGCATGTGGCCGGCATCGGTCTCTTTGTCTGGGGAACCGTCGAGCTCTTCATTGTGGACAAGACGCTGCGGCCGAAGCTCGTCGGCGGCCCGATCAAGCTGCCCTTCCTGCCGACCTTTTTCGGCCTCGTCGGCGGCGTCAAGACGATGGGTTTCCTCGGCCTCTTCATCGGCCCGGTGCTGATGGCGTTGATCGTCGCCATCTGGCGCGAATGGATCCACGAGGCCCGCAACGCCGACAAGAGCGAGACGGGACCGCAGGTTCTCATCGACGAACAGGCCACGCCGGCAATCCCCGAATCGCCGAAGACGATCCCCCGTATTGCCGAAGGCTGAACCGCCTTAGCAGACCGTCATCCCAGCCGCTTTTCCATGAACAGGCTGAGCGGGTCCGGCAGATAGCTGCCGAAAGGCTCGATGTCCCGGTATCCGTATTTGCGGTAGAGAGCGATCGCCTCGGGCTGGTAGATGCCGGTTTCGAGCCGGATCGCCGATAGCCGCTTTTCCCTAGCGATCGCTTCGAGCGCGTTCATCAGGCCGCTGGCGACCCGCAGCCCCCTCGCCTCTGGATCGACGAACATGCGCTTGATCTCGGCCGTGCCGTCGCCGGCCTCGACCAGCGCGCAGCAGCCGACGATCGCATCGCCGTTGCGCGCGACCAGGAATCTCACCGACGGCTTCTCCAGCAAGGAGAGGTCGACCAGATGGTTGCTCTCTGGGGGATAGAGCGATTGCGCATAGGCATCGGACAGATCGAGAAGGCGGATGACGCCGTCCTGACGCGGTGGCTCCAGGGCGATGGTGACGGACATGCTGCCTCTTTCTGTTGGCGCAGGGCAAGATTTTTCCGGAGATGACCAAGAGTTAATGCTCCTGCCTTCATTCGGTTGGAATTGCGCCCTCTAAGACGATGGCATGCTCAATAGCCACGGAGGCAAAATATGCAAGCGGTGCTGATCGCGATGACCATTCTCGGTTGCGACGATTCCATCAGCCAGTGCAGCTATGTCGCGACGGTCGACAAACGCTGGGAGACGGTTGCCGCCTGCGATGCCGAAGCCGAACGCCGGTTGAAAACCTATGCCAATGTCAGCTATCCCTCGGTGATCGCAGTCTGCGAAGCGCCCAAAGCAGTCGCTGCCGCCGAACCGCCGAAACCGGCGCCCGTAACGCCGGCCGCACCCGAAGCGGCCGAACAGCACCCGCAGGGACTGCGTGGTTTTGCCGACGACATTGCCGGACAGGTCCGCGACCATCTGCCCTCCGGCAGAAGCGTCAAGGACACGCTCGCCAAACCGGTGCATTTCGTCTCCGCCAGCTATTCTTGGGTCGTCACGCGGCTGGCCGATTAATGCATGTCGCCCGGAAGTGTGCAGCGGTTCTGGGACAGCGACATGCATAAAAACAAAGGGCTAAAGCGCGTCGCATGAATCAAATTTGATGCGACGCGCTTAGGCGGCCGCAAGCGCCGCATAGACGCGGGCCGATTGCCGCTGTTCGATGACATGCAGCTTTTCCACCATGTCGAGCAGCTCGCCGACCGCGCCGTGCGCGTCGTGATGGCGGAATTTTTCGAGAAGACGGCCGCAGACATTGCCGAGCACGCTGCCCGGCGCTTTTCTTGCTGCGTCACGCCACAGCATTGTGGCTTCGACGAAGATCACGCTGATGTCCCTGGACAGGCCGGCGGACTCGTAGAGCGCGCGCACCGCATGCATGCGCCCGGTTGCCAGGATCGAGCGCACCCGGCGCTCGCCGCAACCCGTCAGCTCGACGACCGCTCCCGCAAAGAAATCCACCTTGCCGGCGCAGAGCGCGTGCATCAGGAAGGACGGCGTCAGCCGGCCGTTGAGGCGCAGATGCTCGACGAGATCGGGTATCTCGCGCGGCGCGATGTCGCCGGCGATCGACACGATGGCAGCCTCCGTCGCCTCGCGGCTGATGCGTTGGAGCCGCTGCAGGCCGATCGCCGCCTGTGCGAGCGGTAGCCCAACCAGCGCATTGCTGACATGCTGGGTAAGCAACTGCCGGGCATCGGCGGGAAGATCGCTGCGGTCGAGAAGCAGATTGCGAATGTCGCAGCAGTCGCCAAGCCGTTCGGCGATGCGTTTCAGCGATTGGCTGGAGATCGCCGCACCGTCGTTCTCGAGCAGGCAGAGCAGCTCCTCCTCGTCGCCGACCTCCGCAAGCGCTGCGCAAACCGGGCGCGTCACATGCGCCCTCACCGCGATCAGCATGCGGGTGGCGCCATTGCCGCGCGCGGCGAGATCGACGAGATCGGCATCGCTCAACAGCGGCGAACAGGTCACCGCATGGCAGGCAACCTCAGGCTGGTCTTCGGCAAGCGAAAGAATCAGGCTGCGTGGCGCATCGGGCGACCAGGCGATCGCCTCGGCAAGTGCCAACCGCACGCGCGGCGACGGATCGTCGAGCAGAAAGGTCATCGCCATTTCGGCTGCCGCCCGCTCCTCCACCGTCATCTTGGACTGAAGATAGGCTCGCCCGAGCGCGTTTGCTGCCCGGGCCCGGTCACCGGTCTTGGCCGTTTCGATCCAACGAAGGAAAGCTTCTATGATCACACGACGCCCCAGCACTTGAACGCGATTCCCTCGCGTTTCATTCAATGCTGCGACCGTAGCGACAAAAGGTTTAAGATTGGTTCACCATATTTCTTAAGTCTTTGTAGGCCTTGCGGCTGGATCTAAACCTTCGGCAGATGCGGCCGGAACATTTCGAAGACCTCGCTGGCTTCGCTGTAGTCCATATAACCCAAACGCGCGACGGGGCGGGCGAGCGACATGTCGAGGCGGCCATCCCTGACGATCGCCTCGTCGATGCGGATGCCGACCACTTCACCGAAGATGAAGACGTTTTCGGACGGTTCGCCCGACAGCGTCTTCGGTTCGATGATCTCGGTCACCTTGCATTCGAGCACTGCGAAAGCCTCGCCGACATACGGCGCGTCGATGAGTTCGGCCGGCTTCGGCGTCAGGCAGGCGAAATCGAATTCGCTGTCGCCGTAGGGCAGCGCCGCCGAGGAAAGGTTCATCTTCTCGGTGAGATTTCGGCTGACGAAATTGCAGGTGAAGACACCGGTCTCGGCCGCATTGCGCTGGCTGTCCTTGCGCCCGCTGGAGGAAAACATCACCAGCTTCGGCCGGTCGGAAACCGCATTGAAGAAGGAATAGGGCGCGAGATTGATCGAGCCGTCCCTGCCCTTGCTGCCGATCCAGCCGATCGGCCGCGGCGACACGATCGCCTTGAAGGGATCATGCGCCAGCCCATGCCGGTTGCTGTCGGTGGTGTAAAACATCAGTCCTCTCCGCCGACCCAGGTCACCGTATCGGCAAGTTCCGGCCGCGGCCGCTCGATCGCCGGAAATGTCGTCGAGCCGATATGGATGAAACCCGCCACCTTTTCATCCGGGCCGACGCCGAGCAGCGGATAGGCGCGCTCGTCATAGGCAAACCACTCGGTCAGCCAGTTGGCAACGTAACCGCTGGCATTGGCGGCGAGGATGAGGTTGAAGCAGAGCGCGCCGGCCGACATCAGTTGTTCCCATTCCGGGATCTTGATATGCGGCCCAGCCTTGCTGACGACGGCAACGACCACTGGCGCGCGGGTGAAACGGGCGCGCTCGACCTGGATCATCTCTTCGGAAAGCTCGGGCTTCATTGCGAGTGCCAGCTTTAGAAGCTCCTCGCCGAGACGCACACGCTGGTCCCCGCGATAGACGATGAAACGCCATGGCGCGATCTTGCCGTGATCGGGAACACGCGAGGCAAGACGCAGGATTTCTTCGATCTCGGCCTTCTCCGGACCTGGTTCGCACATCTGGAAAGCGGGGATGGAGCGGCGCACGGCGAGGTAGTCGATCAGCTTGATATCGGATTTCATGCGGGAGAAACTTCCATTTTTATGCTGCTGCAAAGGGTGGGTCTTGAATTTGCCATCGCGTTGGTCTTGAAGTGGCCTTTGCGATTTCAGAAGTCAATCGGTTCACGAAACAGATGTTTGGCATTTCGCCTCTTGCACGCATCGGCCTTGCCATTGCCCTGATGATACTGACGCCGCTCGGCGCCGGCGCTCAGGATGCCTTCAAGGAATTCAAGCAGCTTGAATCGACGCCGAAGATGCCGAAGCTCGATGCCTTCATCGCGCCCGGCACGGCGCCCGAAGGGGTCAAGCTGCGCAACGTTGCGATGGAAGCCAAGCTGACGGCGGACGGCACGCCGGTCGAGGAAGGCCTCTCCTGGTACGTCTTCAGCCCGATCGCCGGAACTGACGGCAAGCTGCCGCTGATCGCCAGCGCCAAGGGCGGACCCGCCGCCTTCCAGCTCGCTCCCGGCGATTATTTCGTCAACGTTTCCTTCGGCCGTGCCGGCGTTACCAAGAAACTGACCGTGCCCGCTGATGGCGAGGTAGACAAGCAGGTGATGGTGCTCGATGCCGGCGGCCTGCTGCTCAATGCCGTCTCCGGCACCGATGCCCGCATCCGCCCCGATCAGTTGAGCTTCTCGATCTATTCCTCGGAAGTGCGCGACGACGGCGAGCGCGGCCTCGTCATGGCCGATGTCTCGCCGAACACCGTCGTCCGCCTGAATGCCGGCACCTATCACATCGTCTCCGAATATGGCAGCGTCAACGCCGTCATCCGCGCCGACATCCAGGTCGAAGCCGGCAAGCTGACCGAGGCGACGATCCAGCATCGTGCCGCGCAGGTCACCTTCAAGCTGGTCTCGGATGCCGGCGGTGAGGCGATCGCCGATACGGCATGGTCGATCCTGACGGCGGCCGGCGACAGCGTCGGCGAAAGCGTCAGCGCCTTCCCGACCATGGTGCTCGCCGAAGGCGGATATTCCGCCGTCGCCCGCAACAAGGACAAGATCTACCAGCGCGATTTCACCATCGTCGCCGGCAGGAACACCGATGTCGAGGTTCTGATGAAGGACCAGCAGCCACAGCCGCCGGTGAACGATGCGGCCCGCACGGTGCAGCAAGTGCCTGTGGGAACGCCGCCGCCACCAGGTGTCCAGCCGGCGCCGGTGGCACCACTCCCTTCCTACGAACAGCTCGCACCGCAAGGCGGCGACGACACAAGCCTCGATTGATTGTGTCGCGAGCGGTTTTCGGCTCAGCCGAGATGTTTGGGTCCGGCCCGTTTAGGCGGCGCCACTGGCAAGACTGGCTCGTGACCGCGCCCGACCGTGCCGATCAAAGGCGTTCCAGACGCGCGTTCCATCATTGGCATGGAGAATTCTTTGAAGCGCATTGCAGCGTGGTTATTGGCTGCATGATCGTGGCGGCAACATCGCAGCCCTTGATCAGCTTCCGACAGCGCCGAAGTCCGGCGCTGTCGGATAGACGCGTTTTTTAGGCCGCCTTGGCTTTCTTTGCTTCGGCCTTGCGACGGATGTCGGGCGGCGTCGCTTCCAAGGCAAGGCTCTCGACGGCGACATCGAGCTCCATCGAAACCTGGTCCTGGCTGCCGAGGCGGCGGATGTTGACCGTGCGCTCCTCGGCTTCCTTCCGGCCGCAGACGATGATGACAGGCACCTTGGTGACCGAGTGTTCGCGGACCTTGTAGTTGATCTTCTCATTGCGGAAATCGGTCTCGACGTTGAGACCGGCCTCGCGCAGCGCCTCGGCCACTTCAAGCCCGTAGGTGTCGGCTTCCGAAGTGATCGTCGCGACCACCACCTGGAGCGGCGATACCCAAAGCGGCATGTGGCCGGCGAAGTTCTCGATCAGGATGCCGAGGAAGCGCTCCATCGAGCCGCAGATGGCGCGATGGATCATCACCGGCTGCGTCTTTTCGGAGTTGCTGTCGATGTAGAAGGCACCGAAGCGTTCCGGCAGGTTGAAGTCGACCTGCGTCGTGCCGCATTGCCATTCGCGGCCGATCGCATCCTTCAGCGTATATTCGAACTTCGGCCCGTAGAAGGCGCCCTCGCCCGGCAAGATGCCGGTCTTGATGTTGTTCGACTGCTGCTGGATCGTCTCCAACACATTCATCATCACGCTTTCGGCGCGGTCCCAGAGATCGTCGGAACCGACGCGCTTGTCCGGCCGGGTCGAGAGCTTGATGGTGACCTCGTCGAAGCCGAAATCCTTGTAGACCGAGAGGATCAGATCGTTGATCTTCAGGCATTCGGCAGCCATCTGCTCATCGGTGCAGAAGATGTGCGCATCGTCCTGCGTGAAGCCACGCACGCGCATCAGCCCGTGCAGCGCCCCCGACGGCTCGTAGCGATGGACATTGCCGAATTCGGCAAGCCGGATCGGCAGCTCGCGGTAGGATTTCAGCCCATGTTTGAAGATCTGGATATGGCCGGGGCAGTTCATCGGCTTCAGCGCGAAAACCCGGTCGTCGTCGGTGTCGTCACCGGCAACCGTCACCTTGAACATGTTGTCGCGGTACCAGCCCCAGTGACCGGAGGTCTCCCACAGCGACTTGTCGAGCACCTGCGGCGCGTTGACTTCCTGATAGTCACCGGCTAGCCGGCGGCGCATATAGGCGACCAGCGTCTGGAAGACGCGCCAACCCTTGCCGTGCCAGAAGACGACGCCCGGGCCCTCTTCCTGGAAATGGAAGAGATCCATCTCGCGGCCGAGGCGGCGGTGATCGCGCTTCTCGGCTTCGGCAAGCATATGCAGATAATTGTCGAGTTCCGACTGCTCGGCGAAGGCCGTGCCGTAGATGCGGCTCAGCATCGGGTTGTTGCTGTCGCCGCGCCAGTAGGCGCCGGCGACCTTCAAGAGCTTGAAGGCGCTGCCGATCTGGCCGGTCGAGGCCATATGCGGGCCGCGGCAGAGATCGAACCAGTCGCCCTGGTAATAGATCTTCAGATCCTGCCCTGCCGGGATGGCGTCGACGAGTTCGACCTTGTACTGCTCACCCTTGTCGGCGAAGACCTGTTTGGCCTTCTCGCGCGACCAGACCTGCTTGGTGAAGGGGGCGTTGCGGGCGATGATCTCCTTCATCTTCTTTTCGATCTTCGGCAGATCGTCGAGCGTGAAGGGCTCGTTCTTGGCAAAGTCGTAGTAGAATCCGTTTTCGATGACCGGGCCGATCGTCACCTGAGTGCCGGGCCAGAGCTCCTGCACCGCTTCGGCCATGACGTGCGCCGCGTCGTGGCGGATAAGTTCCAGGGCGCGGTCGTCGTTGCGGGTGATGATCTCGATCCGGCCCGTCGTCACGGGATCGGAAAGGTCGCGCACGGTGCCGTCGATCGCAATGGCGACCGCCTTCTTGGCAAGCGACTTGGAAATGGATTCGGCGACATCCCGGCCGGTTGCGCCAGCATCGTAGCTGCGCACGGAACCATCGGGAAATGTCAGGGAAATAGCTTGGGACATCGAAATTCTCCTTGTCCAGTCCCGCCAACGAATGCGGGTGGTTGCAACGGCAGCGCCTCCGTCTTTGGATGCGCTCCCGCCTGATAATCAGATTTCTCTCGTGAGTAAAGAAGAAGCCGGCCTACATGATCATCTCGGCAAGGCCGCACACGGTGTTCCAGTTACGCATCGTCCCGACGCCTATCCGCTTGTTCGTCAGGGCCGAAAGCAGCTTGGATTGGCTGGGTTTGCCGGCAAAATCGATCCAAAGATCGCCGCCGACGACGGCGATGCGCTGTCCCTCCGTCATCAGCGGTTTCAGCGCCTCCACCTTCTTCGGATCGACCGGCAGTCGCATCACCCGGACGATGACCTGGTCGGCGTTGCCATCCTTGAAGGGATTGGTGCTGCAAAGCGCCATCCAGCTGCAGTCGTTGCGCACGACGATATCGACGTGTTTGCCGAACTTTTCTTCAAAGCCCTCTTCCAAGGTCACCTCGAGTTCGTGCGGCCGCATATCGTCGGCTTCGAAAACCAGATTGCCAGTGGAAACCAGCGTGCGCGGTTCGCGATAACCGAGCTCTTCGGCCAGTGCGCGCAAATCCTGCATGATAACGCGGCGATCGGGCGTCAGGACAATGCTGTGCAGAAGGGCGATGAAGGTACTCATGGCGCCCACCCTTTCTTGCGTCCGAGGGAGAGATACCGCCACGGCGTCCACCAGCGGAACTGATCACCGAGCACTTCAGGCACCTGGTCGAGGCCGCTGGTGCCACCCGGGCCGCAGCGGCCGACCCGAAACAACGTCATCCAGCCGCCAGCCCACAGGCCGTGGCGGGCGATCGACTCATAGCCGTATTCGGAGCAGGTGGGGATATGGCGGCAGGAATTGCCGACAAAGCTGGAAAGCGTCAGCTGGTAGAGGCGGATAAAACCCATCCCGAGCAGGCGGTCGGGAGTCTTGCGGAACGGACCGGTATAATTGCGGGATGTGTGTGCGGCCTTTTCACGCGGTTTTTCAGGTCCGGCGGCACCGCCGTCATCCTCATCGCTTGCCTGCAGGGCGCAGAACTCGCACATCTCCGTTACGCCTCGACAAACTCAGCCCGTTTCGCCTCGATCTGCCCGATCGCATCGACGACCGCATCGAAGGTCAGCATCGTCGAGGCATGGCGGGCCTTGTAGTCCCGCACCGGCAGCAGATAGCGCATGTCTTCGAACCGTCCCTCGGGCCCCGCTCCATCCGCCTTCAACATGGCAAGCATGTCCTGGCGTGCCTGGCGCAATTCGCCCGATGTGGCGCCGACGACATGGCGGGCCATGATCGAGGACGAGGCCTGGCCGAGCGCGCAGGCCTTCACGTCATGGGCAAAACCGGTCACGGTATCGCCGTCCATCTTCAGCCAGATTCGCACCTTCGAGCCGCAAAGTTTCGAATAGGCCTGGGCGCTCGCATCGGCCTCCGCCAACGTGCCGGTCAACGGAATATTGCCGGCGAATTCGAGGATCTTGCTGTTGTAGATGTCGTCCATGTCGGATTTCCGCTCCAAAATCACTGCGGATCGGCCTCAATAAGGGCTGTTATTGTTATTGAAACAAAAAACACACCGTGTCATCTGAGGATACTTACATACGATGGCCGTCTTCCTATATGTATGTCGTTCGAAGGCCATGAAAATGCAATGGCCTCGTGTAAGTTTGATTGGGAAACCGTGCCGGACGGGCGTTGAATGCGCCTTGAAAGCCCCGGAGCCTGCCAAAGGTGCATGAATTCCCGCATGGGATTGACCAGTGGCGATTCCGACAGATGGGTCCGCGGTGCGGACCAGGAGACCATTGTTCATGGACGCCATCGTAAAAAACTTTCCGCAGACCAACCGCGACTCCGATCGCCCCTCTCAGCAGGAGGCGGAGGAAGCCGTTCGTGTGCTGCTGCGCTGGGCCGGTGACAACCCGACCCGCGAAGGCCTGCTCGAAACGCCGGCCCGTGTCGTCAAATCGTACCGCGAGCTTTTTTCCGGCTACGACATGGCGCCGGAAGACGTGCTCGGCCGCACCTTCGAAGAGGTCGCCGGGTACGACGACATGGTCCTCGTCAAGGACATTCCGTTCTTCTCGCATTGCGAACACCACATGGTGCCGATCATCGGCAAGGCCCACGTCGCCTACATGCCGGACGGGCGTGTGCTCGGCCTGTCGAAGATCGCCCGCGTGGTCGAGATTTATGGCCGCCGCCTGCAGACGCAGGAAACGATGACCGCGCAGATCGCCCGGGCCATCGACGATACGCTTAATCCGCGCGGTGTCGCGGTATTGATCGAGGCCGAACATATGTGCATGGCGATGCGCGGCGTTCAGAAGCAGGGCTCGACCACGTTGACGACGACGTTTACGGGTACGTTCAAGACCGAGCCGGCCGATCAGGCCCGTTTCATGACCATGGTGCGGAGCCGCTGATACCGGCTCCCTCAGGAGGGCCGCGATGAGTCAAATGATCTTCAATCAACCATCCGAGGACAAGTCGGCGTTGGAAGACGCCGGCGATTTCACGCCGCGTTTCGATGACCGCGGCCTGATCACCGCGATCGTCACCGACGCTGGCGACGGCGAGTTGCTGATGGTGGCGCACATGAACGCCCAGGCGCTGGCGCTGACCATCCAGACCGGCACGGCTCATTATTTCAGCCGTTCGCGGGGCAAGATCTGGAAGAAGGGTGAAACCTCGGGCAATCTCCAGACGGTGAAGGAAATTCGCACCGATTGCGATCAGGACGCCATCTGGCTGAAAGTCGAGGTCGCCGGCCACGACGCCACCTGTCACACCGGCCGCCGCTCCTGCTTCTATCGGACGATTACGCTTCAAGACGGAAAGCCAATGCTGGATATCGTCGACGACGAGCGTCATTTCGATCCGCAGGACGTTTACGGGAAATAAGCCGAACGCGCCGGCATTTGCTCCTTATTGCGCCAGAAACCGCTTCTATATACCATTTGGAAACTGATCGGGCACACTATCGGGACCCAAAGTGTTCTGCTGGGAGGGAGAGCGCCATGCTGAGCTGGAATTTGCATCGTCAAAGCTCTGAAGGCGAAGGTTCCGGTACCGCCATATCCACCACGATCGAGGTGATCCCGCCTCCAGCACCCATCAAGAAAATCAAGATCGCGCTGGCGCTCGGCGGTGGTGCTGCCCGCGGCTGGGCCCATATCGGCGTGCTGCGCGCCCTCGACGAGGCAAAAATCGAGATCGGCATGATTGCCGGCACCTCGATCGGCGCGCTGGTCGGCGGCTGCTATCTCGCCGGCAAACTCGATGAACTCGAAAGTTTCGCCCGCTCGCTGACGATGCGCCGGATCGCAAGCCTCCTCGATCTCACCATCGGCGGCAGCGGCCTGTTCGGTGGCATGCGGCTGACCAAGCGTATGCAGGAACATCTGGAAGGCTTGAACGTCGAGGATCTCGACCGGCCGTTCGTCGCCGTCGCCGCCGAGGTCAATACTGGTCACGAGGTCTGGATCGCCAATGGTTTGCTGATTACCGCGTTGCGCGCCTCCTATGCCCTGCCCGGCATTTTCGAGCCCGTGCGCAGCAATCACCGCACGCTGGTCGACGGCGCGCTGGTCAACCCCGTCCCCGTCTCCGTCTGCCGCGCCTACGAGCAGCCGCTGGTCGTCGCAGTCAATCTCAATTACGATCTCTATGGCCGCTCGGCCGTCGTCCGGCACAACGCCAGCCTTTCGCCGCAGGAAGTGCAGAAGCAGGAAGAGGCGCCCTATGCCCGTCTCGGCATGACCGGCGTCATGGTGCAGGCATTCAACATCATCCAGGATAGGATCGCCCGCGCCCGCCTTGCCGGCGACCCGCCGGATATTTCGCTGCAGCCGCGTCTGAGCTACATCGGCCTTTCGGAATTCCACCGGGCCGGCGAGGCGATCGAACGCGGCTACGAGGAAGCCAGGGCAAGACTCCCCGAAATCAAACGCATGCAGGAAGTTTACGCCACCTCCCCCTGATGGATATCGTCCGAAAGCCCGTAGCGCTTGAGGCCGGCAAGACCTCAGCCGGCGATATAGGCCTTGATCTCCTCGGCCTCGCGCTCAACTTCGGCGATGCGAGATTTTACCACGTCACCAATCGAGATGATGCCGGCAAGCTTGCCGTTGCTTTCCACCGGCACATGCCGGAAGCGGCGGCTGGTCATCAGCTCCATCAGCTCGTTGACGGTCGTCTCCTCATGGCAGCGGTAGACCTTCGCAGTCATGACCTGGGCAAGCGACTGGTCGAGCCCGTCCTTGCCGTGTTTGGCGATCGCATGCACGAGGTCACGCTCGGTGAACATGCCGGAAATCCGGTTTTCCATGCCGACGACGACGATAGCGCCGATCTTCTTCTTGCTGAGGATGGCGGCCGCCTCGGCGACGGTGGTGTTCGGCCCGGCGGTGACGACGTCCCTGCCTTTCAGGTCGAGGATTGCTTTGACTGAACTGGTCATTCGAACCTCCTATGTCCGTGAAACACTTGTCACAGGCATCCGCGGCGGTTTCTCCCCCCATCGCGGATAATAGGTCGATGGTGCACCGCCCGGCTCAGGATTGCAACAGATCCTTCTCTGTTCCCGCAGCTTCCATCCCCGGTGGGCGCGGCGCCCGGTCGAACAGCGAAAACAACAGGAAGCCGAAGACGAAGCCGCCGATATGCGCGTCCCAGGCAATCGCCTGATCACTATCGCCGACGAGCGGGATGCCGACGGCGATCAGGGCGTTGCCGACCAGCCAGAGCAGCATGAAAATGACGACCGTGCGGCTCTGCAGCGCCTCGACGATGGAAAGCCGGGCATTGAGATGCGCAGGCAGCATCGGCCGACGTTCGGCCGGAAAGGCGAATCGGCAGGCGGCGCCCATCAACCCGGAAATGACGCCCGACGCGCCGATCAGCAGCGTCACATCTCCCCAGTTCAGGACCGCATGCAAGGCCGCCGATGCGACGGCCGAAAAAAGCCAGAAAAGCACAAAACGCAGCGTTCCGATGCGGCGCACGACCGGCGCGCCGAAGGCCATCAGCCAGAAGGCGTTGAAGACGATATGCTGGACGCTGCCGTGCAGCAGTGAATAGGTGACCGGCGTCCAGAACAGCTCCAGCCCTTGCTGCGACAGTGGAATCACATAGCGGGCGGGAACGAAGCCGAAGGTGAAGAATAGCCAACTCAGCGCATCGTCTGAAAGCACGAGCTCCTGCACCGCATAGATGACAACAAGCAGACAAAGGCTGAAGAACAGCGCCGGCGGAAGGTTGAAGACCGGCACGCGCGGCGGCTTTGCCAGCGGCTGGACCTCGGGAGGTTCGGGCGCCTTATGCGGCTCGGCCGTCTGCTCATTCATTTCAATATCGCCTCGTTGAGGCCACAGCCATACAGGACCACCTGTCAAAAAAAAAGCCGTCCGAAGTGCCGGACGGCATACCGGGAGTTCAAGGAAAGACCTCGGCCCGGGCAGGTTGTGCTGAACTTCGAAAGTCGAAGCGATGACCGGACAGTGTCACGACGGGCACAGCATCTCAACCGAAACCGTTTCTTAACCTTAACCGCCGCGGTTTGGCATGAAATCCGCAAGGTAGAGCCTGTCGGGGCAATGATTGCCCGAAAATGATCCGGAATGGGACAGGTTGGTGTAAAATGCGTGTGCAAACGACCATCGAGATTTTTGACTACTGGAACCGTATCCGCGGCGCTGCCGATGCGCCGCTGAAACAGCAGGTCGAACCCTCCGCCGTACCCCATCTGCTCCAAAGCCTGTTTATTCTCGAGACGCGCGAGGGAGGTGACATCGGCTTCCGGCTCGCCGGCACCCGCATCTGCGATCTGTTTGGGCGGGATCTGCGTGGTGAACGTTTCGCCTCGCTCTGGGCAAACGGCCAGCACGCCGACATCGAACGCACGGCAATGGGTGTGATGGACCATACCATGCCAGCCCTGTTCAATGCGACGGGCTACAGCACCGTCGGTCATCAGGCCTCCTTCGAGATCATCATGATGCCACTGCGCTCGCCGGGCGGCGCCTGCGATCGGCTACTCGGCGGGATCGCACCCACGGCGGCTGCGAGCTGGCTGGAGATCGTGCCGCTGGAATTCCTGGCGCTCGACCGCAGCCGACTGCTGCCCGGAAAATTCGGCACGGCCACACCAGCTGAACAACGCCCCATCAACGAAATCGTTGCCGGCAAAAGCCTCGGCTTCGGGCAGGTCATGCGCCGCATGGTGTCGCAGCTGCTGAGTGCGGAGGCGCACTGACCGTTTCGTTTCAGGACATAGCGGATACTCGTTTTCCGCTATGTCCGAATGAGGCCAAACAACCTTCTGTTAAGGGATTGCGGGTAAAGATCAGTCTCTGCGATTTTGATGAAGAAGCCATTTGATGCACTCGTTCCAGCCAGCTCAGACGCAAAGACCTGCGCCGCGCCCTGAACAGGGCGTTTTTCAGCGCGTGCCCATCAATATGCAGGGCCGGCTGATGCTTGCGAATTACGAGGAGTTCGAATGCATAGTGATCGACATGTCGCCTGGCGATATGTACGTCACCTGCCTCGGTCGGCCACGCACCAACGAACGTGTCGTCGCCTATATTGACCATCTCGGCCGCGTCGAAGGTTATGTCCAGACGCTCGATGGCCGCGGCTTCACCATGTCGATCAATGCCACCGAGCGGAAGCGCGAGAAGCTCGCCGCCCAGCTCACCTGGCTTGCCAACAAGCACGAACTCGGCCTGCCGGAAGACCGTCGCCATGACCGCCTGACGCCACGCGACACGAATACCGAGCTGACGCTCGAAGACGGCACACGTTATACCTGCCGCATCATGGACCTTTCGCTGTCGGGCGCTGCCGTCGACGTCGAGATGCGCCCGTCGATTGGAACGGCTGTGCGGCTCGGCAACATGCGCGGTCGCGTCGTCCGCCATTTCGTCGAAGGTGTGGCGATCGAATTCCTGTCGATCCAGTCCCGCGACACGCTGCGCGAATTCCTCTAACAGACCGCGACGTTGCCGCCGCTCTTCGTGGTGGGTGCAATGTCCTGACGGACTCCGCTGAAGATGATGGCAGGTCCGGGCCGCACCCGGTCAGGTCGTGTTGAAACGCCTGGGCTTCACCGCAACAGATCTGCAAGCGGAGACCAATCTGGCTTTGGAAAGCAAGCAGAACATCCTGTCGCAAGTGGTTCCAACCTATCTTCTAGTAAAGGTTATGAGTGGAACAACCTGCGACAGGCAGAACGATGGCAGCTCTCTATCCGAAAATCGAACCCAATGATTATGGCCTGCTCGACACGGGCGACGGCAATCTGATCTATTGGGAGACCTGCGGCAGTCCCGCGGGCCGGCCGGCGCTGGTGCTGCATGGCGGGCCGGGCTCCGGCTGTTCGACGGCGGCGCGGCGCCATTTCGATCCCGATGCCTACCGAATCATTTTGTTCGATCAGCGCAATTGCGGCCGCAGCCTGCCGAGCGCTGCCGATCCCGAAACCGATCTCTCCCTCAACACCACCTGGCATAGTGTTGCCGATATCGAACGGCTGCGGGTCTTCTTCGGCATCGACACCTGGCTCGTTTTCGGCAATTCCTGGGGAGCGACGCTGGCTCTCGCCTATGCCGAAACCCATCCGCAGCGCGTCTCGGCGGTCGTCCTCGCAGGTGTGACCACCACAAGGCGCTCGGAAATCGACTGGCTCTATCGCGGCATGGCGCCGCTTTTCCCGGAAGAATGGCACCGTTTTCGCCAGGCGGCTTGCTCAGGCAGCCAGGGGCAAGATCAGGACATGGTTGCCGCCTATCATCATCTGCTCAACCATCCCAACTCCGAGACGCGCGTGAAAGCGGCGCGCGACTGGCATGACTGGGAAGCGGCTTCCATCCTGCTCGCCGATCCTGAAGGCCTGCCGCGCCGCTGGGCCGATCCGGCCTATATGCTGACGCGTGCCCGCATCATCACCCACTATTTTACCAATGGCGCCTGGCTGGAGGACGGCCAGCTTTTGAACAACGTTGAACGGCTGACAGGCATTCCAGCGATCCTGCTGCAGGGACGGTTCGATATCGAGGCCCCGCTGGTGACCGCCTGGGAACTGGCCCGCGCCTGGCCGCAAAGCGAGCTGCAGATTCTTCCGCATGCTGCCCATTCCACCGCAAATCCCGCGATGAGCGCCGCGATCGTCGCCGCCACCGATCGATTTCGCCATCTCCATCAAAAATAATTTTTCCGCCGGAATCTGAAATCCGAGCGACAGTCTGCTTTCGAGCGGGTCGAATCGGCCGATTCCGCCGGCATTGCCGACCGGCTGCGCGCCGCAGGACCGCAATCTGCCTTTACCCGGCTCAACGAAAATCCTTAACGCCAGGACGGCAATGCAAGCTTTTCGCGGGTGAAAAGCCTTGTTGCAGGAATTATAATTTTAATCGATTTCGAGACAAATGCGCGTCGAATTTTAGGCGCATTCGAGATTGTTTTTAGTCAAGTTTTCTTGGCATTTGAATCAACTAAGCATTTAATTCTATTACGCAATTTTCCGTGAGATAAAAACGTCCGTGTCATTGTCGCCTCAACTTACGGGGAGACGGCAATGACAACTGCAAACATCCTGAAAGGCGGTCTTCTGGCCGGTGCCCTCATGATGGCAATGGCGGGTTCGGGACAGGCGATGCCCGCCAGCATGGCCCTGGCGGGCAATGCCAGCCCGCCGATCGGGCACTATGAATTCTGCAAGGCGAATCCGACGGAATGTGCCTTTGCCGGCGGCGATGCCGGGCCGACCATCCTCACCGAGGATCGCTGGAAAGAAATTCTCAAGGTCAATTACACCGTCAATTCGACGATCCAGCCGGAGACGGATGAACAGATTTACGGCGTCGAAGAACGCTGGGCCTATCCGACAACTGTCGGCGACTGTGAGGATTATGCCCTGCTGAAGCGCAAGATGCTGATCGAAGACGGCTTCTCGCCATCCGACACGCTGATCACCGTCGTGCTGCAGCCGAACGGCGAAGGCCATGCCGTGCTGACGGTCCGCACCGATCACGGCGACTTCATCCTCGACAACATGCGCAACAAGGTGCTGCTGTGGTCGGATACCGAATACACCTACCTGAAGCGCCAGTCCGCCGACGATCCGGCCCGCTGGTCGAAGCTCCAGGACGGCCGCACTGTCGCGGTTGGTAGCGTCAAGTAAGAATAGTCTGCGCCCGGTCAGTCCCCGCATCCCGTCCCGACCGGCGCCCAAGAGCCGTTCCCGCTGTCCCGGGAACGGCTCGCTCTTTTTTGGGACAGGCATTCGTCCCCAGGCGACCCACACCCCTGAAATCTTAGCGAATTATTAACCGTGCCAGTCCGATCATGCCGATCAGACTCATCATCGGCACCGGCGGCTCATGTTCCTCCTGCGGCGGACCGAAACACGAAGAACCGCCATGAGCCATGCCGCGCGCAGCGCACCCGACGAGCAGCCGCTTTTTTCCATGGGCTTTCTGCTCCGCACGATGGCGGTGATTGCCGTCCTGGCGGTCCTGACGGTTGCCATCAGCATCGGCGGCCGTTGGTTCGGCCGGCATATCTCGCTTGCCGGCAACACCGACAGTACGGTCGAGATCACGCTGGCCATCGGCCGCGATACCGTGAAATTCCCCGAGAATGCCATCCGCTTCCCGAGTCAAAGGCATGACGGTGCGGCCGAGCGTGTCGATCTCTATCTCGCCTGGCCTGATATGCAGGGCTACGGCAAGGAAAACCACCTTCGATTCGACGATGTCGCCCAATCCTCCGGCCTGATCTTCCTGCAGATTACCCAGAGCACAATGTCGCGCGACATGTCCGGGCGGCTGGAGCCGATCTATTCGCATCTGCTCGAAGGACCGGCCGCACCCTTCCGCGACGGCCTGACGCTGCACCGTCTTCGCGCCGACGCCGGTTACGGCGACGAGGTGCTGCTGACGGCGCCCGTCAAGGGCGGGCCGGATTACGTCGTGCGCTGCCTGTTGCCTTCCGTCCCCGACAAGGCTTCGAGCGGGGATTGTCAGCGCGATATCAAGGTTGGCAGGGATCTCAGCGTTCTCTACCGCTTCTCAAGCAGCCATCTCGACGACTGGGACCATATTGATGCCGCTATCCGCACCTTTGTGGACGCGCGTCTTGTGAACCGTTCTGCGACAAGTCCCTAAAATGCTCCCCGGACAGCGAAATAAACGATTCATCATAAACGGATTGGTAACGCCCAATCGGTAGATTTTGAAGACGGGCTGTACGGTGGGAGGTGTGCGGTTACTGCCGATAGTTGAAGTGCCAAATATCTGAAATGCAAGCGAAGAGTGGAATAGTGTCAAGGTCAGTCTCCCCCGTACCATCGTCCCGATCCGGCAGCTTTTTCGCCAAGCTGCTGGCGATCCTTTCGGTGGCCGTCACGATCGTCCTGGTCGATTCGGTAAGCGCCGAAGCTGAGGCGGCGAATTCGAAATATGCAGGCATCGTCGTCGACGCCAAGACCGGTAACGTTCTCTACAGCGAGAATGCCGATCGGCTGCAATACCCCGCCTCCCTGACCAAGATGATGACCATCTACATGACCTTCGAGGCGCTGGAGCAGGGTCGTATCCGTCTCGATACGCCGGTTCCCTTCTCCGCTCATGCGGCAGCCCAGGCGCCGACCAAGCTCGGTGTTCGCGCCGGCGGCACGATCACCGTCGAGCAAGGCATTCTCGGCCTCGTCACCCTGTCGGCCAATGATGCCGCAACGGCGCTCGGCGAAATGCTCGGCGGCGGCAGCGAGGATCGTTTCGCCCAGTTGATGACCGCCAAGGCGCATGCGCTCGGCATGACACGCACCACCTATCGCAATGCCAACGGCCTGCCGAATACCGCGCAGATGACGACGGCGCGCGACCAGGCCCGCCTCGGCATCGCCCTTCGGCAGCATTTCCCGCAATATTACGGCTATTTCTCCACCCGCGCCTTCAAGTTCGGCAGCCGCACGATCCGCAGCCACAACCGCCTTGTCGGCTCCGTGCGTGGCGTCGACGGCATCAAAACCGGTTATACCCGCGCTGCCGGCTTCAATCTGGTCAGTTCGGTGCAGGTCGACGGCAAGTCGATCGTCGGTGTCGTGCTCGGCGGCGCTTCGACGCCTGCCCGCGATACCCAGATGCGCAATCTGATCGCCACCTACCTGCCGAAGGCATCGAGCCGCGGCGGGTCGTCGGCCCTGATCGCAGAGGCGGCCCCTGCCCCGGCGATGATCGAGACACCTGCTCCGGTCATGCCACAGAAGGTCCAGCAGAAGGCCCAGCCGCAAATGGCCAAGGTGATCACCGCAGCGCAGCCGCCGGTTTCGGCCGCTGCCGCCGATCTCAGCCTGCCGCACAAGGGCCCGCTGCCGGATGCCCGTTATCAGGTCGCCGAGACCGAGGTCGCTTATGTCGAGACGGCTCAGGCGAAATCCGACAACCCGCTGGTAGCCCAGCCAATGCCGGCGCCGACCAAGGTCAAGACCACGACCATCAAGCAGCAAGCATCGCTCGCCGTGCCGAAACCGGCACCCGCTGCCTTGCCGCAGGAACGGGAAGATACGGCGGTCGACAATGTCACCACCGCTTCGACCACGCCGACCTCGACCAGTGCCGCTTCAACCGACAATGGCCCGGCCGGCTGGGTCGTGCAGGTCGGCGTCTCGCCGAGCCGGCAGATGGCCATGGATCTCCTGGAAAGCGCCAAGAGCAAGGGCGGCAAGGCGCTGGCCTCGGCAAAGCCTTTCGCCGTCGCCTATGCCGCTGGCGGTGACCAGCTCTATCGCGCTCGCTTCGGTGGTTTCGACGACCAGCGCGATGCGGTCAATGCCTGCAAGGCCTTGAAGAAGGCCGGAATCAAGTGCTGGGCGGCTGCCCAATGAGCTATTCGATGCTGCCTGCAAGATGGCCGGCGGCATCGGTAATGGCCGGAATCGGTGTTTGCGTTTCCGGCCACCGTTCTTGAACTCGATCAGTGTTGCGTACGGGGAAAACAATGGCAATCAATGAGAATGTTCCGGGAATGCCTTCAGACCGCCGCATGCCGGCCAAGGGGCGCTCATCGCTGCATCCGTTGCACGAGGCTGCGTTGCGGCTGGCCGAAATGGGCCTGCAGCGTCCGAAGGCGAAGTCTCCAAAGACCCGCGATCTCATCAATCTGCTGCTTAGCCATGGTGCCCGCGCCTGGCGCTATTCGCAGCCCGAGGCCCGCATCCATCTGCATGTGACCTCGCAGGACGGCAGTGTGCCGGTGCAGCTGCGCCTGCGTTGAAGCTTGGTAGTGTAGCCCAGAACCAGGACGCGTTTTTGGGCGACAGACGTTAGAGCAGACCAAGTTCCGTCAGCTCGCGGCGCAGGTCCGCGGGCATTTCGACAATGCCTGCCCCAAGGCTCATCAGGTCGCGCGGCACGTCATCCTCAGTGTAATAACGCCAGCCCTGGAAGGGACGCTTCGGCTGCACGGCCGTCTCGATGACCTCCGGGCCCAGCATCAGGCGGCAACGCGAAATACCCTCGCCATCAGTGAAGGTCTCGATGTCGAGCAGCCTCTGCCGCGCCTGCACCTGGCCTTTGATCACCCAATAGAGCGAGCCGCCGTCAAGCAGCTCGTCCATGCGTTTCGGCGCCATGCGCGTCGTGTGCACCGAATGCGGCTCGAGCCCGGCGGCGATGGCGCGCAGCGAGCGTTCCGCCACCCATTCGCGCAGATCGTCTATCGAGTCGGCGCCGACGCAGAGTTTGATGAGATGCAATGCCATGCCGCCGTTGAAATCCTTTTGGCAGCGGGCGTCAAGCAAGAAGCATCACGCGTCCACAAACTCAGCACTCGACCACGTTGACGGCAAGGCCGCCGGTCGAGGTTTCCTTGTACTTCTCGCTCATGTCGTGGCCGGTCTGGCGCATCGTCTCGATACAGGCATCGAGCGGCACGAAGTGCTGGCCGTCGCCCTTGACGGCGAGTGACGCTGCGGTCACCGCCTTGACGGCCCCGAGTGCGTTGCGCTCGATGCAGGGAACCTGCACCAGGCCCGCAACCGGATCGCAGGTCATGCCAAGATGATGTTCGAGGGCGATCTCGGCGGCGTTCTCGATCTGCTCCGGCGTGCCGCCCATGACGGCGGCAAGGCCTGCGGCCGCCATTGCCGCTGCCGAGCCGACTTCGCCCTGACAACCGACCTCTGCGCCCGAGATCGAGGCATTGTGCTTGATGATGCCGCCGATGGCCGCAGCCGTCAGCAGGTAATCGCGGATGCCGTTTTGATCCCAGTCCTCGTGGAAATGCTCGTAGTAGCGGATCGTCGCCGGGATGACGCCGGCCGCACCGTTGGTCGGCGCCGTGACGACGCGCCCGCCGGCGGCATTCTCCTCGTTGACGGCCATCGCATAGACGCTCAGCCAGTCGTTGGCGAGCAGCGGGTTGACGCGGTTGCTGCGCCACTCCTCTTCCAGCTTGTCGTGAATCCTGCGGGCGCGGCGCTTGACGTTGAGGCCGCCCGGCATGATGCCATCGACCTTGAGGCCGCGCTCGATACAGGAGCGCATCGCCTCCCAGATGCGGTCGAGCCCCTGATCGAGCTCCTCCTGGCTGCGCTGGCTCTGCTCGTTTGCCCGCTTCATCTGGGCGATCGACAGTCCTGAGCGCTCCGCCATCTCGAGCATCTGTTTTGCGGTGGCGAAGGGATAGGGCACGCGCGTGCCGCCGGCCGCGTTCTTCTTCGCCCGCATCTGCTCCAGCTCGGTGTCGGTGACGACGAAGCCGCCGCCAACCGAATAATAGATACGCTTGACGAGCAGCCGGCCGTCCCTGTCATAGGCGGAAAAGACCATGCCGTTGGCATGACCGGGCAGCGGCTGTTTCTTGTCGAAGATCAGGTCGGTCTTCGGCTGGAACTGATAGGCGGGATGCCCCTCCGGCGTGATGCGGCCGGTGCGCTCCACCGTGTCGACGATGCCGTCCATTTTGTCGGGATCGACGCTGTCGGGCGCCTCGCCCATCAGGCCGAGAATGACCGCCCTGCCGGTGCCGTGGCCGATGCCGGTATGGGCAAGCGAGCCGTGCAGGCTGACCTTGATCGCGACGACCTGGGCGCCTGAGGATGGGCGCGGCCATTCGTCCGACAGGATCAGGTCGAGAAACCGGTTGGCCGCCGACATCGGACCCATCGTGTGCGAGCTCGACGGCCCGACACCGATCTTGAAGACATCGAATACCGAGAGAAACATGGATGCGCCTTCTGATTACGAGGATGCAAGCTTAAGCGATGCCGGTTTTCAATCCATGCGGCACACCGACATCGCATGGAGCCGGTGCGACATTGCGGCTGAACACTAAAACGATGAGGCCCGCCTTACCAGTCATTGCAGCATTTCGATGCATATGTAAGGTGGCCGCACTTCATGCGGAGACTGAATCACTGATGACGACGGCGGACTATATCGCTCTGGCCTTCTTTGCCTGTGTCTGGATGGGCTATTCCTGGCTGCTGCATGGCCGCACCTTCTTCGGACGCACCAGCCTCACCCATGCGATGATCGAACGGCGGCGGGAATGGATCTATAACTCGCTGCGCCGCGACCTGAAGATGATCGACACGCAGATCATGGCAGGCCTGCAGAACGGCACCGCCTTCTTCGCTTCGACCTCGATCTTCGCATTGGGCAGTTGCTTTGCGCTGCTCGGGGCGACGGAGAAGGTCGACGCCGTCTTCGCCGACCTGCCCTTCGTCTTGCATGGCGGCCATGCCGTTTTCGAGATGAAGGTCGGCGGGCTGGCAGTGCTGTTCGGCTACGCCTTCTTCAAGTTCGGCTGGTCCTATCGGTTGTTCAACTACTGCACCATTCTGTTCGGCTCGATCCCGATGCTGCGCGATACCGAACGCGACGTCATCGCCGCCGAGCGGGCCGCCGAACGCGTCATCCGCATGAATGTCATTGCCGGCAGCAATTTCAACGAAGGCCTCAGGGCGATCTTCCTGTCGATCGGTTATCTCGGCTGGTTCATCAACCCTTATGTCTTCATGCTGACGACGGCGATCGTCATCTTCGTTCTGACACGGCGGCAATTCTTTTCGCAGGCGCGGTTGGCGATCATGGATGCCGGCCCGCCGTCGAATTTCCACCTTTCCGCGTTTGGCCGCGACATGCCGTCGAGCGACGGACGTGATTTGCCCGAGGGACTTTAATGACATTGCCGGCAACGCAAGCCGATGCGGCGGTAAAGCCGCCGCGCATCGGCCTATTGGACACGTCGCGCGGTCTCGCGCTGATCGCCATGGCGAGCTATCATTTCAGCTGGGATATGGAGTTCATGGGCTATCTCGCGCCGGGCACGGCCGAGACAGGCTGGCTGAAGATCTATGCCCGGGCGATCGCCACGACGTTTATCTTCATCGTCGGCATCAGCCTGGTGCTCTCGAGCAAACCCGAGGTCCGCTGGCCCGCCTTCTGGAAGCGTTTCGGCATGATTGCCGCGGGAGCCGCCGTCATCTCGACCGCCACGCGCATCGCGATGCCGAACGAGTGGATCTATTTCGGCATCTTGCACTGCATCGCGGTGCTGACGCTGATCGGCATCGTCTTTATCAGATTGCCGCTCGCCGTCACGCTCGTCGCGACGGTGGCGCTCATTGCTGCCTGGCTTACCGATAATTTCGGCACACCCGGCCTGCTTCGCTCATCCTTCTTCGATCCCAGATATCTCGCCTGGATCGGCCTTGCGGCGATGCCGGAACGGTCCAACGACTATGTGCCGCTGTTTCCCTGGGCAACGCCCTTTCTTGCTGGATTGAGTTTCGCCTCGATCGGCATCAGAACCAGACTGCTGCATCGGCTTGCCGCCATCGGCACCGGTTCATGGTGGCCGGCAAGGCTTGGCCGCCACAGCCTTGCTTTCTACCTCATTCACCAGCCGGTGTTGATCGCCATCGCCTACGGGCTTTCCCTCGTCGTCCCGCCGCAGGCGCCGGATCCGGTCGCGACTTACCTAAAGCAATGCAACGCCTCTTGCGTCATGCAGCAGGGTGAAGCGCTCTGCCACAGCTTTTGCCAATGCACGCTGGAGAAATTGCAGGCTCAAGCCCTGTTCACGCCGCTGCAGGCGGGCGCGATCGATATACAGAATGACGAGCGGGTGCAGACCATCGCCGCCGAATGCAGCGCCGAAGCGGAATAAGTCTCATTCCGCTCAGGTGGTGACGCCGATCTCGGCGAGGCGACCGAGGCAGGCCTCTTCGATATTGTCGAGTTCCACCAGCGTGTCGTCGATATCCTTGCGCTTCTGGCGCAGATCGTCGCGCTTCTCGTCGACGCGTTTCATCAGCAGCTTCAATTGACCGAGCTCGCCCGGCGGCTCCTTGTAGACCTGGATGATCTCGCGGATCTCTGCGATGGTGAACCCGATGCGCCGGCCGCGCAGAATTTCGCCGATGAGCCGTCGGTCGGCCTGGCGAAAGAGACGGGTGCGCCCTCGCCGCTCCGGATGAATCAGTCCCTCGTCTTCGTAGAAGCGAAGCGTGCGCGTCGAGACCCCGAATTCGCGCGTCAGCTCCGTTATGCTATAATATTTGTTCACCAGCATGGGTTCCCCGTCATGAACCGGCAATAATATTGACTTTTACGTAATAGTCAATTTCATCAGACCGTTCAGATGCCGAACCACCAAGTGGCGATGCCGAGAAAGGCGAAGAAGCCGGTACAGTCGGTCACCGTCGTCACGAAGACCGACGACGCGATCGCCGGGTCGGCCCCCACCTTATCGAGCAGCAACGGCAGCAGAATACCGGCAAGCGCCGCCGCCATCAGATTGATGATCATCGCCGCCGCGATCACCCCGCCGAGCTGATAGTCGTGGAACCAGGTGCCGGCGATCATGCCCATGATCGTCGCGAAGACGATGCCGTTGAGGATGCCGACGCCGGCCTCCCTGCGGATGATGCGGCCGGCATTGTAGATGTCGAGATCGCGGGTGGCGAGCGCGCGCACCGTCACCGTCATCGTCTGCGTGCCGGCATTGCCGCCCATCGAGGCGACGATCGGCATCAGCACCGCAAGTGCGATCATCTTCTCGATCGAGGCGTCGAACAGGCCGATGACGCTGGCCGACAGCATTGCCGTGCCGAGGTTGATCAAGAGCCACAGAAAACGCGAACGCGCCGTCGAAAGCACATTGTCCGACAGCTCTTCGTCGCCGACGCCGCCAAGGCGCTTGATGTCCTCGTCCGCCTCCTCGTGGATGACGTCGACGACGTCGTCGATGGTCAGCACGCCGACCAGCCGGCCGTTCTCGTCGACGACGGCGGCCGACAGAAGGTCATACTGTTCGAACAGCTGGGCGGCCTCCTCCTGGTCCGTCTCGGCCGGAACCGGATGGTTGGTCTCGCGCATGATCTGCTCGATCTTCGTCTGCCGCTTGGTACGCAGGATCTGGTCGAGAGCGACGGCGCCGAGCAGCTTGAAGGTCGGATCGATGACGAAGATCTGCGAGAAGGAATAGGGAAGATCCTCTTCGTCGCGCATGTAGTCGATCGTCTGGCCGACCGTCCAGAACGGCGGCACAGCGACGAATTCCGTCTGCATGCGGCGCCCGGCCGAGCTTTCGGGATAGTCGAGCGCCCGACGCAGCCTGACCCGCTCGGTAAACGGCAGCTGAGCGAGGATCTCTTCCCGGTCTTCCTTGTCGAGATCTTCGAGAATGTAGACGGCATCGTCCGAATCGAGATCGCCAATCGCGGCGGCGATCTGCTCGTTCGGCATCTGGTCGACGATCTCGCGGCGGATCGCCTCGTCGACCTCGGTCAACGCAGTCATGTCGAAATCGTCGCCAAGCAGGCGCACCAGCGCCAGGCGCTGATCCGGCTGGATCGCTTCCAGCAGGTCGCCTATCTCAGATTCATGCAGGCGGGCAACATTCTGGCGCAGGAACAACGTGTCGCGGTCGGCGATCGCGGCGCCGACCAGCGCCAGGAAATCGCTGCGGACATTGCCGTCCTCGTCGTAGATATCGGCTTCCTCGTCCTCGGGACGCCTGCGGATGCGGTCTTCCCCATCGGTCGTCGTCATCTGCCGCCCTCGCATCTGGTTCGAATTTCAACGACTACAGCGCCACATTCGCAAATGTCGGCCGAAAACACATTGTCAACAATCACATAAGCCAGTCCCGCGCGCGGCTTCCGCGGTGGGATTCATGGCTTCTGCTAGCCCAAAGCATCCCTGCCGTAAAGCCGCAAACCTGCCTCTTGATGACAATGCCTACGGCCGGCGATAGTTTCGCCACCTGTCCAAACCCCGGCCAAGCCCCATCCAAGTAAAGAAAGCCTGCCCCATGCCCCTCCGTCCGATTCTGCGCTATCAGCATCCTGGTCTGAAGACCGTCTGCGCGCCGGTGACAGCCTTCGATTCGTCGCTCGCCGCGCTTGTCGACGACTTGGTGGCGACGATGCGGGCGGCGCCCGGCGTCGGCATCACCGCCGCCCATATCGGCGTCTTCAGCCGTGTTACTGTGCTGGAGCTCGACAAGACGGACGGCGTGCGGCTCTACATCAACCCGGAGATCACCTGGTTCTCGAAGGAGACGATGCGCCATGCAGAAGGCAGCGTCTCCATGCCCGGCGCCACTGAAGAGGTCACACGCCCGCGCGCGATCCGCTTCCGTTACCAGAATGCCGAGGGCATCGTGCACGAGGAAGCAGCCGAAGATTTCCACGCCATCTGCATCCAGCACGAGGTCGACCAGCTCGACGGCATTTTCTGGCTGCAGCGCCTCTCGCGGCTGAAACGCGACCGTCTCGTGAAAAAATGGGAGAAGGCACCAATCTGACAATCAAGCCTGACAATGAAGCCTGACAAATCGCCACCTGCACCGAACCATTCGCCACTGCCGGCGTTTCCCGCAGAGACCGCCCCGCAGAGAAACCCCCTCAGCGAAAAAGGAGCGACTGCAATGGCAAGGATCGGTGACAAGACCCAGTTTTCCCGGGAGAAGCCTGAGCTTTCCCGGGAGGAAGATTATCGCGACCTCGAGGAACGCAATCTCGACGACGGCTGGCCCTATGCCGACGCCACCGGCGCCGACCCGGCCAACCGCCCCTATGGCGAGACCGCGGCAAATTTCGACAGCGATCCCAACAAAGGCTTCCGGATCGACGGCACGGATGCAGACGGCAACGAGAACCGCTTGAAGGATTCGCTCCGCGCCGATACCATCGACCGCGATGAAAGCGACGACCTCGAAGCACGGGTGAACGACAATCTCGAAAATATTCCCGAGGTCGACATCAATAGCATTGAGGTTCATGCCGACGGACACGTCGTCACCCTGGAAGGTTCGGTGGAAACGATCGGCATCGCCCGTAAGGTCGAGCTCGGTGCGCTTTCGGTCGACGGTGTCCACCATGTCCGCAACAAATTGCAGCTGACCGGTGTCGACGCGCATATCCCGAACGAGGACTAATCGCGCACCAAGATACGGAAGTCATGCGGGAGGCATCGATGCCTCCCGGCCGCCCCTGTCAAAATTTCAGTCGGCCAACATTACCAAAAGTTAACAATTTCAGATTGCATCGCAATTTAGACCTTTTGCTTAGGCGGCTTGTGTAACAAGAACGTCAATTTCATTGACAACACTGTGATTTCATTTGGACAAAAGGTCGCGGCCACGCCGTCAATTTATCACAAAATTGCCTGAATTGGGGCGCGAACTCGCAGCTGCCGAGGGTTAGTTATGTTGTGAAATTCAACAGCAGATTGAGGAGATAGACCCATGCGCATCAAATTTGCCCTTGCCGCGTCACTGTTCGCCGTCAGCCTTGCAGGCGCTGCCTTCGCCCAGCCGACATATTCCGACGACTATACCAACGATAGCGACGGTTTTTCACAGAGCCCGATGTCGAAGCCGGCCCCCGTTCACTACACCAACCGCAAGGCCGCGGCCTATTCCAGCGATTATACCAATGATAGCGACGGCTTCGCCCCGAGCGCGATGGCGGCCCCTGCCGTCGACAAGACCGCAACGGCGAGCATCAACGCCCTGCCCCCATGCCACAGCATGATTGGCCCGAGCGGCTCCCACACCAAGGGTGCCGACAGCGGCGCCTCTCGCACCGACGCATGCCGCGCGACGCATTGATCCAAACAAAAGAAAGGGCCGGAATCCGGCCCTTCTCTTTTTCATTTCGCTCTCTGTCGTCTTAGAACACGAATGGAACCAGCCGATAGCGGGTCGTGGCCATGAAGGTCGTATAAGCAGGATCCTGCTGGAGCAGACGCTCCTCCGCCAAGAGGCGGAAACATTGTGCGGCAAGCGCCGTTGCATAGATGGCAAAATTCCAAAGGCTCGGATGAGCCATGAAGAATCCGATATGTGCCATCAGATAACCCGCATACATCGGATGACGGACAAACTTGTAGGGTCCGCCAATCTTAATACCGCGATTGGCCGGCAGCAGGCCGAAGCTTCGCCGCAATGACAGCTTTGCCGATATCTGCAGCACGAAACCGAGTGCCAACACCGTGCCGCAGAGTGCGAGCGGCGCAAGCGGCTCTGTCGCGGAGGGTGAGGCGAGCAGCGGGAAGAGCGTGCCGATGGCGGTGACCATCCAGTCAAACAGGCGCAGCGACGCATTTCTCGTCGGCCGGCGCGTCAGGATAAGGAAGGTGGCGGCCGCCTCGGAGACCAGCAGCAGGCCGTCAATAATCGCCCTGTTGTCCTGCATCTGCGGCAGCATTCGCATGACGATCGCAGCGAAGAAATAGCCGATGAGGACTTTCTCGAGAATGTCGAGAACGAAATACACGTCGAAGAATGACCAGCTTGCCACTGCCTGTTTTTTCATTATTTGCAAAGACTTCCGCATCACGAGATTATGGTGTCATATACATGCGGCAGCGCTAATAATAAGTTAAAGCTTTCGTTGCGGACGTTCTTACCTTGCCGATCCTCACTGCAGAATCTAGCGGCGGTGAAAGGCACCAAATTGCCGTCGCGAAAGGTCAGTTTTCGCTCGTCGTTTCGCCGAAAACCGCCTCGAAGGCGGTGCGCAGCCGGATATCGACATCAGCCATCATCACCAGCAAGCCAAGATCGACGAGGCTGGTGACGCCATAGGCTGAAATCCCGCAGGGCACGATGCCGCCGAAATGATCGAGATCGGGATCGACGTTGAGCGACAGTCCGTGGAAAGTCACCCATTTCCGCAGCCTTATGCCGAGGGCGGCGATCTTGTCCTCTGCCATTGTCCCATCGGGAAGCAATGGCTTTTGCGGCCGGCGCACCCAGACGCCGACGCGATCTTCACGTCGCTCGCCGCGCACATTCATCATGTCGAGCGTGCGGATGACGACATCTTCAAGCGCGGTGACGAAGGCGCGCACGTCCTGGCGTCTGCGCTTCAGGTCGAGCATCACATAGGCGACGCGCTGGCCAGGCCCATGATAGGTATATTCACCGCCTCGCCCCGTCGCAAAAACCGGAAAACGGTCTGGCTGGACGAGATCCCTGGCATTGGCGCTGGTGCCGGCGGTATAGAGCGGCGGATGTTCGACGAGCCAGACGAGTTCGTCGCCGCCATCTGATATCGCCGCCACCTCGCGCTCCATTGTCTCCACAGCCTCCGCATAGGGAACGAGGCCATCGGCGATGCGCCAACGCACCGGGCGGGTGCCGAGATTCGGGAGCATGGAGAATTCGAGATCGGTGCGAAGCATGGCCATTCCTTGCCGCTGTCCCCGAAATGCCTGAAAAAGGGGGCGGCAGGACAGCTATATGGACCCGTTTCGGGGGCAATTCAAATGCTGTGACCGCTTTTGAAAAAAACTGTCATATCGCCCTTGTGCACCCCAAATGCTTTTGCTACATGCTGCCCCGCCGACGCAAATCGGCACCTACCACGATGCGGTCGTGGCGGAATTGGTAGACGCGCAGCGTTGAGGTCGCTGTGGGGCAACCCGTGGAAGTTCGAGTCTTCTCGACCGCACCATTTCCCTTCTGGGAATCGCTTTCTAAGCGACGATTTGGATTTCACCTCGAAGCTATTTGCGGTTGCTCTGCTTGATCGATCGGCCTTCTCATGGTTGATGGCGTCATCCCTGCCAAGAACCGGCCACCATGACAGAGCATCCAGCCCATCAAAATTCCCTGCCGGGCATGGCGATCATGTCCGGCGCCATGCTGATCCTGCCGATCATGGATGCGATCGCCAAATACATGGCGACCTTCGAGGCGATGTCGCCGGGCCAGGTGACCTTCTACCGATTCTTTTTCCAGATCGCCTGCACCCTGCCGATTCTCTTTGCCCTTTTCGGGCTGAAGGCGCTTTCGGCAAAACGGCCATGGATGAACCTGCTGCGCGGCGTGCTGCACGGTGGCGCGAGCCTGCTTTTCTTCGTCGCCGTCAAATACATGCCGCTTGCCGACGTTTTCGCCATTTATTTCGTCGAACCCTTCATGCTGACGGCCATGTCGGCGCTGTTCCTCGGGGAGAAGGTCGGCTGGCGGCGCTGGATGGCAATCGTCGTCGGTTTCGGCGGCGCGATGATCGTCATTCAGCCGAGTTACGAGATTTTCGGCCTGAAGGCGCTGCTGCCGGTCGCCTGCGCTTTTCTGTTCTCGCTCTATCTGTTCCTCAACCGCGCCATCGGTGACGCCGATTCGCCGCTGACCATGCAGACGATGGCCGGCATCGGCGGAACGGTCTTCATGGCGGCGGCCCTTCTCGTCGGAAGCAGTTCCGGCAATGCCGATTTTGCCGTCTCTCTGCCCGCCTCAGGTCTCGGTCTTGTCCTGCTTCTCGTCCTCGGCTCGATTTCGGGATATGCGCATATGCTCATCGTCCGGGCTTTCCGCCTCGCACCACTGTCGCTGCTTGCACCGTTCCAATACTTCGAGATCATCTCGGCGACCGTTCTCGGCTACGCGCTGTTTAATGATTTCCCCAGCTTTTCCAAATGGATCGGCATCTTCATCATCGTCGCATCAGGTCTCTTCATCATCTGGCGCGAGCGGCTGCAGGCGCAATCGTTAAAATCTTCCTCACCCCGGGAATGTCGGGTTAACTCCTCTTCTTGAGGGATCGTCAATTCGCAGGCGCTAAAACTGTCTCCGGCTTCATGATGAAGCCTGGAGCTAAAACATGAGCGAATTTCGTCTCGCTTTTCCGGCCTGTGTGGTGGCCGGCAAGCATCGGCTGACGGCCGAAGATATAATGCTATTGCGCAAACATGCTTTTCCGGAGGGTATCCGGACATCCGACGATGTCGTGGCGATGTTGGCGCTCAACAATTCCTGCCCTGAGAAATGCGCTGCCTGGAACGCTTTCTTCGTCGAGCAGTTCGCCGGTTTCATCGTCCATTACACCTATCCGCAAGGCTCGCTTGATGAAATCAACGTCGCCTGGATCATGCGCATGTTCACGACCGCCGGTGTCGTCAACTCGGCGCTGGAACTCGAGCTCATTCTCCACGTCATGGAGATTTCGACCGTTGTCCCGGGTGAATTGAGAGCGCTCGCCCTCGACCAGCTCCGTGTGGCGATCACCGACAATATCGGTGGCTACAAGCTGTCGCGTGCCGTCGATCGCCGGGGCATTACCCGCCAGGACGTCGATTTTGCCATGCGCATCTTCAGAAGCGTCGCCGAAGGTGGTGTCATTCCCGTCTCGTCGGTCGAATACGGCGTGCTCCAGCAGATCGAGCAAGCGACGCTGCCCGGCGCCAATCATCCGCACTGGGCCGGCATCATGGCCGCCGTCCAGTTGCGCGACTATGCCGAACCGCGGCGCAGCCGCTGGCTGCGTATCGTCGATGAGGAACCCGTCTCGCAGGCAGCTGTCGCCTGACGCTGCTCAAGCCTGATTGTGCGTTCCGGTGTTTTATGCGTAAAACTCCGGAACGCATTTCTGGGTGGAGTCTCGATGTTCAAGAAAATCCTGATCGCGAATCGCGGCGAAATCGCCTGCCGCGTGATCAAGACCGCGCGCCGCATGGGTATTTTGACCGTTGCGGTCTATTCGGATGCGGATCGGGACGCTCTGCATGTCGAGATGGCCGACGAGGCCGTTCATATCGGCCCGGCCGCAGCCTCCGAGAGCTACCTGGTTGCTGAAAAGATCGTCGCCGCCTGCAAGGCAACCGGCGCCGAGGCGGTGCATCCGGGCTACGGCTTCCTGTCTGAGCGCGCCTCCTTCTGCGCTGAGCTGGAAAAGCAGGGCATCGTCTTCATCGGCCCGAAGCCGAAGGCCATCATGGCGATGGGCGACAAGATCGAATCGAAGAAATTCGCCAATGCCGCCGGCGTGTCCACCGTGCCCGGCCATCTCAGCGTTATCGAGGATGCCGCCCAAGCGGAAGTGATATCAGGCGGGATCGGTTATCCCGTCATGATCAAGGCATCGGCCGGCGGCGGCGGCAAGGGCATGCGCATTGCCTGGAATGATGGCGAGGTGCGCGACGGCTTCGAGCGCGCCCGCTCGGAGGCGAAGAGCTCCTTCGGCGACAACCGCGTCTTCATCGAGAAATACATCGTCGAGCCGCGCCATATCGAGATCCAGGTGCTGGCCGATGCGCATGGCAACGTCGTCTATCTCGGCGAGCGCGAATGCTCGATCCAGCGGCGGAACCAGAAAGTAGCAGAAGAGGCGCCCTCGCCCTTCCTCGACGAAAAAACCCGCAAGGCGATGGGCGAACAATCGGTGGCGCTGGCGAGAGCGGTCGATTACCAGAGCGCCGGCACCGTCGAATTCATCGTCGACCGCGACCGCAATTTCTATTTCCTCGAAATGAACACCCGTCTGCAAGTCGAACATCCCGTGACCGAACTCGTCACCGGCATCGATCTCGTCGAACAGATGATCCGTGTCGCAGCGGGGGAGCCACTTCCCCTCACCCAGGAAGACATCAGGCTCGACGGCTGGGCGATCGAAAGCCGGCTCTATGCCGAAGACCCCTACCGCAACTTCCTGCCGTCGATCGGCCGCCTGACGCGCTACCGCCCACCGGCCGAAGGCCGGACCGGCAATGTCGTCGTCCGCAACGATACCGGTGTCTTCGAAGGCGCCGAGATCTCGATGTATTACGATCCGATGATCGCCAAGCTCTGCACCTGGGCACCGACGCGGGTCGAAGCGATCGAGGCCATGGGCCGGGCGCTCGACGGTTTCGTCGTCGATGGCATCGAGCACAATGTCCCCTTCCTGGCGGCGCTGATGAAACATCCGCGCTGGCGCGAGGGCCGGCTGTCTACCGGCTTTATCGCCGAGGAATATCCCGACGGTTTCGCGCCGATGAAACCGGACCGCAAGGAAGAGGCCACGCTTGCCGCCATAGCCCTTTCCGCCGGCCTGATCGAGACGAACCGGCGCGAGCATTTCGCCGATCGCCTGCGCGCCGCATCGGGCGCGCTGCGCGAGCACTGGGTGGTCAAGATCGGTGACAACTACGTCGCTGCAAGATTGCTCGATGGCCTCGTCACCATCCCTTTCGATATGGACATGGCGGTCGAGGGGGCGATCGACGGCGAGAGCATCAGCGTTGTCACCGATTGGAGACCGGGCGATCCCGTCTGGAGCGGCAAGGTCGGCGGCCGCGATATCACCGCGCAGATCCGCCCGCTCCTCAACGGGTTGCGCATCGACTGGCAGGGGCTTTCGGTGACGGCCAAAGTCTTTTCGCCGCGTCATGCCGAACTCGACAAGCTGATGCCGGTGAAGCTGCCGCCCGATACCTCCAAACTCCTGCTCTGCCCGATGCCCGGCCTCGTCGTCGCCATCGCGGTTGCCGAGGGCCAGGAGGTCAAGGCCGGGGAGACGCTTGCGATCGTCGAGGCGATGAAGATGGAAAACGTGCTGCGCGCCGACCGCGATCTCGTCATTTCGAAGATCAATGCCGCCGCCGGCGAAAGCCTGGCCGTCGATGCCGTGATCATGGAATTCGCCTGAGAGGAAAAGGCCGGCGGCCGGTTTTCGCTTGAGCGCGGCTCGCCGACCGTGCCAAGGTCGCCCCAATAAATTACCAGGGAGATTGTGAAGATGGACGTTCGCGCCGCCGTTGCCGTTCAGGCCGGAAAACCGCTGGAAGTGATGACCGTGCAGCTGGACGGCCCGAAGGCCGGCGAAGTGCTGGTCGAGGTCAAGGCGACCGGCATCTGCCACA